>CAZRIK010000097.1:0-6647 GCA_964600125.1 uncultured Candidatus Bathyarchaeia archaeon
TGCGCGATTTCCAGTTACGTTCGAACCTGACGTGGTCAACCCCCAACTTGTTGGCTAAGTCCTGAAGTTCACAGTTGTTATTTGCCACGCAGACTGAACAAACATGAATCCTTTCAGAAAGAATAAGCTCCAGAGTCATTTTACGGTACAGCTTCAGCCTGTCAGATTCTGTTGTGACTTCCATTCCGTTGTTTACGGGCGTTGTGCATGCAGGGAAAAGCTTCGGCGACCCCTTAACTTCTACGAGGCAGAGTCGGCACCCCCCTAAGCTTGTTAAGCCGTCAAATTCGCATAATGTTGGAATGTTAATGCCATGTTCCTTCGCTGCTTTAAGGATAGTGTCGCCGTTTATAGAAGCAACGTCTTGCCCGTTTATCTTCAGATTAATTGTTCCTACACTCATGTTTCACTTTGCTCCTCTATTCTTTTTTGAAGCATTTTCCCGCTGAACACTGCTTGTGAACAATGTGCTGAACGTATTCGTCCTTGAAGTACCGCAGGGTCGTCAAAACTGGGTTCGGAGCCGTCTGCCCAAGCCCGCACAGGCTGGCCTCTTTTATGTAGTTGCCAGCTTCCTCCAGCACGTTCATGTCGTCCAGCCTGCCTTCGCCCTGCACGATGCGTTCAAAAATACCCTGAACCTTGGCGAGACCCGACCTGCATGGGACGCATTTGCCGCAGGACTCGTCGATGCAGAAGTCGGTGAAGAATTTTGCGGTGTCCACCATGCACGATTTATCGTCAATCACGACTATGCCGCCTGAACCCATGATGGCGCCAGCCTTCGTGAGAGACTCGTAGTCAACAGGCAGGTCCAGAAGACTCTCAGGCAAACATCCGCCTGAAGGTCCACCCACCAGAACGGCTTTGAATTTCCTGTTGTTGGGGACGCCTCCGCCTATGTCAAACACGACTTCCCTCAGAGTTATGCCCATAGGCACCTCGATGAGCCCAGGGCTGTTAACTTTCCCAGTTAAAGAGAAACACTTGGTCCCGCTGCATTTGGGCGTTCCAATCCTGCTGAACCACGCTCCTCCGTTCAAAACTATAGGGGGGATGTTGGCTAAGGTTTCAACGTTCTGTATAAGGGTCGGTTTCGCCCACAAGCCTGAGGTTGCGGGATACGGCGGACGCGGACGAGGCATAGCCCTTTCCCCCTCAACGGAAGCCAAAATGGCTGTCTCCTCGCCTGCCACGAAGGCGCCAGCTCCAAGCCTCAAATCAACGGCTAACTTGAAAGGAGTTTCAAGAATGTTTTCGCCAACGAGATTCAGCGATTTTGCTTGTTCAAGCGCCTTCTTCAGGGTTGTGATTGCAAGCGGGTATTCTGACCTGATGTAAACGTAGGCTTGTTCAATTCCAGTTACATACGCAGCGATCAGCAAACCCTCAATGATGGCGTGCGGATCAGCCTCCGCGAGCGTTCGGTTTGCGAACACTCCTGGATCACCCTCGTCCAAGTTGGCTATGGCGTACTTTGGGTTTCCAGTGGCTCTTGCGACGAAACTCCATTTTTGTCCAGTAAGGAACCCTGCGCCTCCTCGACCCCTCAAGCCGCTGGCTGTCACCTCGTCTATGACTTCTTTCTGGGTCATTTTGGTTAGACACTTTATTAGCGCAGAATAGCCGCCCATGGCTACGTAGTCTTCAATGTTGAACGGGTCGATTTTTCCAGCATGTTTCAGAATGAGCCTGTACTGTTTCTTGAAGAACGCCTCATTCGTGTACAGCAGGCTCTTTACGGGCGTCCCCTTCACGATGTGTTCTTTCACTATTTCCCGAGCGTTTTCAGAAGTCACGTTTTGGTAAAGAAAATCTCCTGGCTCCACCACGACCGCTGGACCGACGCTGCAGGTTCCGAAACAGCCTGTTCTGGCGACCTTGCAGACTTTTTCGACTCCTAGCTCCTTTACGGCTTCGTCAAAAGCCTTCAGCACATCTTCTGCACCAAAGGGTAAGCAGCCGCTGGAGCAGCAGACGTTTATTCTGTATTTGTAGGACCTTCGCTGGTCAAGGTCCCTTTCCGCCAGCATAATTATGTCAATCGGCTTCAACTTTTTCTTCTCCAAGCACCGATTTTATCCTGTTAACCACCGATTCTGGCGTGGCTTTTCCGACGACCGCGTTGTCGACGATTGCGTTCGGAGCCATCGCGCACGCGCCTATACAACGGGTGATGAAAAGGGAAAGTTTCCCGTCCGCTCTGGTTTCCCCGCGTTTGACGTTGAACTCGCTCTCGACCGCTGAAATGATTTCCTCAACGCTTTTCACGAAACATGCTGTTCCCAAACAAAAAGTGACTATGTGGCTTCCGGGCTTCTTCAGCTTAAAAAAGTTATAGAAGGTAGTCACCCCGTAGACGTGGCTTGGGGGAAGGTTCAGCGAATCAGAGATGTGTGTAAGAACGTCCTTGTCGAGGTAACCATACTGTTCCTGCGCATAATGCAGAATCTCGAGGAGGGCGTCTTTCCGATGTTGATGCTGCATCGTGAACTTGTCAAGCATAAGTAGGCGCCTGTCGTTCTTCAGGGACGTATGTTAACCTCCCACTTCAGAGTTCGTTTTAGCATGGAATCTTTCCACGTATTTAAGAGTTACTTTACGTCCTTATACTATCGAGTCTTTCATACTGGGTTATGGTGCCGCACAATCCAAAACGACAGCAATTATTAGTTAGGCCATTCGGTTAGTGGCTTGACATAATCCTTGATATAACTTGGCTTGCGATTGAACAAGGACGGACAGGCAAATCATTGCCAAGACTGAACCATTCTGCCTTTTCCAGTTCTTGAGACATATTGATGTCCATGTTTTTTGAGTCTGCCCTAAACCCGACCATTAAAAGGTCAAGGTCCTTGGAAGCGAAGGTCCCGAGGATACTCAAGTTTTTGATGTCCAAGCCAACTTCTTCCTTAACTTCTCGGACAGCTGCTTCTTCAGCTGTTTCGCCAGTCTTCACGTGCCCTGCGACCAGCCCCCAGTAAGGATGGTTCCAACCGACGCTTCGCGTCAAAAGGATTTTGTCGCCATTTATGACCGCAACAATCGCAGTGGGCGAAGGCGCATCAAAAAACACTCGGTCGCACTGCGAACAATACTTTTCGACGCTTCCGTCAAGAAGAGTCTTGGACTCAAGCTTTTGGCCACACGCACAGCAAAAATTCAGACTTTTCAACTGCAAACCCTCAGCCATTAATGAACTTGTAAACGGTCAATCAGACTTTTATAGATTAATCTTGAATTAAATGGTGTTTGGGAGGCTTAAAGATGAAGTTTACTGACGGATTCTGGCTGATGCGACCGGGAGTTACGCCCATTTTTCCCGTTCAAGTTCATGAGGTAGAAGTTGAATCGGACGCCTTAACCGTGTATGGTGCACCAAGACGTTTGGCTCACCGTGCTGACACCTTGGACCTTCCTTTGTTAACTGTTCGTTTCTCTTCGCCAATGCCTAACATCATAAAAGTCCAAATCTGCCATCACAAGGGGAAGCTTCACAAAAAACCAGAATTTCAACTGAAACTGCAACCAGCACCAAAAGTCGAAGTCCACGACGATGCTCAAGCCACAACGTTGACCAGCGGACGCTTGACGGTACGTGTCGAAAAAGCTGGCGGCTGGCAGATAACGTTCAAAGACGGTGACCGGGTTGTCACCAGCAGTGGTTCGCGGGGCATGGGCGTCATGGACACGAACGAGGGACGATACGCCTTCGGGCAGCTTGCTTTGGGCGTCGGCGAATGCGTCTACGGTCTCGGAGAGCGGTTCACGCCTTTCGTGAAGAACGGTCAGACAGTGGAGATGTGGAACGAGGATGGCGGGACAGGCACCGAACAGGCTTACAAGAACGTGCCTTTCTACATGACCAATCGAGGCTACGGCGTTTTCGTTAACCACCCCGAACGGGTTTCGTTTGAGGTTACGTCCGAAAACGTGGAACGAGTTCAGTTCAGCGTGCCAGGAGAATACCTAGAGTATTTCATCATTTACGGACCGTCGCCAAAGGATGTTCTAAGCCGATACACAGCGCTTACGGGTCGACCCGCGTTGCCACCAGCGTGGTCGTTCGGTCTCTGGCTGAGCACCTCGTTCACGACAAGCTATGACGAGGAAACCGTGACCAGCTTCATTCAAGGCATGGTTGACCGCGACGTTCCGTTGCACGTGTTCCATTTCGACTGTTTCTGGATGAAGGAGTTCCACTGGTGCAACTTCGAGTGGGACAAACGCGTCTTTCCTGACCCGCAGGCGATGCTGAAACGGCTCAAATCTCGCGGTCTACACATCTGCGTCTGGATCAACCCTTACATCGCCCAGAGGTCTGCGCTTTTCGACGAAGGAGCCAAACGCGGCTTTCTGCTCAAGCGACCGAACGGAGACGTGTGGCAATGGGACAGGTGGCAGGCAGGAATGGGCATCGTTGACTTCACTAATCCTGAAGCTTGCCGCTGGTTCAGCGACAAGCTCCGTGCGCTTGTAGACATGGGCGTGGATTGTTTCAAAACCGACTTTGGGGAACGCATTCCCACGGACGTAGTCTATCATGATGGTTCAGACCCAGTAAAGATGCACAACTACTATACATTCCTTTACAACAAAACAGTATACGAAGTGCTAGAGGACAAGCTGGGCAAGGGAGAAGTAACCCTCTTCGCCCGTTCAGCCACAGCAGGATGCCAGCAGTTCCCCGTTCACTGGGGAGGAGACTGCGTCGCCACCTTCGAGTCCATGGCGGAGACCCTGCGCGGCGGACTGTCGCTGTGCCTGTCGGGGTTCGGGTTCTGGAGCCACGACATCGGCGGGTTCGAGCAGACGGCTTCGGCGGACGTTTACAAACGTTGGTGCGCCTTCGGGCTACTTTCTTCGCACAGCAGGTTGCACGGCAGCGGCTCATACCGTGTGCCTTGGCTGTACGACGAAGAAGCCGTGGACGTTCTTCGCTTTTTCACGAAGCTCAAGTGCCGACTGATGCCCTATCTGTTTGCCAAGGCATGCGAAGCCCACGAGAAAGGCGTTCCCGTGATGCGGGCGATGGTACTCGAGTTCCCTAACGACCCAGCCTGCGACTACCTTGACCGCCAGTACATATTGGGCGATTCGCTGCTGGTGGCGCCCGTCTTTTCGTCAGATGGAGAAGTGGATTACTATTTGCCAGAGGGGCGTTGGACAAACTTCATATCGGGTCAAGCTGTTGAGGGCGGACAGTGGGTGCGCGAGAAGCACGGTTATATGAGCCTCCCGTTGATGGTTAAGCCGAACACCATAATCCCCGTCGGAGCGAGCGAGAAACAGCCCGACTACGACTTCGGTAACGGCGTGACCTTCCACGTCTTTGAGCTGCAGGACGGCGCAGCAGCATCTACGATTGTAACAACAGTCAAGGGCGAAAAAGCCATGATAGTTAAGGCAAGACGAAAAGGAAAGCAGATCCGCGTTCAAGTCCAGGGGGAACAAAAACCTTGGTCGGTGCTGCTGAGGGGCGTCAGCTCTGTCCAATCGGTCGAAGGAGGCAACGCTAAAAAGGACAAGCTGGGCACGTTACTGGTCCCAAAGAGAGGCGTGAGTTCACTTAGTGTCCGTTTGCCTGTACAATGACGCAGCAACTACTTCATAATCTGCTGTTTCTCGGCTTTCTGTCTTTTCAGGGTTCCATGTTCACGTTAATGCCTTCTTTTCGCACGCTGCTATGTATGGTGCTGTGCTGATTTTGTGTGTGCACGGGGGAACGCATTCACCTGCTAAAGCGTTAGCCCCAATTCGATTCTTACTTCTTTCTTTTCAATGTCCGCGTTTGAGTAGGCAGCGTTGTCGAACCCGATTAGAGTGAACCCTTGTTTGAGGTAGAAGGCTATGGCAGCAACGTTGCAGGACTGCGTTTCCAGAACCAGCATCCTTACGCCTTTCTCCTTAGCGACCCTAACGGCATAATCCATCAAGAGAGTTCCGACGCCCATTCTTCGGAATTCGTCTTTCACGAGAAACTCCCAAACCCGCATTCGGTTGTTCCATTTTTCGTACCCGAGCTCGATCCAGCCGACCTGCTCATCGTTCAGGACTGTAGCGAATGCTCTTGGTTCCTCAACGTGCTCCTCGAAGAGGGTTCCAGAAAAACTTTTTTCCAATGGTTGCTCAAATGGTTTCTGTGTCAACTGTATTGTCCAAGACTTTTTTCCATGAACAATCGACACATCGAAGTAACTCGCAGCCACATAACGATAACTCAATTTAGGCAACGACGGGTCACCTTTTTTTAGTTCAACTATTCTGACTTTACCCAGAAGGTTACGTTTCATACTCCAATTCCCCTGCTTCTAACGAATAAAGAAGTGAACACTTTGGTCTTAAAATATTTGGTGCGGGAGATGAGAATTGAAACCTTCGTACGCTGAAGACTCTATAGTAAATCCCCTTCCTTTTTTTGGCTTTTTAAGGTATTTAAAAGGGAGGTTGCATACTGTATTACACACGTGAATAATGAGGAAGTGAAATGTATGTCTAGTGAACCAAAAGTTATGTTTGTGGGCATGAAACCGCCGATGAGCTATGTTTTGGGAATCATCACGGTTTTCAGCGGACCGAACGTTAAAGAAGTTACGTTGAAGGCGAGAGGACAAGCAATAAACACCGCTGTTGACGCAGCTGAAATA
>CAZRIK010000098.1:0-6628 GCA_964600125.1 uncultured Candidatus Bathyarchaeia archaeon
CGCTGTCAACGTCCACGATGACCGAGTTGCCCGACAAAACATCGTAGGCGGCTTCGGCGTTCCGTCCCTCTCGGATGGTCTTGCTCACGACCTCCGCAACTGTGACCGCACACGTGAAGACCTCGTTGCCTTCATCCTCTAGGACGGTCTTGACTTTTGCGCCTTGTTCGCTTCCGATGAGGTATTCGATCCAAGCGTAGGCGTCCACGACGTACCTTTCATTCATGGGTAGCCAACTCGTCCTCAGCCGTGAAGGGCTTCATTCCCCTGAAAACGCCGAAGCCGTCCCTCCTCTTCTTCTGGACAGCGATTTCCAGGATTTCGCCCTCCCTGATCTTCTTGGTTTCCACGAGCTCCTTCGGCAACGTAACAACCAGCGAACCGCCCACTCTACGCGTCTTGACCAAAACCATCAATATCACCATCGTAACATTAAATAACACAATAGTTATACTTAACTCTTCCTGAGTACCTGCACTAACTTTAAAAACAAGCCAAACCAAAAAACATCAATATTAGTGGACTGGGGGGGAATTGAACCCCCGACCTCCTGAGTGCAAGTCAGGCGTTCATGCCAGGCTGAACTACCAGCCCTTATTGTTCTCATTCACATAAACAGTCTTCATTTATGTTTTTGTTCCATTATTATCGTTTGCTTTGCCATGTATCATTGCAGTTCATAAATTTATTATTGTCCCTTAAGGTTAACGTTTTTACTTGTGTTGTAGCTCTTTTTGTGTTTATGTTTGTGATGTTTTTCATTACTCTTAATTTATGGTTTGGATTTTTCTATGATTAATTCATTTTGACACTTGGTACTTATATTAACCTAAATCTTATATATCATAAAAAAAATAATACGTGAAAGATAAGAGGGTATCCCCAGGCTAACCAATTTATAATATAAAGATATGACTAATATGATTCAAAATCCATTACCTGCTGACTATTACGACCGTTCACTTGACAATCCCGTTCAACGGTATTGGCATAATAAGCGATTCAAGCAGGTTCTGAGGATTGTGAAGCCCCTTAATGGTCTCCTTCTGGACATAGGATGCGATTGCGGTACTTTCACTGAGAAAATGAAGGAGTCTAGTCCAAACCTCAATATTGTTGCGATAGATCTGTCAAGGAAATTTGTCAAATATGCCGCAGGGCATTATTCGAATATGCCCTACGTAGTTTCGGATGGGCAACATCTACCCTTCAAAGAAGAATCTTTTAATGCCATGACTTGCCTTGAGGTTCTAGAGCATGTTGTCGACCCGTCAGCAGTTATAAAAGAAGCATTCCGCTGCCTAAAAAAAGAAGGACATTTCATTATTCTGGTCCCAAATGGTGACAGCCATCTTTTCAGATTGGTTTGGTATCTGTGGATAAAAGGGAAGGGAAAACCGCAGAAAGAAGCGCATATACACCAATTTAATGAAGATGATCTTGAGAAACAGCTTTTGTCACCAGGTTTTAGGATGGTAAAGAAGGTGAAGTTCAATTTTGGTATGCTTTTATTAATTATAACTCAAAAAATCGACGAAGGGTGCGAAAATGATTATGGAACGAAAAAATGAAAAATTGAAAGGCTTCATATTTGATATTCCATTCTTGTTATTCCTAGGTTCCATAATCTTGGTTTTAAATCAGCCTATGTGGAGTGGCAATGTCCCAGGATGGAGCGACAATTACGGACATGCCGAGAAGATATGGTTTACATCTAATTATCTGAAGACATATGGTTGGCTTCCTAGATGGGATTCATACTGGGCTTGTGGCTACCCTATTTATCAATTTTATTCGCCATTGAGCTATCTGATTGCGTCACTATTAGTGTACATTGTAGGAGGCGTAGAAAAAGCATATGCTTCAACTCTGCAATTTGCGAGCTTTTTAGGCGGAGCCTTAACCTATTATTATGTAAAAAAGGTTTTTCACGATAGATTTGCTGCGATAGTCGCTGGTCTATTTTTCTCGCTTTGTTCCCACTTCTATTGGTATTTTATATGGATCGGGACTTTTCCATATGGCATAGCAGCTATGATTTTCATACCAGCTTCCTTTATTATTTTTGAAAAAATGTGGTCATCTGAGATTAGGCAACCTAAACAAATTACTCTATTGGCAATCGACCTTGCTTTGGCTTTATTTACGCATGTAAATTCCTTCGTAGTTTTATTTTACATACTGACCCTTTTCACTCTCTGTAAAATTTTTCTAACACAAAAAAGTAACCGTGTTACGATGATGTTTTCAATGTATATCAAATTGTTCATTGCGTTCGCACTTGCCTTCAGCCTCACTGCAATATGGACCCTTCCATTTTATGTCATGAAAGACAAAATGATTCCTTGGAATTACCTTGGCATGTGGTGGGAACAAGTAAATCCTCAACAGTTCCTTGATGAGGTAGGAACGATTCCTTTTTGGTCTGCTCTTCCATCATTGATGTTTTTGAAAAGTCGCCGTGAACATAGACCCTTCGTTCCGATACTTTTAGTATGTATGGCATGGTCGTTTGGGCAATACAGCCCTCTGACTTGGCCTTTTTTTTCGTCTTTACCAATGTCAGATACAGTTACACCAAAACGAACATTCATAATGGTAATTTTCATACTTTCAATACTCACCGCTGCTTTCGTCGCTTTCCTTTCAGAATTAATTAGAAAGCGTATCTATAAAGAGACTGAATCAACCAAGACCAAGTTCAAAAAACGTCTTTTTTATTATCTGATTGTTTCTTTACTCGCAACAGGACTCATAGTTCCCTTTATATCAGACGCCTCAATGTGGGCTTTAGCAGGTCGCTCAGGAAATGCTCCTTCAGCGGATTACATTGAAATTTGCAGGTTATTGAGCGAAAATAATACTTTCAGCCGAGTAGGTGGCCACGTGTATTCTCCAGCTTGGCATGATCTGCCAATAACAGGAACAGGCTATTTTCAAGGTTCACAGATTCCTTGGTTCGTATACAATTATAAAATATACATGCCCGAGGAACAGTGGGAGGGATACTATCAAGACATTGCTCAACTATTTGACGAAGGATATGTAATTTCCGAGACAAGTCATGAAATGGAATCAAGTTCTTACTATGAGTCAGTTCTAAACTATGGAAGATACAGCGTTTATCAACGGGTGCCATTTCCAGAATACTGCAAGCCTTTTGATCCTGGCTTGATTCTAGTATTCTCAGAATACGCTAGCGTTGTTAAAAGTTTGTACGAGATTGTTCCCAGATCGACTAATGTCCTTACGGATAGCCCACAGGGTATAGATAATTTCGATCCCTCATCCACAGGAGACTACGATTGCATTCTAATGTTTGGCTATAGTCGGACAACTTCAAATATAGAGAACCTTCAAACTTTTATCAGGCAGGGAAAAACGATCATCATCGATACTTGTGGGAGTACTGACGAACAAGGCGATTTTTTGGGGGTACAATCCAATGTTAGGCAATCATTTGGACCTGTAAACTGGAGTTTCTCAGACAGCGGCTCATTTCTGTTGTATGATGTGAATGTTTCGAGGTTTTCTGGTGCCGAATGGGAAAACCAACCTTGGCAATACACGATGTACGATGGTCTTGACGAAGTTTACGCTTACGTAGACAGTCAGCCAGTGCTTGGAGTAAAGAACATGGGATCGGGAAAAATTTTCTTCGTCGGCTTCAATCTCTTCTTACACATGTCCTATTATTACAATTACGACGAAGCAAAATTAATTGCCAACATTCTTAATTTGTGTAGCAAAAATAGTATTACACCGTTGGCTGGGGCAGGTTACGCAAGGCTCATTGAACGGGAACCTGAAAAAATAGTAATCGAATATGAAACGTCAAGCCCATACATTCTCGTAAGTGAAGCATATTATCCTGCTTGGGTCGCAGACATTGATGGAAGCGAAATAGCGGTCCAAAACTACTTTAACTTGATGACGGTGAAAGTGACGCCTGGAAAACACGTTTTGACTCTGGAAATGGCTTTACAGTGGTATGATTATGCAGGTTTAACAATAAGCTGCGCCACAATAATCGTGTTAATAGCCCTAAACTATTACATGAAAAAAGAGGGAAGACGCACTAGAATAAGTAAAGAAGAAAGACGTGCCAGACCAAGTAAAGACGTGTATTACGGCACCCACAAAGGTGAATAAGATGCGACAGACAATTATCAGTAACGATATTACCTTTTGTTAGGAAAAAGAATATCCATATCATATTGATTTTATGAGGATGTGCGCGAAAAGTTTTTTATGCATCATTCGACAGTCTCGTGTTTGGTGTTCGGCTTGAAGGCGCGAAAGATTTTTTTCACGAAGCCCAAAACTGCTGAGATTGTCGAGTACGAGATAAAGGAGTCTCCAGGCGAGTATGAGCTGCTCGTGCAGACCCTGTATTCCATCGTGAGCTCGGGTACGGAGGGAGCCAACTTCGCCAGGCCCGACCTTGAAACCGTCGAAAGTGGCTCGTGGATGAAGAACCCCGGCTACGGAAACGTGGGCAATGTCTTGGCCGTCGGAAAGAAGGTCAAAGATTACAAAGTAGGCGACCTCGTGTTCAGCACCGAAAATCACTGCTCACACTTCCTGATTGACACGCGGTACGACCCATCGCGGTACTCGCTTTTCCTGACGAAGGTTCCCGGAAGCCTCGACCCTCTGAAGGCCGTGTTCGCCCGCATCGCGGACGTTTCCATGAGTGCAATCCGCCAGGCGGACCTCGGCATTGGCGACACTGTTCTCGTCATCGGGCTAGGCATGGTCGGCAACTTCGCGGCTCAGCTGTTTCAGCTGGCGGGGGCGGACGTTCTTGCCGTTGACTTGGTTGATTTCCGCCTTGAACGCGCAAAACAGTGCGGAATCAAAAAAATTATGAACTCGCGGGACTGGGACGACGTGAAAGAGGCGGTGATGGAGTGGACTGACGGGAAGGGAGCCCAAATCGTGGTCGAAGCCATAGGGTACTCGCCCGTCATCGCTAAGGCGGTGGGTCTCGCACGCTCTCACGGCGAAATCATACTTCTCGGCAGCCCAAGAGGCGAAGCGGTTATGGACGTGACTCCGATGCTTTCCGACGTTCACCTCCGGCACGTAACGATTAAGGGCGGGCTGGAGTGGTTGTGGTCGGTTCCCGAAAGCCCGCTTTACCACCCAAGCCGTTTCTCTAAGATGGGCAACCTGAAGCTGATTTTCTCTCACCTCAAGTCTGGAGCTCTCGTCACGGAGCCTCTTTTGACCCACATTGTTCCGCCTGAAAAGTGCCAAGAAGTCTACGACGGACTAGCGGGAGGCATAAAAGGAACCCTGAAAACCACGTACCTAGGCGTGGTCTACGACTGGACGTAGACTCTGACTTATTGCCCGCATTTTTTGTTGGAGAAAACATGCCAAAATGTCCCAAATTTATTTAGACAAAGAGCTATCGGCTTGTCTGCAAAAGGCTTTTCCGAGCATAGAGTGGGACATGGATGATTTGTCGCTTTTTCTCAAAGCCGTGGGCATAATGAACCCGAGTGGAAAGCCGTATGCGGAACGGGAGAAAAAGCTGTACGAAGTCATCCACTTTTCAAGCCACATTGCCATATGCGTTGACAAAATTTCGAGGACGCGAGACACGGTTCTGCTGGATTGCGGGTGCGGGCGCTCGTACCTGCCGTTCTTCCTGAATTACGTTCTGAAGAAAAAGCGGAGAAACGTAACATACATGGGCGTCGACGCGAACGCAAAGCTCGTTGAAAAGTCGTCTCAAATAGCAAATGCCCTAGGCTACGTGAACATGGAATTTTTTGAAAGCAGCATAATCGGGTTCAGCCCGAAACATGAGCCGAACATTGTGTGTGCGCTTCACGCTTGCGACACCGCCACCGACGAAGCTATAGCCAAAGGTATAGAACTGAACGCAAGGTTCATCGTTGTCGCGCCTTGTTGTCAGCGCCAAATTGTTAGGCAGCTAGACATAGCCTCAGAAAAGGTTCCGCAAATCAAGCCGTTTGCTGATTCGAAGGTTTCTAAAGAGTACATAGGAGTCGCTCTCACCGAAACGTTAAGGAAACTCGCGCTCGAAAGCTTCGGCTACAAAGTAGATATGTTCGAATTCACGCCCACGCAGTACACACCCAAAAACATCATGCTTCGCGCAGAAAAAATACGAGGGTGGACAACAAAAAATCTTAAAGAATACCATGACCTAAGAGACTTCTTCTGTTTGAAACCGAAAATTCAGGAATATTTGACTCAACTAAAATAGACGAAGACCATTTCATTGGAGGCCGCTGCTGGGATTTGAACCCAGCCTCCAGGCTCCACAGGCCTGTTCGCTACCAGGTTCCGTGGAATTTTGTATAAGATTTTCCTCTACGTTACAGCGGCCACATACCACTTTAGGTTTAACTGGGTTTGGTGTTTCAGATGTTAGCCTTTAATATCAATGTTGATTATATAGGTTTGGCGGTTTTGGATGAGCGAGGTTTCCGAGGCTGAGATTGAGTCCCAGCTTAAGGGAAAGACCCTTATTGTTTACTGGTTTTTGCTCAAGTCTCAGGAGTCGCCAGTCGGCGTCCGCGAGATTCAGCGTAAACTTGGGTTTTCGAGCCCCAGCGTTGCCGCTCACCATCTGGACAAGCTTCACTCT
>CAZRIK010000099.1:0-6548 GCA_964600125.1 uncultured Candidatus Bathyarchaeia archaeon
ATTTGGTCAGGAATTTTTTTTCTTCCAAAGAATACATCTTCGAGTTCGTCGAGTTCGTCCATGTAACGTGGAATGTCAACTACGGAGGTGTTTCGGGTTCCAACAAACCTTTTCAATGTCAGCAGAACCATCGATTGGGGGGAACCGTACCTGAACCAAACTTGCGGCGTGAAGACGTTGCCCACGGACTTGGAAATCTTCTTTCCGCCCTTGTCGAGAAACATTTCGTATTGGACGTGCATCGGAGGCTCGTAGCCCAAGATTTCGCGGGAAATCCTATCGTTTACTCTGACCGAGTCCGCTATGTCCTTGCCGTAGGCTTCGAACCCTATTCCCAGCGCTCGCCACCTCGCCGCGAATTCTGCCTTCCAGCTCAGTTTCCCTTCGCCTTTTGTGTAGTCAACTTCGCCTTCGTATCCGCAGCCCTCCAACCATTTGAGCTTGATTTCCATGCCTTCGCACACATACAGGATTTTGCCCTTGTCCGCGTCGAAGCTGCGGGCTTTGGTCGTGTATATTCTTCCGCACGATTTGCAGATCGGGAAGTAGGGCAAAGCGTCAAGATACTTTTCCTGCCCCGTTTCCTCCTTCACAATCTTTCCTATCCGTTCAGCGTTCTCCAAGAGCGTCCGTATCTCGTTGTTCAGGAGCCCGTTCTTGTAGATCTCGGCGCCCTTCAGCAGCCTGTATTTGACTCCAGTCTGGTCTAAAGCGTCGAGGAGGAGGCTGACCATGTGTTCCCCGTAGTTTGCGTGGCATTTGAAGGGGTCAGGGACCTCGGTGACTGGGAAGCCGACGTATTTTTCGAGGCTTTTCGGCAGTCCAGCTGGCACTTTTCTAAGTCCATCCTTGTTGTCTGAGAAAACGATTAATTCAGAATTGACTTTCTGTTCCTTGATAGCCAAGGAAACAGCGTAGTTTCTTGTGACCTCGCATAGGCTGCCGATGTGGGGGATGCCTGACGCGGCGACTCCGCTTTCAACTTTTATGGGGTCTAAGGGTCTGCCGAGTTTCCGTTCCCTTTCGATGATGTCTTGGGCAACCTTGTCGTACCATGTTCCGTGACCGATGATTGCTTCCAAAACTTTCCTTTCCTCATGATTTAGCTTAAGTTAACATCATTGATTGGGAGTGCGTTTCAAATAAGATTGTCGGTGACAAAACCCCACAAAGCTGTTTATTAAAAGGTCTATGGCGGATTGTTTGTGTGCAAATGGCTTATTTCTGAGCGATTTCAATATTCGTTGTGTGTCTTTGGATGAGTATCGGAGGAAACGGGACCTCATGAAAACAAGTGAGCCAGGAGGCGAAGTTGTAGAAGACGGGAAGAAGGGCGCCATTTATGTCATACAAAGGCATCAAGCCACTCACCTTCACTACGATTTCAGGCTTGAGAAAGACGGAGTTCTAAAGAGCTGGGCAGTCCCGAAGGAGCCGCCTGTCGAAAAAGGCGTAAAAAGGTTAGCAATGGAGGTCGAGGACCACCCGCTTGATTACGCAGGTTTCGAAGGCGAAATTCCCGAAGGCGAGTACGGCGCGGGCACGGTTCAAGTTTGGGACAGAGGAACATACGAGACCGAGAAGTGGGGCGAGCACGAAATCATCATCAACATACACGGAAGCAAACTGGACGGGCGGTACTGCCTAATCAAGTTCAAGAAGGAAGGGAACAGTTGGCTTCTGTTCAAGGGTTAACGAAGGCTTAAAAGAGTTTGGAAACTTAACTTGATGTAAACTCGCTTCGAAGTGCTTTATGAAATGGCGAAGGAAAAGGCTGTTGTCGCGTCGTCCCTGCGGAAAGAGTACAGCATCGGCGGAACCGCAGTTGAGGCGCTCAGAGGCGTCGACCTGACGATTTTGGCTGGCGAATTCATTGTTGTCCGCGGTCCGTCTGGGGCGGGAAAAACAACCCTTTTGAACATTATCGGCGGCTTGGACAAGCCTTCCTCAGGCGAAATTTTGGTCCTCGGGCACGACTTGGTTAAGTACGACGAGTATTTCCTCGCGACCTTCAGGTGCACCAACATCGGCTACATTTTCCAGTCGTACAACCTGATATCAACTCTTACCGCGAAGGAGAACCTCGCGTTTCCCATGCAGTTGGCTGGGTGGGACGAAGAAAAGATTGAACAAAAGTCAGATGAGCTGCTGAAACTTGTGGGCTTAACTGGCAGAGCTGACCATTTTCCGTCCCAGCTCAGCGGAGGCGAACAGCAGCGGGCGGCTTTCGCTCGGGCGCTGGCTAATGACCCGCTTATTTTGTTGGCGGACGAGCCTACGGGCAACCTTGACTTGGACACGGGCTTGAAGGTTATTGACATTTTGAAGGGGCTGAAGGGAAAGAAGACGGTTGTCGTCGTCACGCACGATGAACGTATCCAGAGGCTGGCGGACCATACGCTTGTCATGTCAGACGGAAAAGTCGTCTCCAAGGAGTAAGCGAGAAAGTTGGGTTTTCCAATAAAAGAGCTGACGAGAAGAAAGCTACAGACATCATTAACCATTATGAGCCTCGCCGTCTGCGTCGCTGTAGCCACTTCGCTCGTTCTTTTCGGCGAAAACCTCGGCGTCCAAATTACGGGTTTTTCGACAGGCGGGTTAACGGTTGGTTTTTCAGTGATTTTCTCAAGGTTCCTCTTCATCGTGGTTTTGTTAAGCTGCGTCGCCGGAGTTCTCGTTGTCTATTTCCTGATGTCCGCAGCCACTTCGGATCGAACTCGCGACATCGGCATAATGAAAGCCGTCGGATGCCTGACTGATGCCGTCTTTAAGCATTTCGCGTCGGAGCTTTTGGTTCTCGTCTTTGCAGGCTGCTTGACTGGGTCTCTTGTCGGAATTTGCCTGTATTACGTGTCAACAGGCGTGATGAACTTTTTGGGCTTCCCTCTCTCGATGGGTTCTTTCAATGTGCAGATGGTTTTGCTGATTTTTTCCTTGTTCGTCGGCTTTTCTTTTGTTCTGGGCTTGCGGTTGACAGCGCGGGCTGCTCGTGTTAAGCCTGCCGAGGCGTTGACCCAAGTTTCGGACATGATGGCGGTTCAACAATCAAACTTTAAGTCGCCGTTCCTGTTTGGGAAGAGCCTTACAGCACTGATCGTCTTCAGGACCCTGCGTAGAAGGTGGTCCATGACTGTACGGTCCATTACGTGTCTCGGCGCGGTTATGGTTTTGATGACCGTTATTGTCGTCGGCGGAATAGTTGCTGAGGAAACCATGCTGAGCTACGTTCAAAGGGCGGTGGGGACAAACGTGGTCCTTGTTGCCAAGGCTGAGATGGCTGAACGTTACGAAAGCTTGCTTGAAAGGTTTCTTCAGTCAAACCAGTCTGGGTCCTTTAACTACCTTGATGCCGAATATGCGGTTCCGAGCTTCATCATAACCGAAATTCAGGGCATCAGCGGAGTCGTTAAGGTTGACCCTCGATTGGTTTTAGAAGGCACAATAAAAGAGAACCAGTACATCTATCCAGACCTCGACAATCCCGGTCAGTACGTGGTGGTTGGCAGCCAGAGGCAAGGCAACGTGGTGGTCGTGGGTGTTCACGCCGGGAACCTCGTCAGTGATTGGCTGCTTCAGGGCGAAAAAATCAGCGACGAGGACTTAGACAGCGTGTTGATGGGAGACTCTTTGGCTGCAACGTGCTTCGCTGACCCCTTCACGCAGAGCTTCAGAGCTTTCAATCACGAGTTCCACACTGTCGGAGTGTGCTTAGACCCGCTGAACAACGGAATGGTGGTCTACGTGCCCATTGAAGGGTTATCCTCTGTTGTTAACTGCTTAGGCTACAACGTTGTTCTCGTGCAGGTTGACCCACTGAACCGTACGGGAGCACTTGCGGGGATAGAGAACGCTGTTTCAGGCTCAGGCTTGGTTGTGGTTGATCTGGACCAGACCTTGAATAAACAGGCGAACTTCATGAACCAGATTTGGGCGTCGATTCTTTCTCTTTCGCTCCTGTCTTTCTTGAGCGCAGTCACTTCGCTTGTGGGTTTCCTAACGCTTTCGGTTTCAGGCCAGCAGAGAGACCTGGGCATCATGCGTGCGTTAGGCGCGAAACCCAGCATCGTACTAAAGGTCGTGGTGTTTCAGACGTTCCTGCTCATTTTGTGCAGTGTACTGTTTGGGTTACCAACTGGGATGGCTGTGGTCCTAATGTTTCTTATTCCTGAACCAGTGGTGTCCCAGAACGCAGTGACAATGATTGCATTGCTGGTTTCTGCGCTGATTGCAGCGTTGTGTTTAGCGAGCTTCTATCCTGCCAGAAAGGCTGCTCGAACCCCAATTGTGCCTGCGGTTTCAAGAGCCTAAAAGTAGACGTGCCAAAAATTCTTATATTTTAGGAAAAAATTTAGGTGGATGCTGGTCTTGGTTGAATCAGTCTTGCCCAGTCGACCTTTTTGGCTATCATTTTGAGGTGGTTTTTGAGTTTCTTTTCTGCGTCGTCGGCTCCCATGCGTCCCGAGTTCCAGGTGACGAAGGGAGGATAGAACGAGGCTTCCTTGAACTTGGCTTTGCCTTCTGCGACTTCGAATTTTATGTATCCGAGTTCTCTCAGGTAACAGGAATCGTTGGGGCACAGGACGTCGATTTCCTGCAGTTCACGTTTCAGAAACAACATTTTGTATTCATCTGGGTCTTCTATCACTCTGCCGCATGGGCATTGGATGCTTCCAGTTTCCTCAGCCATCTTTTTCACTTCCTTAAGCTTCAAACTCTTTGGCGGTTAATACGAGTCCGCGTCTTTTTTCGATGTTTTCGACAGCGCCGTCCCTCAGGAACACGACTCTGTCGCTGATGTCAATCATCTTCAGGTCGTGAGTGGCGCAGATGATAGTGGTTCCGCGCTCAGCCTTCAAGCGGTAAAGGAGCTGAACGATGGCGAAGCCCGTGTTGAGGTCTAAGTTTCCAGTAGGCTCGTCTGCGAGGATGATTGCTGGGTTGTTCGCCAAGGCTCTTGCTATGGCTACACGCTGCTGTTGCCCGCCGCTTAACTCGGTGGGTCTGTGGTCAAGCCTGTCTCCTAATCCGACGGTGGTTAGGAGTTCGCCTGCCTTTTCCTGCCTTTCAGACTTTGACACGCCCAAAAACGTCATGGGCAACGCCACGTTTTCTCTGGCGGACAGGACGGGGATCAGGTTGAAGGTTTGGAAGATGTAACCGATTTTTTGGCATCTCAGCCACGCCATGGCTCTCGAGGGGATTTTTGACAAGTCTACGCCGTCTATGAAGATGTCGCCTTTCGAGGGTCTGTCAATGCCGCCTATCATGTTGAAAAGGGTTGTCTTCCCTGAACCTGAAGGACCCATGACTGAAAGGTATTCGCCGTGTGGAATTTCGAGGTTTATGCCCTGTAAAGCGTGGACTTCTTCTCCTTTAAGCTGGTAAGTCTTGTAAACGTCCACAACTTTAACAGCGGGAACAGCTTCTCCCATTACATTACGCACCTTTAGACTTTCTTCAATAATGAAGTGAGGATGTTTATATAATTGTTGCCAAAAAAACGTTTTTCCAGCCATCAGTTGATGCGTAAATCACGCGAAAACGTCGGAAAAAATGTTCGTCATCAGCCCCTCAATCTTCATGTACACCATTTGTGCTGTCTCCACTATTTCTTCGCCTCTTGACGTGAGGGCGTAAATCCGTTTTCTACCGTTCCACCCTCCCTTGATTAGCCCCTCCCTTTCGAGGGCGTAGAGCAGCGAGTAGACTGAGCCTGAGCTTGGCAGGATGTTGAATTTGTCGAAAATGGTGGAGATCACGTCGTAGCCGCTCATCGGCGCCTTTCTCAGCTCCGAGAGGACGAGGATGTCCATAAAGTTTTTAACGGTCCTTTTCTGCAGTTGGCGAAGCAGGTTCTTTCTCTCGGCATGTATGATTTCAAGCATACTTTTTCGCCAATATCTATTCATGTACATACATATATAAACTTTTCCATCATTAATCAGTCTAACAGACGAAGATTGCTACAATACATAGAACCGTTTTCACATTCCACGTATAAACATGTGCTTATGTTTGCGCCCCAAAACAACGGAATTCTTGTGCCGCAAAACAGACAGGTCTAGAACAGCATGGTTTGTTAGACAAAACTGAAAAACTGATGTCACTCAAATCAGACAGGGTCTAAGACGATGCCGTTTGTTGTTCAAAATCTGAATTCAGTTGCTAATAAAAGCGGTCCATTCGTCGTTTTGTGGCGGCTTAATATAGGAATATACATGAGTGTGATGGGAAAGGTTATCTTTACGTTCTTCAGACCCTAAGGCGGTGTACAAAATGAGTTTATGGAAGTATTCTTTCGGACTTGCATCCAAAGAGCTAGAGGTCACGAAGAAGAAGAAGCAGGCTCTGGACAACCTGAGCGAATCAGCCAAGATTTCACGGTCAACCTACGACTACCTGAACACGGATCTCACCAAAGCAATTTCGGAGCTGGAAGGGCACCTGAAGTCGCTCAAAGACCGCATGGATTCAAGGACCCAGGAACTTGAGAGGCAAATGAGCACGCTTGAACTGTTTCTGGCAAGCCTCGAGATTCACCATGCCGC
>CAZRIK010000100.1:0-6291 GCA_964600125.1 uncultured Candidatus Bathyarchaeia archaeon
TAAACTGCGCTGTCGAATGGAAGAACCTTTCCGCGTTTGAGGATCTGCTTGTAGAGAAGCTAACTGGCGAATAAGGCGGGCTGTTCAGCCGTTGTGTTTGCTTGGTTTCGCATCTGGATATTTGTCTCTGATTTTTTCGTCCGCAATCTTCGCTATCAAAGCGTTCGAAATCAGGATGCACCTTACGCCTAAAAGCTCAGCGAGGTCAGCTGGCTTCTGGTCTTGGGTGACAAGCAAAAGGCCGTTTCTCTTCGCGTATTCCACGACGTCCCTGTCCTTGGCTCCCCGAAGCCCCGCGTCCTGAATGGTCACGACTTCCCAGCCCAAAGTTTCGAAGTACTCCTTGAGCCCCGCGTACATTTCATCAAGCAGAATCTTCAACGAACGCCTCCTCCCGTAACAAACCAGTTTTCAATTGATGTTGTATAAAACTTACCCGTCTTTTCAGCTTTCTGGTGCCCCAAGCCTTTTCAGAAATAAAAAGGTTCAAATAAACAGGAACCCGAATATCTACCACCGAAAGAAGACGGAGCAACCGAAGCCGGGGTGGCCGAGCGGTTAAGGCGCAGGCCTTGAGCGAACAAGACTCAACCAAGAAAGCCTGTGGTCCCTACGGACCGCATGGGTTCGAATCCCTTCCCCGGCGCTCCAACATTAACAGCCAAAAGAACGGTTTTTATGATCTTCTAAAAAATTGAAAATTTCTGTAAATCATCCCATCCATTCGCGCATTTTCTGGGCGTACTGCGGGAAAACAACTTCAGGTTCGGCGAGTTCAGGGATCCACCGTTTCTCCCATTCCAGAGTCGCGTAGCCACCGTATCCGCCTTGAACCAGCATCTCAAGCATCCTTTTTATGGGAACGGTGCCTTCACCGAGCAGCACGTAACGCGGTTTCCCGTCTTTGCCAAGAACCGAGTCTTTGACGTGGGTGCCTACGGTGAGCTTTCCGAAGTTCGCGTAGGTGAGTTCAGGCTCTTCGCCGTTGAAGCGGTACGGGTGATGGAGGTCCCACAAGACTCGTACTCGCGGATGATTGGTTTGGGCGACGACTCGGGCGAGGACTGCTGAGTTTGTCCAAGCATCATGGGTTTCAAGAGCCAAGGTAACGTCGAACTTTTCCGCTTCGTCCCCGATTTTGCGGAGGTTCTCCACAAGAACGGGCATAATGGTCTCGACGGAGTAGCCTTTTGGAATTTGCCCGCCGTAAATCCGCATCACATGCGAGTCAAGCTTGGCGGCAAGCTCAAGGTTTCTTCGTGCTTCGTCGAACTGTTTCTCCTTCTCTGCCGAGTCAACGACTGCGAAATGGGCGGAAACGGAGATTGCTGAGACGTCTATGCCGTGATCTCTGAACAATTTTTTTGTGGTTTTTAATTGGGTCGTGAATTCTGGTCGGTGGCTGACGTCTACGTCTTCGAGTAGCCCTCTGAAGTCAACCGCGTCGTACCCCATCTCGGCAGCTTTTTCGACAATTTGTCTGAGCGTCCACCCTGGGCACCCAAGCGTCGTGAACGACAGTTTCATGCGCTTCCCCTCTAAAGGCACTGCACTCCCATAAATGTGGTTCTCGCTGTTTATGTGGCTGTCGGTGCAAGGTAAACTGATCGTGGTTCGAATTTACTTGAATAAAGCCTTTTTTGCTCCACGTTTTTTGAACGAGATTCTGGCTGTCACAATTTTTTCGGTCGTGAAAATCTTTGCTGCAACGTACAAAACGACCACCGTGAACACTGAGATGTATACTATGCTTCTTACCATTATGAAGTAGTCGCCCATGAACGCAGCTTTAGACGCTAAGATTGCGTGGGTGTACGGGATGGCGTAAAGGACCATCTGGAATGGGTACGGGAGGATTTCGATGTCTGCGAACATGAGCACCAGTGAGGGAATGATGAAGATAATGTTCAGGAACCCGACGATGGACTGGGCGCTCCTCACGTTTTCCGAGAAAGCCGCGACGACGATGGCTAGGGCTAAGGCTGAAACGATGGTGACGAACATGACTATTCCCAGAAGCACGTAGCCTAGGGGAGACATGCTTAACCCTAAGGCTTCCAGGTTCACGGTTTCAGTCGGCATCAGGCTGAATATTGAGCTGGTGTAGTAGTTGACTCCGACCATCGAGGCTACTGCCCCAGCGGCTGCGACAACAACTGAGCCCACGAGCTTCCCCGTCAATATACCGAGCCTGCTGATGGGCATCGTCAAGAGGGTCTCCAAAGTTTTTTCTTCTTTCTCGATGGAAATTGTGGTCGCAGCTACCTGCATCGCGGAAATTAGCAGCATCATTATGACCATCGGGAATCCGAGTGACTGTGACATGAAAAGGCTACTCAGAACTTCGGCAGGAACATCGATTACGTTTCCTTTGAAAACCGCAAAGCTGCTCACAGAAACAGGGTCTAATACAGTCGAAGGGTCTCTGCCTGGAAAGGCTTGGATTATTACCTGTCGAATGAGAGCTCCCTCAAACACGTTAATCGGAACGTCCACAACGCTCGATCTGGCTCCTTCCGCGATGCTTAGGCTTTTGTAAACTGAGTAAACTTTCAGGCTGCCTTTCAAGCCGAGGGTAAGGTTCTGGCTGAAGCCGCTGGGTATTACGATCAGCGTCGTCATGTTGGTTTGTTGGAGTTCTTCCAGAGCTGCGTCAATTGTTGAGGCTTGGGTTTCAATTATGGTAATGTTCATGCTTCTGAAGGTGAGGGAAAGGCTTTGAGCCATGGGTCCTCGGTCCATGTCCATCAGCGAAACCGAGACTTGCCTCACGGACTCCTCGATAGCAGTCGTAGAAATGCTCATCGCGCTGCCCATGAGCGGGAAAATGAGAAGCGGCATCAACACCATGCCGAGCAGAATCTTTGGGTCCCGAAGCAGTTCTTTAACTTCTTTTTTGATTAGGTTGTTTAGTCCACTAACCAAGTTTCGTCGCCTCCATGAACACGTCCTCAAGGTTATTAGCGTGATGACTGGACTTCAGTTCCTGAGGAGTTCCTTCGCCTATGACTCTGCCTTCGTTAATCAGAGCCACCCGGTTGCAGAGCAGCTCAACCTCAAGCATGTTGTGGCTCGAGAGAAGAACGGTTACACCGTACGTCTTCACATAGTTTTGTATGATGCGTCTAACGTAGAAAGCGTGAACAACGTCCAAGCCGCTTGTCGGCTCGTCCAGAATTGCGAGTTTAGGCTTCATCATCAAAGCCCTCGCGAGAAGCAGCCTACGGTTCATTCCCTTGCTGTAGGTTTTAACCCTGTCTTTCAACCGTGCGCCCAGTCCCGAAATTTCCGCTGCGTCCTCAACGGCAGCTTTACTATCATGCTTGTTCAGAGAGTAAAAGTTTACCATGAACTCGAGGTACTCCCGTCCCGAAAGGTTCTTGTAGGCTCCAGCTTCCTCGGGGAGGTAGCTGATGATTCTGCGGACTTCAGACGGGTTCTTTTCCACGTCAAAACCGAAAACTTTAGCTGAGCCTGAAGAGGGCTTAATCAACGTGGCGAGAATTCTCAAGGTTGTAGTTTTTCCCGCACCGTTGGGACCTATCAGCCCAAAGATTTCCCCTTGTGCCACTCTGAAGCTCAATCCATCGAGGGCTCTTATGTTTCCGAACGTCTTAGCGAGACTCGCGGCTTCGATTGCTGCTTGGTTCATCTGCTTCTCCTCTCATACGCCCTTTTTGGGAGGTCACTAATTCTTATAAACTTGTTGCTTCAAAATCCGCCAGTTGATCAATAATGTTAAAAACAAAACATAAAAGGCATCTATGAACAATGATTGACGCATTATTAGCAGAGTAACGGTGTTTAAGGTTGAGAAGCCTCGTCATTGGGGACCTGAACGTGGACGTGATCGTTTCAGGAGCTCCCCAACTGCCCGTTCTCGGTCACGAGATTCCGTGCGAGGACGTTCAAACCGTGATGGGAGGTGCAGCCTCAATCTTCGCATGTAGACTCGCTCAGCTAGGCGGCGAGGTTGACATATTTGGGAAATTGGGCGCTGACGTTAATGGCGGCATAGCGTTAGAAAATCTTAGGTCGAGTGGCGTCGGGACAAGCAAGGTCAAGGTGCTAAACGGGTTCAAAACGGGCGTTACCATTTCGCTTACGTATCCTAAGAATAGGGCTCTCGTTACTTACGTGAAAGGCATCGACAACCTGACCGAGTTGGAAATAACGCCAGAAATTTTTCGTGGATACAACCACCTCCACATCTCGTCAATCTACATTTTGAGAAACCTGCTGGGTTCAATCTCCAAGGTCTTTTCCGAAGCCAAAAAACAGGGATTGACGACATCTTTGGACACGAACGCTGACCCGTTAAACAAGTACGAATATATCGAAGAAATTCTGGGTCATGTTGATATCTTTTTCCCGAACGACAAAGAAGCAAAAGCCATAACCAAAACAAGCAACGTCCACTTAGCCCTCGAAAGGCTAAACGAGAAGGTTCCAGTTGTCGCCATTAAACGCGGCGGAAAAGGAGCAGTTGGGAGACACAAAGGCAAAACGGTCAAGGTCAAACCGTTCAGCATAAGACCCGTCGACACGACTGGGGCAGGCGACTGCTTCGACGCGGGTTTCGTCTATTACTTTTTACACAAAAACAGAGGCTTCAAGGCTTCAATGGAGTTCGCGAACGCTTTAGGCGCCCTTTCATGCCTGTACATAGGGGGAGCGGAGAAAAGGATAAGGGAAGCCAACGTTCAAGCCTTCATGAACCAGTATAAACCAGAAGGAAGATAGAATGAACAGTCTTTACGAGCTTGTCGACTCGCCAAAAGAGGAACGCGTAAAAAAGGGAATCGAGTACACGCCAGCGGAAATAGCTGCCCAGCCAAGACTGTGGACAGAAAATTTCGAGAACCTAAAGAAACAGAAAGAAGAAATTCTCGCCTTCCTAGACGCGAACGTTTTTTCGAAGCCGAACCCTAGGGTGACCCTCACGGGGGCAGGCTCTTCAGCGCACGTAGGATTGTCTACACAGAACTTGCTGAGGCAAAAGTGGCAGCTCGACGTGGACACCAGACCCACAACAGACGTCATAACGCATTGGGACTCAATCTTTCTCAAAAAAGCCGACAACGTGCTGGTTTCTTTCGCAAGGTCGGGGAACAGCCCAGAAAGCGTTGCTGCGGTTAACGTTGCAGAAAAATATTGTCCCAAAATTTACCACGTCATTGTGACGTGCAACAGACAAGGACAACTTGCGGAGATTGGGAGAAAAAAACGTAACGCCTTGTCTGTCTTGTTGTCTGACGAAACCAACGATAAGGGCTTGGCTATGACTGCTTCCTTCACCGCGATGGTGATGGCAGCCCAATTCTTGGCGAACATAAAAAATCTTACAGAATATGAACAAACAATAAAAAACCTTTCAGAAGCTGAAAACAGGCTTTTGGGGAACTACTCGAACCTTCTGAAGGACGTTGCAGACAACGATTTTGAAAGGGCGTTTTTCTTGGGAAGCGGATGCCTGTACGGCTGCGCCGTGGAGTCAAGCCTGAAGCTGCAGGAAATGACCGACGGCAAAATAATGTGCAAGGCTGACACGTTTCTCGGAGTCAGGCATGGGCCAGAAGCCATCATAAACGATAGGACTTTGGTTGTCTACCTGCTTTCATCCGAGCCGCGTGCCAGAAAATATGAGCTGGACCTGATGCGGGAAATAGAAAACAAAAAAATCGGCATGACAAAAATCGCAGTGTGCGACAAAGCAGATGAGGAAATCTGGAAAAACTTGAACCATGTTGTCGAGTTCGACAGAGAAGGCAAATTCAGCATTCCAGACCTCTGCAGACCAATCATGGACGTGACGGTTGGGCAGCTGCTTGGACTCTTCAAATCCCTAAAGTTAGGACTTAAACCCGACAGCCCCAGCGAAAAAGGCGTAATCAACAGGGTCGTGAAAGGAGTAAAAATCTACAATAATTAAAACAGCCCTTTTGCGCCCCAAATCAGACAAGTCTTTGCAGAAAGCGTATTGCCACTCAAACGGAAAAATCTATTGTCACGCAAAACAGGACAGGTCTTTACTAATCACAAATGATAATCAAAGTTTGAAAACTGATGTTGAACAAATCAGACCAGTCGGGGCACACGAATTCGACGATTTTGTAAGAATCCATCAGAGCCACAAAAAATCTGCTATTTTATTGTTCCTCCGCCAGCGGGAATGAAACTTTGGATTTCCTCTAGAGGCAGTTGCAGAACCTCTTTCCTTGAGTCCGCGGGAGACATCTCAACGAATTTTTTTCGTATCTGCTTAGCAAGGTTGCCGCTGGGCTCTCTTCC
>CAZRIK010000101.1:0-5997 GCA_964600125.1 uncultured Candidatus Bathyarchaeia archaeon
CTCGGCTACAAAGGAATCGAAGGCGGTCTTCCACCCGGAGCCACAGACTCAGTTGCGGAATATAAGCGAAAACTTGGTTCGTTGGGACTGAAGACCGTGGCGTATGGGTCTAACGTCGACCTTTTGAACAGTAAGTTCAACGAAATTGTTGGCACAGTCAAGGCGTTGGGCTGCAGGTACGTCGTCATTTATTATGGTCCATGCCAGTCGAAGGAGCAGGTTCTTCAGGACGCCAAAGCCTACAACGAAATTGGGAAGAAGCTCCATGCGGAAGGAATACAGCTTTGCTATCACAACCACTGCCAGGAGTTTGCTAAATTCGACGGAGAATACGGCTTGGACATTCTGTTCGAAAACACTGACCCTCGGTACTTGGCAGCACAGATTGACGTCGCTTGGGTAACGATCGGAGGAGAAGACCCAGCAAAGTTCATAACGAAATACAAAGGCAGATGCCCCCTCATCCACCTGAAGGATTTCAGCAAAGAAATCGTGACCAACGTCCTCAACGACCCGAGACTGAAAGGCATATGGACCGAAGTCGGAACCGGAGTGGTCGACTTCAAATCCGTCCTTTCAGCCGCCCAGAAGGCAGGAGTGGAATGGGGAAGCGTCGAACAGGACCAACTACGTGACCTGCCTCCCATGGAAAGCATCAAAGTCAGCATCCAAAACTTGAAGAAGCTTGGGGCAAAGTAGCTCATAAATCGCAATAAAACAATCCTGAAAACATTCTTTCTTTTTTAATGACTGCTCTCAGCTAAATTTTTTTTGGGATTTTCCCATCTTCCATAGGAATAGGAATCTCAACACGGTTATTTGTTTGCTGCCTCAAAATTCAACAATCAACTAAGGAAACGCATCACAGACCTGTTAACAAATCAAAGGGTTGGCTTTTGATGGTGGTGGTCAGTGTTCTGTTCATAAACATGTGCTACTCGAAGGACGGTTTCTTCGTCGAACGGTTTCCCCATTATCTGCAATCCGATCGGCAGACCATTTTGGAAACCGCAAGGGACAGAAATTGCTGGACAGCCTGTAAGGTTCGCTGGCACAGTCAATATGTCGCACATGTAAAGAGTTAACGGGTCATCTATTTTCTCGCCGATGTTGAAAGGCAAAAGCGGCATCGTTGGACCGACGAGAACATCGAAACTTCTGAAGGCTTTTTCGAAGTCTCTGCGCAAGATGGTTCGAACCTTCAATGCTTTGAGGTAGTACTGGTCGTAGTATCCAGCTGACAAGGCATATGTGCCGAGGATTATGCGCCTTCTCACCTCGGTCCCGAAACCCTCTTTACGGTCCACCGAGTAGACGGTTGCCCAGTCTCCCTCGTCGCGCTCCTCGCGGAAACCGTAACGTAACCCGTCGTAACGTGCAAGGTTTGAACTAGCCTCGGACATCGCGATGATATAGTAAGCAGCTAAAGCGTAACCCACGCTTGGGAGAGAAAGCTCATCATACGTGCAGCCGAGGCTCTCAAGCTTGCCGATGGCTTTCCAGACGCCTTCTTTGACGCCGTCTTCGACTCCTTCGCCAAAAAATTCCTGTGGCACACCGATTCTTAACCCCTTAACGTCCTCCCCAAGAAGAGTCGTATAGTCTTTGGGAGGCAGATCCACGGAGGTGCTGTCTCTACCGTCGTGCCCGCTTATGACCGAGAACAAAAGGGCGAGGTCCCGAACGTTCCTAGCCAACGGACCGATCTGTTCAAGGCTGTTGGCGTACGAAATGAGTCCAAAGCGGCTGACGAGACCATAAGTGGACTTCAGCCCTGCAACTGAACAGTAGCTGGCTGGGCACCTTATCGAGCCCCCGGTGTCTGAGCCCAAGGCTAAGGGCGCTTCTCCCGCTATCACTGCAGCTGCGCTTCCGCCTGAGGATCCGCCTGGCACCTTTTCGGGGTTCCACGGGTTCCGCGTGGTGCCAAAGAAGCTGGTTTCGGTGGTTGTTCCCATCGCGTACTCGTCCATGTTCGTCTTGCCGACGACGATTGCGCCTTCGCTGCTGAGTTTTTCTATCGCCGTCGCATCGTAAGGGGGCACATAATCCTTAAGCATACGCGACGAACACGTTGTCCGCACTCCGCGCGTGCAAATGTTGTCTTTTACAGCTATTGGAACACCCGCAAGCAGCCCAGTCTTCATCCGCTTACGGATGGTTCTGTCAGTTTCCTTGGCTTTTTCTAAGGCTTCGTCTTCAATGAGGGTGATGAAGGCGTGAACCTTGTCTTCGGTTTCTTTTATCCTTTCGAATATTGATAGTATGTACTCCTCTGACGTTAATTCTTGGCTTTTGATTTTTGTCGCAGCTTCTGTTGCGGACAGTTCGTAAGGTTTAGGCACAATCTTCTCCTCAACGATGGCTTTTTAGACTATTCTGGGCGATTTGAAGAACCTTTCCTCCTTCTTCGGAGCGTTCTTGAGTGGTTCGTCCTTCGGTAAGGATTCTTTGACCTCGTCTGTCCGTTGGACGTTGACAAGGTCTAAGACATGGTAAGTTGGAGGCACTTTTTCGGTGTCTGCCTCATCAATCTTTTTGAAGAAACCTAGAATCCTGTTGAATTGTTCCGTGAAGACTTCCTTCTCTTCTTCGGTGACTTCTATATGCGCCAGCCACGCAACGTGTTCTACTTCTTCGCGGGAAATCTTGTTTTTTCTGTTCGGCTTCATACTTTTAGGCTCCACGCTTCATTTCTGGATTTTTGGCTTATTATTGTGTAATTAAGGATTAGATTTAACGATTTGTGTCTCATGAAGCTTTCTGACCCAAAAAGCTGGTTAGCTTCTTCTGCCTCCTATGCCATGTGAGTATTTGGCTCTTTTTCAGCCACCTGTCCAAAGGAAGCGTAAGCCTTTTTCTGAGCTCGGCAAGGCTTTCCTCGAGCGTATTAAATTTCTGCGGCTCTTTCCTGAGGGCTTCGCGGCATATTTCTCTGAATCTCCAGACGCCCATGGGAATCCAGTCAGGATAGACTTCCATGAAGACCAAGGCGCCAGCCTGCCTCCTTAACCGTCTAAGATACTCTAAGACTGGTAGCCTAGCTGCGTAGTAAGCTCCAGCAAGGTCTGTCGCGTAGTTTTTGCGTCCCCGAACAAGCTCGTAGTCCACTCCGGGCACCGTGTCAGCCGAGAAAAGCCATGCTTCTTGGGCTTCGAACATCCACGAAGAAGGGAAAAACAGGATCTGCACGTTGTTGCCGAGTGCCTTGTGACCTAAGACCATGAACTCGTTTATCCACGGATACCCGAGGATTTCTTTGTGGATTTTTTTGCCCAAAATGTCGTCGACGGCTGTTATGCTCCACTCCGTAGGCACGAGGCGTTTAAGCCTTTTCGTTCCCAACAGTCCAATAGACAGCATGCGGGTGATCTGGCGTTGACTGATTTCTGATTTGTAAAGCGCCGTTATTCCTTCGACAGCCTTCAAGTCCGTGTCAGAAACCACCTTTTCGACGGGTCTCGGAACATTCGGGTTCTCAGCTAAAACTGCACGCGTGATGGATGCGGAAGGTCCAGAAGGCGGTTCACGCGAAGTGAAAGTCACCTCCAGCCTCGGTCGCTTGTTGAACCACAGTTCGGTGTCGACGGGCTTGGAAGCCATGACCACCTCCTGAAAAGTCGAGAGGAGACCGCTTGGAGCCCTAGCGGACTTTATGTCCACGAACCGTTTTCCCCTGACCAACGAGAACCTGTACCTGAGAATCTCGTCCATCGATTTATCGAGCCACATTTCAGGCGCGTCCATGATCGACGAGTCAACATGAGGCAAAGGCGGAACAAGAGGTCCAGCCAAGACCTTGGGGTAGTTCCATGAACCTACGAAGACCGCGGGAGGCGAAGAGCCGAAAATGTTTTCCTTGTTAAGCCCCTTCTCGAGCTTCATCAAGGTCTCAGCCTTAGTGAGAATGGGGCAGACTGGCTTTCCGCAGAGCTTCCGATGCCCATAGCAGGACATGCACAGGTTACGGTTTCTTTCTACCTTCGTAACCTTGAAAAGTCTTTCCTGAATCGGCATTGCTGTTCAATGTGCTCCTACGGTTTCTTATGAGGCTTTTTCCTTAGGGCATCCTTACGTTTGACTTAATGGTTGAATGGCGAAATAAAGTTGCTGTAAATCAGTAGAGCCCGTTGGGAAATACTTCGACAATATTTTTTGAAACCATCGGCGGTTTAATCTTTGAAGTGATTGCACAAAAAATACTATTGAAATACTCGCTTTAAGAATCCATTATTATTATCCAAGCTGATCCAAGATATCAACGATTTCACGTATGTTACGAATGTTGAAGTCAGGCTTGTAGGCTTCGTCGGAATCTTTTCCTTCATGGTTCAGCCACGCAGCCTTCATCCCGAATGCCTTTGCCCCCGCAATGTCGGTCTGCAGCAAGTCGCCAACGTGTATGGCTTCCGAAGGCTTCACCGATAGGGCTGAAAGAACATTCTCGAACATAATTTTGTGGGGCTTGTTGTATCCCGTCTCGTCAGAAAATAGTGTTGTGTCAAAAAGATCGAGAATCCCGTTCTTGATAATGATTTTTCTCAGAATCCTTGCTGGCGTGAAGCCGCTGTCGCTGATGATTCCCATCTTGTATTTCGGTCTTAGGCGTTCAAGGGTTTCCTTTGCGCCCTCAAGCAATCGCGGATGGTCTGGTAAAGCGATCTCTTCGAAGTAAGCGATGACGTCGCGCTGCGAACCCTCAGGCAGCTGCACAGAAAGTTTTCCGAGAATGTGGTCCAGCCTTTCCTTGGTCGGGACAAAACGGCTGTTCTCGGTTTCCCAAATCCTATAAACATACACCAATGACGAGGAAATGGCTTCGGAAACCTCGCTTCTCATGAATTGGTGCCCCGCTTTCCTTAGCTTAGAGGTTAAGTAACTGACCCTTTGGTCAGTGTAGTCGCGGTTCTCGATCAGCGTGTTCCAAAGGTCGAACGTAACTGCTCGGATCAAAGAATGCACACAACCAAAATTAACGTTCAATCGTGAATGTCGACTTTGCCACAGGCAGTTCCCTGACTTCGTGGATAAGCATGTCCATCCGTTCACCTATGCCGAGAACCTCAGACCGTTCAAGTTCATCCAGAGCCCTCTGCAGCTTAAGGTCCCTTTCGGCATGGATTGTCAGCAGCGGCTCGTTCGTTTTCACTCTGTCCCCAATTTTTTTGTAGAGGTAGACGCCTGCTCCCTTGTCCTTAGGCGCTCCCGCAAGCCTAGCAACCTCGGCAAGCGGCGCATTGTTGATCCACAGTAGATAGCCCTCTTTTCTTGAACACACTGTGCATGTCTTTTCGCCTACAGATATATCCTCAATTTTAACGTCTGGGTTTCCGCCTTGGGCTTCAATGATTTCGCGCATCTTCTTTTCTGCCTTGCCTGACCTTAGGATTTCCATGGCGGTTTCTTTTCCGTTGCTTTTTCCGCTCATTTCCAGTAATATGCCTGCTATGCTCGTGGCTTTGTCGACAAGGTCTGGCACTTCCGCCTTTCCCATCAAGACTCCTAAAGCTTCTCTGGCTTCCAATGCTGGTCCAATCGTGTACCCAACTGGCTGTTCGCCGTAGGTCACTGCGCATTGAACCTTAATGTTCAACCGCCGCCCTAGCTCCATGAAGTCCTTCGCCAGAAGGTCAGCGTCGCCTATGGTTTTGACTTTTGTGCCTCTGCCCGTGGGGATGTCCAGAACCATGAGGTTTGCGCCGACAGCCTTCTTCTTGCTCATTATCGAAGGCAAAAGAAGCGGGTCAATCGAAAGCGGATGCTCAACCCTTATGAAAATGTCATCCGCAGGCGCAAGGTTCAGGTTTCCTCCCCAAACCATGCAGCCGTTCGTTTTTTCGACAACCTTCAGCATTTCTTCAATCCCAAGGTTCACGGGCATGAGAACCTCGATTCTGTCCGCTGAGCCTGCAGCCGAGGTTATGGCTCTGGACGAAGACTTAGGTATGGTTAAGCCAGCCGCAGCCACTATTGGCACGACAAGCAATGTTGTCTTGT
>CAZRIK010000102.1:0-5858 GCA_964600125.1 uncultured Candidatus Bathyarchaeia archaeon
CTGATTGTGGTCAGGAATGCGAAGTTCCCTTCAAACCCGACGGCACAAGACCAGTGTACTGCAGAGAGTGTTATGCTAAGCGAAGACCCCCGAGACAAGATCGGTCATATCGAAGATACTAGACACTGAACGTACTGGTTATAGGCGAATTTTAGTTTCAATTAACTTTTTTTATTTTTATTATTTTTTGCTTTTCGCAAACTGTTTTATTAACGTTTTTGGTTAGGCTTAAGTGCCGATCTCGACATTTCTGTCTGTATGGACAAAGAGAACGTTACTGTTGTTTTTTCTAAGCAGAACACGGTGGTCCTTCAACGTGGACCCGTGCCTCAGGCTAAAGAGGGAGAGGTGCTGATTAAGACTCGGAAGACGCTCATCAGCACGGGCACTGAGCTCACCCGCCTAAGCGGCGAGTTTCCCAAGGATTCCGCGTGGGCAAGGTACAGCGTGTACCCGTGTGAGGCGGGGTACGACAACGTTGGCACGGTTGTCGGCGTCGGAAAGGGCGTCGGCGAAGAGCTCTTGGGGAAGAGGATGGCGACATATTGCGTGCACGCGAGGTACGTCGTGTCGAGGCAGGACGAGTTGAGGTTCGTGAGAGACGAGGTTTCGGACGAGGAGGCTGCCTTCTTCACGATTGCCGAAATCGTTTTGAACGGCGTGAGGCGGGCGAACGTTAGGCTCGGCGATTCGGTCGTCGTTTACGGCGCTGGGCTGCTGGGGCAGCTTGCCGCGAGGTTCTGCAGGCTCTGCGGCGCGAGACCCGTTGTGGTCGTTGACGTTTCGAACGAGAGGTTGGAGCTGCTTCCCAAGGACGCGGCGATTGTCAAGGTTAATCCGAAGGAGTGCGACGTGCAAAAGGCGGTTTCGGAGCACACCAAGGGGCGGATGGCGGGCATAGTCTTCGAGGTCACGGGGAATCCGAGTCTCATTCCTTCAGAGTTCAAGGTTCTCGGCATGCAGGGGCGCTTTATTGTGCTGAGCAGCCCTAGGGGTCCCACCTTGTTCGATTTTCATGACTTGTGTAATTCGCCGAGCTTCACCATCGTGGGCACCCACAACAGTTCGCATCCGTCCTTCGAGTCGCCTGAGAACCCGTGGACAAAGAAGAGGAACGACGAGTTTTTCTTCGACTTGGTGGCTGAGGGCGAGGTTGACGTTAAGGGGCTCATTTCGCACCGCGAATCCTACAGGAAGGCGCCTGAACTGTACCAGATGCTGCTGAAGGACAGGACCCAAGCGATGGGCGTGATACTCGACTGGGCTTGATTATTCATCAAGAATAGGCGGTTCTTTATACCTTTGAACTGAAGCTCGTCGTCTGGTCTGATTTGAGTGTCAATAGTTTTTTGCGTTTGAGTGTCAATATACGAAGACCCTGTCTGATTTGTTCAACAATAGATTTTTTTGTTTGACCAACAAACGCTTAAGCTGAAACGACCTGTCTGATTTGTGTAACATCAGTTTTCAAATTTTGTCTAACAATTCGCAGCCTTAGGGACTGTTCTGATTTGCAGCGCATTTTTTCTGTTGTTTTGGGGCGCAAATTATTATGGGTTCGCGTCGAGGTTGACTTGTTCCGTGAGTTCTGCGACGTTTCCTAAGTTGTCTACAGCAGCAATATTCACATCGTGCATCCCGCTCCCGTATCCTGCGAGTGTGAAGAAACCATCGTACTTTTGCCATTCGCCGCCGTCTATCCTGTACATGGTTGTCAGCGTCCCGTTTGCGTCGGTCGCCGTGATTGTGAAGGCTGTTTGTGGGCTGACGTGGTTCTCTGCGGCTTCCGGGTTGTGCGTGATTGCCAGTTCGGGCGGGGTCTTGTCGGCGCCGTAGCTCTGCACAAGGTTCTCTATTCCTGCCATGAACGGGGCTGACGGGTTCATGTTTGACGCTTCGACTTCGAAGTACCGTGCCCTCGCGGTCCACCCCATCCTCCCGAGCCACTCCGTTCCCGCCTGTGTTGCTGCTAAGCCTTGGTCGACGAAGTACCAGTCCTGCACGCTTTCTCCTAGCAACGTTTGGAATCTGCTTGCTGTTGCGTAGGCGTGTTCGGCGCAGTTCCATATCTGGGTGGGGAAGTTCGTTGCGAAGGTCACTATGAGCGTCTCTCTCCATTCCGTTCTGTTGAGCCAGCTGTCCGCAGTCCTCTGCTCGTAGACCGTTTCCCACGCGTAGCTGGGTTCTGACCACATGACCTTTTTTCCCATTTGCCACGCTTCGTGGACGCAGCTGTCGATGTAGTTCCAGTCGATGGTGTTTATAGCGGTTGTCCAGTTCCAGCTGTTTTGGCCAGATATGTACGTCATCAGTTCGTGGATGTAGAGTCCCGCGCACCACGGTCTGCCGAGGGCGGCTTTGACTTGGTCCAGATTTTTATCTAAGTAGATGTCTTTGCCGTCGTAGCTGACGAAGTCCGACGAGACGGCGGTGTAGAAGTACATTACTTTGTTGTTCTCCGCGAACACCATGTCCGACGTTGGGACGGTTTCGCTGCTTCTCGTCTTGAAGAAGGCGCATCCCCAGCCCTTGTACGTGGTGTACCAGCTCGGGTTCGTGCTGTACGTGTGCAAAGAATAAACGAATCTTGCGCCGTCGGCGGCTGGCAGAGGAGGAAAAGACTCAGACGCGGTTATGGTCTGGAGGAAGTCTATTTCCGCGTTCATGAACTCTATCTGGGCGCTCATGCTGCTGATTATCGAGTTGTAGTTCATTATCTCCACTGCCAAGCAGGCTCCAAGCACCACGCACGCTACCATTAGGATGATGGCTGCGTTTCTGAAGACGTTCTTCTCGCTCATTTTCAGCGCCCTTAAGCTGTTGCCTGATGCTATTGGGCTTGGCGTGTTAAATGGTTTCTGGGACAGAAGGAGAGATGGACAGATTTTGCGTATCTTTGCTGAAAGCTAATATGGACCTTAGCTGTGTATCTCTCTTTTTAAGGAATTATGCGTCATGATGCGGGACGTCGGAATCGCCCTGAAGTATGCGCTTTCGCGCTTTTGGACACACCAGCCCATCATTTTGACTCATTCCGTGACGGCGAGGTGCAACTGCAGGTGCAAGATGTGCAACCTTTGGGAGAAGCCATGGAACGGCGACGAGATGAGCAAAAACGAGATTTTCGGCATGCTGGACGAAGCTCAAGAGCTGAACTTCGCCGCGTATTTGGTTTGGGGCGGGGAGCCGCTGATGAGGTCAGACATTCTCGAAATCCTTCAGCGCGCCCGCGACAACAGCCTTTACACGAGCCTCATCACGAACGGGACTCTTCTCCCAGAAAAAGCCGAGAAGCTGGCTGAACTGGTGGACCTCACGTTCGTTTCCCTCGACCATTATTCGGACTACCACGACGTGATGCGTGGCAGAAAAGGAACCTTCGAACGCGCCGTGAAAGGCATCGAGAATCTTAGGGACGCGGGAGGAAGAGTCGTAATCAACTGCGTCCTGAGCAAGCTGAACCACGGTTCCGCAGAGAAGATGGTTGAACTGGCTCGCTCGTTGGGGGTGAAAATCGCTTTTGACCCGATGGAAGAATTCGCGGGATACAACGAAGAATTTGCGTTAACGGCAGGCGAAAGGACGAAGGTTTTTTCGGAAATCCGCGAGCTCGGGAACCAAGGTGGCTCGGTGCTGAACTCCCGCGAGTATCTGGAGCACCTCACGAATCCTGCTGAGTATTCGTGTGCGCAGCCCTCGATTTTCTTGGTCGTATCGGAGGACGGGAAGGTCAGCCCGTTCTGGTGCAAGAAAACTGACAACCTCCTAGGCGACCTTCGGAAACAAAGCTTGAGCGAAGTCCTGAATTCAGGTCCTCTCAAACGGTTCGCTGAGACCGCGAGGGACTGCAGCCTCTGCGTCAACTCGACGACCGTTGAAACCTCAATGTACTATTCAATAAGACGTTTCTTCGCGAACTACTACAAGTGGAACAACCCGTACCTAAAATTCCTCGCCGATTACGCTCTTTGAATCAATCTCTATCTGTAGGAGTTCACTTTGAACGCGTGACACGCCCCGATTTGGATAGGAAAAAAATGAAAAACATCGCCATTGTTGGTTGCGGGTTTTCAGGAAGCCTACTTGCATACATGCTGCCAGAATTGGGGTATAACGTAGACGTATATGAACGGAGCTCACAGCCGAAAGTCGTGTGCGCAGGAGGAATCGCCACATCCCTGCTTGACGAAACAGCAAAAGAATGTGGCTTGGACTTACAAAAATACGTCAAATGGCACGGAAAACAGTTATTCGTGAAAATAAACTCCAAAGCATTTGCACTGGATATTGACGATTTCTGCACCTTTGATAAACAGAACTTCATCGAGGACGTCATCAAAAAATCCAAGGCTAGTTTCCATTTCAAAAACAGCCCAGACCCTCAACATTTCAGCAAATACGATTTAATCATAGACGCTTCAGGGAACAGGTCAATCTTAGGCAGGCTACCAACAGACAAATTCCACGTCTGTTATCAAGTAAGAGCTTTTTTCGAAAAATTGCCATATCCAGATTTTCTAATGGACTTCACGAAACCAGCCGGTGACCCATGGTATCTTTGGATGTTCCCACTGTCCAGACACGAAGTGTACGTTGGTTGTGGCTCGTCTATAGGCAAACACGCTAGATCAGCAGTCCAAAAGTTCATAGACGAGTTTCGTGGAGAAATCCTAGAAGAGCAAGGCAAAGTGTTACGTGTAAATTCTCCCGAAAAGAGCCTGCCCTTCATGCGGGATAATGTAGTGGGAGTCGGCAATAACGTGGGGGCAATAACGAGTCTAGGCGAGGGAAACGCTTCCTCAATAACCACGGTCAATCTGCTGCTGAAAAATTTGGCCGCCCTCGACGAATACCAGGAGCAGGTCCTAAAAAACCTAGGTTGGCTCAAACACGATCATGCCGCTTATGCCAATTGGTCTAAGAACGAACTCAGGTTTCTCTATCACGCCATGAACTGTTTCCACCACTATGAAACACAGTTCAACATAAGGTCGAGTCAGGTAGTAACAAAGGGATTTAAATCTCGGTTTCTGGCATTTCTCTAACCGCTGCGACAATAAGAAAAACAATGATGCATCGTTGTAATTGATAACTGAATTCGGTCCAGCAGGCGCATTCTTACTGAAATACTGTGTGGTAGAAATCTTTGGCTTGTTTTTGACTTCAGGTTAGAAAGGTAGATTTTATCTTCATAAACTATAATAATTGTCTTTTTCGATTTGATTATTGAAAAATTATGCTGGGGATTGCGGTTATAGTTCTACTCGTATTCTTTCTTTACCATTACAGACCCAGAAACCTTGAAACAAAATACAAACAGCCTATTTTTTGGTCGGAGTTTGCCAAAGGATGCTTCGTTTGTCACCCAATTTTCTTTTTGGCTATTGCTTGTGGTTCCGTCATTTTGTCATTCCTCTTGGGGAACCTTGACCCAGCATTCTGGATGCAAACCAATAACATACTTCTCTTTCCCTTCGAGAATATTCTTGAAAATCCTGAATTAAGTGGCATAATGACAATCATCTTCATGTTTACTTTACCTGTCGTCTCTGCTTGGCTGACACAAAAGAAAATAATTGAACCCTTAAGAAAAGAGAAAGTTCCAAGACAAAACTTATTTTATTTGATGGGACTGCTCTCAATAATGCCCTTTTTAGGATATTTTTCTATCATATACATTGGATACTTTGTTGGAGGAATAATCTCTATATTTGGATATGAAATATTGATACAAACCTTCATGAACGCTCTTCCTCATTTTTCCTTTTTGTTAATAGGCATAGGTGCAGTTGAACTATCAAGATTTAAACTAAATCACTCACTTTCGCAAACGGTTGGGAATTAGTTTACACTGATTT
>CAZRIK010000103.1:0-5772 GCA_964600125.1 uncultured Candidatus Bathyarchaeia archaeon
TTTCTGGGATAACTTTGTCGCCGACAGAGTAGCCTTCGACGCCTTCGCCTATTTCATCGATTATGCCTGAAATCTCGTGTCCCGTGATTTGAACGTCGATTTTCTTTTGTCCACGGAAAATCCGTAAGTCAGTGCCGCAGACAGCGCAGGCTTTCACTTTGATTAGGACTTCGCCTTGCCCGCATTTGGGTTTGTCAACTTCCCGCACTTCGAATCGTCCGGGTTTGGTTAAAATTGCTGCTTTCATCTTCATTTGTAAACCACAATGATTCTTTAGGTTTAAGCATAGAAAAAGGTTTTTGAGTGCTGATTTTTTATGGTTTTAAATAATTGAGTGGTTCGATTGTTTAGACATTTTTTATGGGTTCCTAAAAGATAATATATCGGGGAGATAATGAACATTTTCGGAGTGGTGCTAGCATGGTTACTGAGGTTATAATGCCGAAGATGGGGCAGACGATGGAAAAAGGGAAGATCATCAGGTGGCTTAAGAAAGAGGGCGAAGAGGTCCAAAAGGAAGAGCCCCTGCTTGAGATTGAAACTGACAAGACGACGATTGAGGTTGAGTCCCGAGGCGCAGGCGTCCTAAAAAAGATTCTCGTCCAAGAAGGTGAAGAAGCCCCCATTGCCGCCGTAATCGGCTACATCGCTAAAAAAGATGAAGTTCTACCCGCAGAAATAAATCAAAAGGCAGAATTGTTAGCTAAAAAATCCTCAGCAGAAATCGCTGTAGAACCGAATAAAACTGTTTCAAACGTTGAAGACGTTGAAAGAATTAAGGCTTCGCCGTTAGCTAAAAAGCTCGCAGATGAATTAGGCGTCGACATAAGCCAAGTTGAGGGCACAGGACCAGGAGGAAGAATCACTAGGGAAGACGTCCTTGCATTTGCCTCGAAGAAGCCATCACCAGTTGTTGAGGAAACAGCTCCAGCGTTTCAGACGGTTCCCATGACGAGTATGCGGAAAGCCATCGCTGCGAAGATGGCTAAAAGCAAAACCAGCGTCCCACACTTCTATGTCAGCGCACAGGTCGACATGACGGAGGCAGTAAAATTGCGTGAAAAACTGCTTCCTGCTTACGAGGCTGAGTTGGGCGTCCGATTGTCCTTTACTCACATGCTGGTCAAAGCTGTCGCTACGGAGCTGAAGGAGTTTCCCCAGTTGAACTCGACGTTTGAGGATGAAGCCGTCAGGCAGTGGAAAGATATCAACGTCGGAGTCGCCGTCAGCTTGGACGACGGACTGATTGTTCCGGTTCTCAGAAAATCCAACGAACTAAGCCTCAAGGAAATCGCGATCAAGACGACTGAGCTCGCGGCGAAAGCGAAAGGCAAGAGACTACGCGAAGAAGAATTTTCGGGTGGGACCTTCACGATTTCTAACATGGGCGCCTTTGACGTGGATTCCTTCCTTGCCATCATCAACGTTCCCGAGGCAGCTATCCTCGCGTCAGGCTCCGTGCATGACGAAGCTGCTGTAGTAAACGGCGAATTCGTCGCGAGGAAGGTGATGAATGTTACGTTGTCGGCTGACCACCGCGTCGTCGACGGAGTCTACGCTGCAAGGTTCCTCCAGAAAGTCAAGAGCCTGCTGGAAACGCCCCAAACTCTAGACCAACCAACATACTAGTCAAATGCAACAACCGTTTTTTGCGTCTCAGTCTGGTCTGTTTTGTTCAACATTAGAAAATGCTGTTTGAACAACAAATGTCGTTGGACCCGTCTGATTTGTGTAACATCAGTTTTTCAGTTTTGTCTAACAAATCGCTGTTTTTTTGTGTTCAACGGTTTCAGGTTAAAAAATATTTTATTGCGATGTTTTCGTTATTGTTTTTTTCAAGTTATATGAGGCAATAATCGTCACAAATTGTTGCACAGATAAACTATATATCCACTTGCGTATTTCTCTAAAAAGGAAATGGAGAGCCAACAACAAGCTACTAAGCAACGTGGACCTATGTTTAGGTTTGTTAAGAGTCTTGACGCTCTCTCCTCCAAACCATGGGCGAAACACGTCGTCTATGTTTCTGCTGTTGTCTTCTTTTTCGCCTTGATTCTTGTCCCCCCAGTAATTGGCATACTCCAAAACGTCGGCAGCATAACGCAGATTTATGAACTACCTGAGCTGCTTGCTAGAGCGAACTCGTCCATAGCATGGTCATTCATAACCGCCTTCGCTGTTTCCATTTTGGACTTAGCCGCAGCTTTGCCGCTTGCATGGTTCATCGTTCGAAGCAAATCCAGACTGATCAACGTAATAGATACTTTAGCCGACATCCCCTTCCTTATTCCAACAGCTGCCCTAGGATACTCCGCAAGCCTGTTCTGGAGCCAACAAGGAGGAATCTCCAGCCTGTTCGGAGTTGAGACGCTTGTCCCGCCGGGCTTCGTGCTTGTGCTTCTACTTCACTTCGCCTTCTCTTACCCCGTGATCGTGAGGGTCATGGTAGGCGAACTACTAAGCTACAAGCAAGTTTACGAAGTGGCAGCCAAAACCCTTGGCGCCCCACCCTTTACGTCGGTGAGAACCGTAACCTTGCCCCTGTTGAAGCCAGCGTTGGTCGCATCTTTCCTTCTAGCCTTCGCAAGGTCGCTCTCCGAAACGGGAGCCACCGTAATGGTGGCTGGCTCCTTCGAGAATGGTCCCGTGTTCATATATTACAACACCGAAATGAAGGGCGCCCTCGTCTACGTGAGCTCGCTTCTTATCTTAAGTTCAGTCGCAGTGTTCCTCGCCATAAGGCTGCTTGCTCCACGATTGAAGCTTCCAATCAGGCGAGCGTGGCCAAACCTTGAAAGAAAATTAAGCAGCAATACATCCGTTAAAAGCAGGAATATCGTTGTAATTGCAGCGTTTTTTATGTTCGTGATTTTTCCTTCACTTTTCATCGTCTTGCCCCTAACTAATGCTTTGGTTAACGGAACTTGGGTTGCAGCTTTTAGTGGAGCTGAACCTTGGAATGCCTTTTGGAGCAGTATGTTATTGTCCTACGTTATTGGTTTCATATCCACAATCACAAACGTTACAGCTGGACTGCCTGTGGCGATTATTATTGCCCGCAAGAAGCTCGGTCGCCTAACTCCAGTTCTGGACTCGCTTGTTAACATTCCAATCATTGTTCCATCTATTGCCCTCGGCGTTTCACTAAAATTCTTTTGGGGAAGCCTTCAGGCGCCTGAGTTCTTGGTTCTCGTCCTTTCGCACATAACGATAACATATACCTATTTCGTTTTATCCATGTCCGCAGCCATCGAAAGCGTGTCGCCAGAGATGGAAGAGGTCGCCAGCACGCTTGGGGCTAAACCTTTCACTATCTTTAAAAGAATAACAATGCCCTTAACGAAATATTCCGTCTTTTCGGGCGCCGTTCTCGTCTTCACCCGATGCATCGGCGAGACAGGAGCAGCAAAAGCAGCTGGAGGGTCTTTGAAGACCGTTTCCGTTTTGCTGGTGGACTGGATTGTAAAGGGGTATGCCTCGCCGTCTGAGAGCGCGTTAGGGATCGGTTTTCTCATCTTGGCTTCTTTCATGGTTCTTCTTTTGTTAAGGATTATCATCAGAGGTAAGGGGTGAAGGGGGGATGCCGTCGGTCCGTTTAGTCAACGTTACAAAGAGGTTCAGAAAAATTTCTGCAATCAACAACCTAAACCTAGAAGTGGAAGATGGCGAATACCTTTGCGTTTTAGGTCCAACAGGCAGTGGAAAGACGACTTTACTTAAGCTCATTGCTGGAATTATTAAACCCGACGAAGGCGAAATCTACATCAACAATGAACTTGTCAATAATGTTCCGCCTCAGGAGCGAAACACCGCTTTTGTTCCACAGAACTATGCCCTTTTCCCGCATTTAAGCGCCATCCAGAATGTTGCTTTCGGACCAACCTCAAAGGGTCTTGACAAAGAAGAAGCCTACAGAATTTCGATGAAAATGTTGGAGATGACTAGGTTAGCTGGGAGGGCAAATTCACAACCTAATGAGCTAAGCGGCGGCATGCAGCAACGCCTCGCGCTGGCAAGAGGACTTGCCGCAAACGCTAACCTGCTTTTGCTGGACGAGCCTTTAGGAGCCTTGGACGCCCGCATCAGAGTTGAACTTCGATTCAAAATTAGGGACCTTGTGAAGGAAAGGGGGTTCACCGCCATCCATGTGACGCACGACCAAGAAGAAGCCATGATTGTAGGAGACAGAATCGCGGTTCTGCGGCAAGGCCAAATTCAGCAAGTGAACGTCCCATCCAAAGTTTACAATGAACCCCAAAGCATTTTTGTAGCCAACTTCGTCGGCGGCGCAAACTTTCTGGAAGGATACGTCGTAGAAAGAGACCAGCAGGGAGCTTGGATACAGCTCCGCAACCGTTTCATCGCGCGCGTCAGAGAAATTGATTATTCACCCGGAGAAAAGGTGGTTCTGGCAGTAAGGGAGGAACTGACCAAAATCGTCAAGCGGACTGGCGAAGAACAGGAAATCAATTTCTTCCCAGGAACTGTTCAATCAGCAAGTTTCTTGGGTAACTCGACAGTGTTCGAAGTTTTGCTAAAAAATGGCGATGTAGTTAACTCAAAAATTCCAGTAAGCCAACAGAGAAAGACGTTTTCAAGCAACGAAAGGGTATACATTAGGCTTCAGCCAGAGAACATAAAGACGTACCCGTATCCTCAGGCGGGGCTTTTCAGGGAGTTGGAGGCTGTATAGATGCCCTCGGTTCGGTTGGTTAACATCACAAAAAAGTACAGAGACATTACGGCAGTGGAAAACGTGAATCTGGCAATCGAAGACAAAGAATACGTGTGCATTATCGGTCCAAGCGGATGCGGCAAAACCACGCTAATAAAGTGCATTTCAGGCATCATACAGCCAACCGAGGGAGAAATCTACATTGATGATAAACTTGTGAACGACGTTCCAATTCAAGACCGAGGAATCGGCTACGTCTTCCAAGACATCGCTCTTTTCCCTCACATGAACGTTTATGAAAACGTTTCATACGGACCTTTTGTTAAAGGGTGGAGCCCGTCCAAAATTAGGACCCTTGTCAAAGGAATGTTGGACATGATGGTTCTCGGAGACAGAGTCCACGACCACCCGAACGTGCTAAGCGGAGGCGCACAACAAAAAACAGCAATCGCACGTGCCCTTGCATCGGGTTCCCTCCTGTTGTTGCTTGACGAACCCCTCGGTTCGTTGGACATCAAGGTCAGAAAATTGTTAAGGCACGAAATCCAGAAGATGATTAAGGACCTTGACCTCACAGCAATCCACGTCACTCACGATCAAGAGGAAGCTATGGCGGTCGCGGACAAGATTGTCGTTATGAAAACGGGCAAAATAGTCGAAGTCGGCACGCCTTTACAGCTGTATCTTCACCCCAAAGAACTTTTCACAGCAAATTTTGTTGGCGAAGCAAATTTTTTCGAAGGTTATATTACCGAGGAGACAGATAAGAGAACTAAAGTGAATGTGGATGGTTCCTTTCTTTACAGTTTGGAAAAAGCGTCCTCTAGAGACGCCAAAGTCGTTGCAGTAATCAGACCCGAATTCGTAGTCATAGAAAAACAACGTAAAATTGAACCGCTTTGGAAGGGATCAGTCGAGGCGGTGACCTTCATGGGAAGCATGGTACGGTACGAAGTCAAAACAAAAAATGGTAAAGTCGTTGTTGTAAAAACTCCATTATCTTCAACTTCGCAGGAACTGAGAACAGGAACTTGGGTTAACTTAAAATTTCCTCCCGAGTCTGTCTTGCTTTACCAGTACCCACAGTCGGGGTTGGA
>CAZRIK010000104.1:0-5752 GCA_964600125.1 uncultured Candidatus Bathyarchaeia archaeon
TGCTACATGAAGGGCGGACAAATTAAGGTCGAAGGCAACATCGGCGAATTCGCGGGCGTCCACATGAAGGACGGAACCATAATCGTGGGAGGAGACTGCAAGGGAAGACCCGGCGCGGAAATGCTTGACGGCAGAATAATCATCTGCGGGCACTTGCCTTCGGTTCTTCCAACGTTCACGATAGACGGCGTCAGACCCGACGTGAAAACGGACGAACAAAAAATCGCGGGTCCGTTCTACCGTTTCGTAGGCGACATCGTGGACGAAGGCAAAGGCAAACTTTTCGTCGCAAAAAACAAGAACCCGCACCTCGCATTTTACGAGAAATTCCTGTAGACCAAGCGCAATAGGAGACAATGAAATGCCAAGGGTAAGTGTGAACCGAAAGGCAATGAAACTGGTCAAGGACCTGTGCAGCAAGGCGGACAATTACGGAGTCAAGGTCACGAAGAGCGACCTAGGCGCAACCATAATAGACGCTGGAATAAAAGCTGAAGGAAGCATCGAAGCTGGCAGAGTCATAACCGAAATCTGCCTCGGAGGACTCGGCGAGGCAACCATCTCTTCAATGCAAATCGGAAACCAAAGTTTTCCCTCAATCAAGGTTTCAACCGATTATCCAGCAATATCAACCCTCGGCTCGCAACTGGCGGGATGGCAGATCAAGTCGGGCAGCTTTCAAGCGTTGGGTTCTGGTCCTGCCCGCGCTTTAGCTTTGAAGCCGAAGTCGGTTTTCGAAAAAATTGCCTACAGGGACGATTACGACGAAACGGTGCTGGTCCTTGAAACAAGCAAAGAGCCGCCGAGAGACGTCGTTTCAGGTGTCGCTGAGTCCTGCCGTGTCGCAGCGGATAAGCTCCACATTGTTCTGGTGCCTGTCACGTCAGTCTCTGGGTTCACTCAGGTTTCGGGCAGAGTCGTTGAGACGGGAATCTACAAGCTCACGAACCTGGGGTTCGACCCGAAACTCGTTACACGCGCTTGGGGGTCTGCGCCAATCCTTCCCGTTCACCGTGACCCAGTTGAGGCTATGGGCAGGTCGAACGATGCCATACTTTACGGCGGGGAGGTTCACGTTGCGGTGAATTACGACGATGACGAGGAACTCAGACAGCTTACAGAGAAATCGGTTTCTTCATCCTCCAAACAGTACGGGCAACCCTTTGCGGAGATTCTAAGAAGAGCCGAATTCGACTTTTACAGGATAGATTCTGGGCTTTTCGCTCCAGCCACAATGACGATAGAAAGCATGAAAACGGGCAGAACGTTTTCCGCTGGAAAAATCAACGTTGACGTTTTGATGCAATCATTGGGTCGTTAGAAACAAACCGAGGCTCTTGGGCTTTTCTGGTTACGGCGACCACAGGGGCGTTTTTATGCCGCGGCTTATGGTTTTGGCCAGAAAGTATCCCGCTGGAACCGTGTAGGCTGCGAGGGAGCCGTTGAAGAGAGCCACGAAGGGCAGAATGGCAACTACGACTTCTTCGGGCATACTGAAGCCGATTGGGGGAGGATACCTGATTAGTTCCCAATTAACGAAAGACATCACGGCGACCCTTAATGCGACCCCCAACAAAGTGACCGCGACTATCAAAAAAGCTTCTTTTTGCTTCTTGCCTAAGCTTTTTGTCAGCCACTGTGCGCCGTAGATTCCAGTCAGCATGCTCAAGACCGCAATCAGATTGTAGATTGGACCCGTCGGCAGGGCTCCGGGGAAAAGAGCAAGCAAAGCAGCCGTATTGATGATTGACACTGTAACTCCCGTTGACGGTCCGAACAGCAGAAACGCGACCACTATCGGAATCTCCCACACCTGATAATAGAGGAAAGGAAGGTAAGGCGCGGGAAACTTTATCGGGCTCAGATTAAGTGCCACCGTAAGCGCGGAGAAGACGGCTGCGGCAGCCAATTTTTTCGTTTCCAACTTGAGTGCCAGCGTGAAGCCTTTTTGTGCTTTCTTCAAACGGTTCTTCCTAAATAAGAGTTACTACCCAAAAAAGAGTTACATGAGCACTGAATCCTTACTGGATTAGGAAGTTTCTTTACAGGTTCACATTCGCAGCATTTTCGCGCTTTCTCTTTGACAACTTGACCAATAAATCTAAAACTCGGGGTTCTTCCTCAACTCTTCTTGTCCGTATCAAGCCTTTAGCTTCAGCTTCCTGAAAGAGGTTTAAGCCTTTCTCTGTCCTCAGAATGGTGAATGTCCAGCCTTCCAATCCTAACCCGCCTACTGAAACGTCAGCTAGCTCAGCGGAAAAGTCTGAACATTGCGTGACGCAGTTTCTGACGTGCTGCTTTGCTTCTTTTAGGCGGATTTCCTCAACCTTGCCCGACTTGGCAGTGACGAGAAGTTTGCCCTTGATGTTGATTTTCGTTACTTCCGCTACATCGATTTCAAGTTCTTTTTGCATCAACCGTTTAACCAGTCCTTCGTAGGTGAAGCATTCGCTGCAGAAGACGCCGACTGTGAAGGCAACGGCTTCGGAGTATTTCTTTAAGGGAAGGGCTTGAACCCTCCTATATGCTTGTATCTGGTCAGGCGTCCCAACGAACGCTAGGCTCTTCTTTTTTTGTAGTATGCCTTCCTTTAATGCAAGCATGCTCGGTGAATAAGTGTACCTTGTTCCAGCACAACCCACAATCTCATTCGCGGAGGTGGCTAGTTTCGGAACCGCCTTCAACGGCTCAACCTCGCTCACGCCTGAAAGAACCGCGCCGTCAATGAGTCCCTCGTTCAAGGCGAAAACCAAAAGCGTCGTGACAACCCCGCCATCCTGGCAAACTTTTCTTATTTTTTGGTCAGCGGTTTGCGCAACGACTGCACGGCGAAAGATGCCGAATTCCTCATCGTTTCTTCTTTCCCTGCCGAACACGAACCGTTCTAACTCGGGAACAGACATATGGTACCGGGGACAAATCTGTGCGCAAATGCCGCATGACTTGCATTCTCTAGCCAAAAATGGTTTTTCGTTCACATATTCTAGGCAATCAAAGGGGCACACTGCGACACACGTGGCACACCCTATGCATAATGAAGGCAAGACGTGTTTTCCAAGGGTTTCTTCGAAGCTCGCCTTCGGAAATTGAGGCATCCTTTCACCATTTGTCTACGTTTTGAATTTATTGTAACCTCTTAACCTTTAATATTAGCTTCCCCGATTTTTGGACTGAAGGTTTCAGATGAGAACTCTCAAAGGTCTATTTGACGATGCATCCAACGTTGGCAGCAAATCCTTCATGAAAGCAGTCGACAGAGTTGACCAGATACTTTCTTCAGAGAAAAGCAATGCTAGGATGCGTATTACGGGAAGGCTCATACACCTTTCTCCAGAAGGGGAAGCAATTGTAATTGGGGACTTGCATGGCGACATAAACAGCCTGTATGAGGTTCTGAAAGAAACGGATTTTGTCGAAAAATGTCGCAACGGAACGCAAGTGCGCCTCGTCTTTCTTGGAGACTATGGTGACCGAGGACCCTTTTCGCCTGAGGTTTACTATGTTGTCTTAAGTCTAAAGATAATGTTCCCAGAAAACGTTATTCTGCTTCAGGGAAACCACGAGGGACCGCGAGACCTTTTGGCTGACCCTCACGATTTGCCTTTTCATTTGCAGAGAAAGTTCGGTTCTGATTGGCAAGCGGTTTACGCGGATCTCAGCGCCCTTTTTAGGCGCTTCTACACGGCGGTCCTCGTGGAAGACAGTTTCATGATGCTGCATGGCGGAGTCCCGAGCAAGGCGAAAACGCTTGACGACGTCGCCTACGCGTACCAGAAGCACCCAGCCGAGTCCCACTTGGAGGAAATATTGTGGAGCGACCCAGCTGAAGGCATCAGAGGAACACGGTTTTCGCCTCGTGGCGCGGGACGCTTTTTCGGCGAAGACGTGACGGACGCTTTCCTCAGGATGGCGGGAGCGAGAATGCTTGTCAGAGGACACGAACCCGTCGACGAAGGCTACACGTTTAACCACAACGGCAAGGTTTTAACGGTTTTTTCGAGAAAGGGACCACCATACAACAACACGAAGGGAGCTTACCTTCAAGTCGACTTGTCAAAAAGGTTCAATTCAGCAACACAGATTGGCGCATACATAAAACAATTCTGAAAAAGAAACTTACTCTGAACGACGCAGAAACCAGCGCAAACCAATGACCAAACAATCCAAAACAGCACAACAAACATACAACAGAACAAAACGTTTTTCACAAATCAGCATTGTCACTCAAACGGAAAAAACTATTGTCACTCAAATCAGACAGGGTCTATGGCTGCTGATTGTTAGACAAAATTGCAGAATTATTATTGAACAAAACAGACCAGCCTAAACGCTTGATTCCGCGGATTCCATAAATCAAGCTAATTTTGGGAGCCACAGAAAGCTTAATTCAACGTAAAAACGGAGGCTAACCTTTTCTTTTCCTCTTCCACCTTGTTCCCTCAGGCGTGTCCTCCAATTCTATTCCGACGTCCTGAAGTCCATGTCTAACCTTGTCCGCAATGTCCCATTCTTTGCGGTCCTTTAACTCTTTTCTCAAGTCAACAATCAACTGGACAAGGTCGCCAGCGAGCTTTGCCTGTTCAGTTTCCAGCTCAGCAGACGAGGTTTCTATGCCCAGAACGCCTAAAAGTTGCCTGAAAGTCCCCGAGGCTTCCTTCTTTGCGTCAGCCTCTATTTCGCTGTTGCCTTCAATGTAACCGTACAAGGATTTAGCAAGGTCAAAAAGCGCCGAAATCGCCAAAGGCGTGTTGAAATCGTCGTCCATGGCTTCCTCGAACTTCGCCTTTACGCCCTTAATGTTGGACAAAAGCTTTTTCTCTTCTGACCCGCGGACCCGTTTTTCTTGAAGACTCTCAAACCTCTCCAAAGCATTCAACAGCCTCTCAAGGTTTGTCTCCGCAACCTTCAAGGCTTCCTCGTTAAAATCAACGGGGCTGCGGTAATGGGCGGAAATCAAGAAAAACCGTAGAACCCGCGGCTCGCACATTTTCGTGGCTTCGCGGACCGTAACAAAGTTGCCCAGAGACTTCGACATCTTGTTCCCGTCCACAGTCAACCACTCGTTGTGAAGCCAGAGCCTAGCAAACGGCTTTCCGTTCGCAGCTTCGGACTGAGCAACCTCGTTCTCGTGATGGGGAAAAATCAGGTCCTTCCCACCCATGTGAATGTCGAAGGTTTCCCCAAGGTACTTCGTCGCCATTGTCGAACATTCAATGTGCCATCCGGGCCTGCCCTTCCCCCAAGGGCTGTACCAACCGGGTTCGCCCTTCTTCCAAGCCTTCCAAACCGCAAAATCCGCTGGGCTCCGTTTCTTCGGGTCAACCTCTATTCGGGCTCCTGCCTGCAGGGCTTCAGCCTTGTTTCCTGAGAGCTTGCCGTATTCCTTGAACCTTGAAACGACGAAGTAAACGTTTCCGTCAACTTCGTAGGCGTACCCGTTCTTAACTAAGGTCTCAATCGTCTCGATAATTTCGGGGACATGTTTAGTCGCTTTTGGGCTTACGTCAGCCTCCTTAATGTTCAGCAGCGCCATGTCCTTGAGGTAGGCTTCAGTAAAGAAGTCGCCGAGCTGCTGGACGCTTATTCCCGACTCGTTCGCTCTGTTTATGGTCTTGTCGTCGATGTCGGTCACGTTGCAGACGAGTGTAACCTTGAAATCCTTATACTCAAGGTATCGGCGGACCACGTCGGCCACGACAAAAGCCCTCGCGTTGCCGATGTGAACATAATCGTAGACGGTTGGACCGCAAAC
>CAZRIK010000105.1:0-5729 GCA_964600125.1 uncultured Candidatus Bathyarchaeia archaeon
CAAGGTGTCCCGTTCTAAATGAAGGAAAAAGAAATCGACATAATGAGCCTGTTCAACCAGGCGTGGATCGAGATGTATTGCCCACCTGTGAGGCTCACGCTTAAAGAAAAGAACGAAAAAGAAACGAAGTTCTCCGCGGTGAACGGAGCAGTTTACCTTAAGCCCGACATTGTTCCTCAAGGAGCTGACCCCAGCCAGTATTTGCTTTGGTTTTTCCGTCATGAGCTGTCGCACGTTCATCATTGCCCGTACGACATTAAGACGGCTTACAGTCTGGAACAGGCAGCTTACGAGATTATTCAGGATTGGGACCTTGCCTATTTGGCGACTCACATTTTCTCGAACGTGCAGGTCGACATCAACTATTTGCCCAGAAGATTCGGAGAACTCCCCTATTTTGCCCGCGTAATCGGCAAAAGACAACAATCCCTCGTTGAACTGATCATGGACGAAATCTACCTTTGGGTAAACTCCACGGTTAAATCAGAAAACAAGGAAATCGCGGAAACCGCGAAGGAAATCCTGATCATCAGCTCGCTTGAAAGAACATGGCATGCCAAAGTCAAGATGATTGCCCACATTCTTGGTAGGTTGATGGCGAGAAACTCGAAACTGTTCTCGGGAAAGAACGTGAAAAAATTCGTTGAGGGAAACCCGCTTCTTGTCCGTGAAGACTTTCTTCACTCCTCGATAGACAGGTTCACGGAAACTTACGGGTCAATCTCGGATGAGGCAGCAGCAAAATCGTTCTATAAGCAGTGGATGAAGCCGCGTCTTTCAGATGAAGAAATAAATAAAGTCAAGGAGTTAATCGAGGAGAAACTGAAAACACACGTCAGCAGAGAAGGGAAGGAAGAAGAGAAAAAGGAAGAAGCCTTTGTAAACAAACATCATTACGGTGAATCCACTCAACGCGAAATTCCGATCTCCGACAAGAGCCCCTCAATCGACACGTTCGGAAGCGAACCCCGACTGTCAACCTCAATTTCAAGGCCCTACACGAAAATCAAATCCGAAATCTTGGACCAAATGCTGTGGAAAAGATTCTGGTACAAGTCAAGAGCCCAACAAACATTAATCCAGTACCTGTCAGCAAGCCGAAGCCGCCGTCCCGTGTGGGCGGTTATGAGATACCCTGACGAATGGTACATCGAAGACGAAATCGAGGACCTAGACATCGAAACAAGCATGGACGAAGGACCCCTCATACCAGAAGTTACAACCCTCAAATGGGTCGAAGAACCAACCCCCCACGGCCAGTCTCTAGCCAGCGGCTACGTCCCATCAGCAGTCGTGGTTCTCGACGTTAGCCTCAGCATGGCCAACGTCAGAAACGAAGCAGCGGTCTCAGCTTTCATTGCCTATTTAAGCGCCCGCAAGGCTGGGGGACAAACAGCCACCGTCGCCTTTTCAACAGGATACGTGTCCGCAGACTGGGATGCTCCTGAAGAAATGAAGGAACTATCGCTTGCGATGGAGTTCGGCGAGTTCACCGTTTTTCCGACTCCTGAAGTTTCAAAGCTCGTCTCAGCCAACATGGGACCGTGCTTTGTTGTTATCATCACGGACGGCGGGTGGCAGAACGTTGAGGAAGCGGTTCCTGCGCTTGAACGAATAGCTGACTCAGGCCACAAAATCGTAATCTTCCTCCTTAAAGGCAGAGAATATCCTGACAGGATCGAACTCATTAAACACACTCCAGACTTGAGGCTTTTCACTCTTAAGGACCCGGAGGTCGACTTGCAGGGTTTGATCCTTTCCGAAAGCATGAAGACATACAAGACTTTTCTGACGTAAGTGCGTATATTCTCTTTCTGTCCAGATTACCTGCTAATTCTTTCTTTATCCGGTGTCAGCATGAATCGTTTCTTTGTTTCCTAATCTTGTTCTAGGAACTCAATTGGTCTCGGCGGGGTTGGGCTTAATCCTCTTCGAGTTCGGATTTTGCTAATGATTTCCATCTGCATGGAATCTGGAACAGGCGCCCATCGGCTGACTTGCGTTGCCCAGAAAGCTCTGCCTTGGGTTGATGATCGTAGTTCATCCGATATTCCGAAGGATTCGGCTACTGGGATTTCAGCTTTGACAATCATCATCTCTTCTTCATTGGTCATGTCTAGGAGCTTGCCACGCCGTTTCTGAATTATGCTTATGACTGAACTTACGAAATCATTCGGAACCTTGCATTCGAAGCTCAAAAGTGGTTCCAGAAGCCGCGGATTGCACATGAGGAAACATCCCCATATTGGACGCCAAGTCATAGGCAGTATCTGTGCGGGACCCCTGTGAACTGGGTCTTCGTGAACAGAAACATCCTCCAAATTCACTTTCAGACCGTAAGCTGGCTCCTTCGCCAAGACTGATTCGTGGACAGCTTCACGGAAGCCCGACTTTACGTGGTCAAGGACTTCCTCGACGTATTGTTTTCCCTTTATCCTGTTAACAAGGACGTTTGTGCCCTCTATTACGATGACGTTGCGAGCGTCGTCTGTTACCCAGCCAAAGCCTCGCAGCATCGTCTGCCTTTCGTCACGTTTCTGCATCTCTGAAATTTTGCCATCTCTTAACGCTTCGATGACCTCGTCTGAAAGTTTCTCGACAGTTATCCACAGCTTGTTGTGTTTGTTTGGGCTTTTGCCCATCACTGAGGGACCTTGGTAATTTTGGCTGATTGTTTCACGGTAAATGACGATAGGCTCACTTAATCGAGCCTTCAATCCCGCTTCCTGCATACGGTAAGCCGTGATTTCAAGGTGCAGCTCACCCATGCCACTCAGCAGGTACTCTCCGCTTTCCTTGCTCATCACGAAGTGCAGGTTCGGGTCCTCAAGCGTTAGCTTATGCATAACCTTGTCGAAAAGCGGCAGGTCTTTAACGTCCTCAGGTTCAACAGCGACAGTGACAACTGGGTCAGAAACATACTTTAATGCTTCGAAAGGCTGAATGTCATAACCTTCTTCGGCAACCGTTTCCCCAACGCGGATTGATGGTAACCCAGAAACGGCGGCAATATTCCCAGCTGGAATCTTGTCCACGATGACTCTGTCAGTAGCCATAGTCATGTAAACCTGCTGGATTGTGCCTGACTGTCGACTTGAAATAAGCCGAACCGTCTTCCCTTTTTCGACTGAGCCGCTGAATATTCGTCCGATGGCAACGACGCCGCTGTGGGGATCAACCTCAATCGTGGTTATGCACATAAGAAGCGGGCCATTAGGGTCAACCTTTGCCATACCCTCAGCTACTGGACCTTTCAAATCACCCGGCCAAATCTGTTTTTGCCTGAATGGTTGCGCCTCCAGCGGGTTAGGTAGGTGCTCGCAGAACATGTCCAGTACTGGTTCCCACAATGGTACTTTTTTGCTTAAGGCGTCGACCTTCTTTCCTACGTCCTCATGTTCTCCTGAGTACGCGTCTATGACTTCCTTGAATGTCACACCCTTCGCCTTCATGTAGGGCAAGTTGAAGCCCCACTTGTGCAACGCAGATCCGAAGGCGACCCGCCCGTCCTCGATCTTGACTTGCCAGTCTTTCTTGTGTTCTGGCGGCGCATACCTTTCGATCAGTGTGTTTACTCTGACAATGATTTTTGCGAACCTGTTCTGCATGTCTTCGGGTGTTAGCTTGATTTCTTTTATGAGTCTGTCAACTTTGTTTACGAAAAGAAGCGGCTTGACCCTTTCTCGTAACGCCTGCATCAAAACAGTTTCAGTCTGGGTCATGGGACCCTCAACGGCGTCGACCACAACAAGCGCGCCGTCCGCAGCTCGAAGGCTCCTCGTGACTGCCCCGCTGAAGTCTATGTGCCCGGGAGTGTCGATCAAGTTAATGAGGTAATCCTCGTTCCTGAAGGTGTGGGTCATGCTGATGTTCGAAGCGAAAACCGTCATCTGCCTCTTCTGTTCGAGCTCCCAAGAGTCGAGGAATAGCTTCTGCCCAGCAGTTTGTTCGCTTATTATGCCTGCTGCTGCAAGGAGGCTGTCTGAAAGCGTGGTTTTGCCGTGGTCCACGTGAGCGATGATGCTGGTGTTTCTTATCCTGACTGGTTCGTTCATCAGTTTAACGATGTCTTCGGCCTGCTTGTAACGTCCCATAACTTAATTCACCATTATTATCGAGTAAATTGTCTTTTTTTGTTTCCTTTTTTGGCATTATTTAATGCTTCTACGCTGAGGTAGTAAGTTAACGAACGTGAGAAACCGTCTATTTAACTTTTCGTTCCCAACCGTCAAGTAAAGGTCCGTAAAGGTCCATCCTTCGGTCAGCCCAAAGGTCGTTACGCTCCGAGATTCTTTTGGAGTCAGCATCCTTCGGGTCAACCTCGACAACTCGCACCTCTTCGCGGTTCCTCGAGCTTGTTGCTAGAGTAATCATCTCTGGGCTGGCTATCTGGCTCTTTCCCGTAAACCTTACGCCGCGTTCAGTTCCCACTCTATTCGCGGTTACGATGTAGACCCTGTTCTGGGCAGCAGCGCCTGAGAGAACATGTTGACAAAAAGGCAAGACGAGGTTTGATGGGTGACAAACAATCTGGGCGCCTTTCAAAGCTAAAATACGTAAAACCTCGGGAAAGAACCAGTCGAAACAGATCATTACTCCGACCTTCGCTTTGGGCGTGTCATAAACAGAAATTGGTCCGTTTCCCTTTGAAAACCAAAGTTGTTCTCTGTCAAAAAGGTGCGGCTTCCTATAGACGGAGATTAACCCATTCGGTCCAACGAGTATGGCTGAATTAAAGTATTTGTCATCTTTTCTTTCGCATATTCCAGCTGCGACACAAATGTTGTGTTCCTCAGCAAACGCGGCTATGGCTTGCGTGGTTTCTCCCTCAGGAATCTTTTCAGACAAAGCCCGAACTTCTGTTTGGGACGTGAACACGTAGCCTGTGTTGCACAGTTCAGGGAGGACAAGCAAGTCTACTTCTTTAGCTGCCCCTTCGTTCAAGAATCCGAGGATTCTCTTTAGGTTCTTTTGTTTCTTGCCAAACAATGGTCTGAATTGGACGTATCCTATTTTCATGTACGGTCGTCTGTGATGAATTGTGTTTCCGAGATTTGCGTTTTTCGGTCGTGGACTTAACATTGTCCAGAAAGGTTGAAATAACTCGGTTGTCCTATATTTGTTTGAGCGAAATGAGCCGAGAAGATTTTCGAGCCAGCCTTGAAAAAAGCAAGAGCTACAGCGACCTTTTCGTCATTGTGAAGAAGGCTGTGAAGAAGGTTCTGGGTCGAAATAGGTCTGGTCTGCTACTCTATCTCAGCGACCTGCCTCTGGGCATAGGCGCATTTCATTCTGTGGGGACAAACGGCATAGTCCTGAACAGAAAGGTTCTGGAGGTAGCTTCAAGGTCAGCGAAGACGGATGCTGAGATGAACTCCTTCATTTTCTCGCTTTTGTTGCACGAGTACCTTCATTCCTTAGGCTACTTGGACGAAGGCGAAGTCAGAAGGCTGGTCTACAACATCAGTCTAGAAGTCTTCGGCAAAGACCATCCAACTGTCACGATGTCTTTGGAGTCGCCTTTGACCAAGGTTCTACCACAAGACATGCACGAAGAAGGTGAAAGCCCAATCTTGGAATTAGTCAAAGACTTCGAAAAACCCGATCAACCATACATCGCCTAAATTTTTTTTGGTGTTCAAAAAATATTTTTGTGTCTTGAACGGAAACTCCGATAAACTTAAGTTCATGTCTCCCATTTTCGTGTTCTAAGTGATTCAAAATGCCAT
>CAZRIK010000106.1:0-5636 GCA_964600125.1 uncultured Candidatus Bathyarchaeia archaeon
AAAGTTTTATAAGATGATGTAACGTTCATGTATGAATCATGTTTGTATCATGTTATGCACGTATTTATGACAAATTATGTCTCCTATAGTTTCGGTGAAAGAATTGAAACTCATTACGCTGTATCTTCCCGAACCATACTTGGAAGCGTTGGACGAGCTAGTGTCCAAGCGGTACTATCCGCACAGAGCTGAAGCCATTCGGGTGGCAATACGAGACCTAGTCTCTGCGGAGTTGTGGGGAAGAAATAAAGATGCCAAAGATAGCTGATAAAGCCCTGCAGTACACGTGGGACGAAACCATTCCTGAGGGAGTCCGAGACCCAGGGTACTGCCGCATAATGGTCATGGGAGTCGGAGGGGCAGGAAACAACACCGTCAATCGGCTGATGGAAACAGGCAACGTTGCCGCCGAATGCGTTGCCCTAAACACAGACATGCAGCACTTGAGGGTTACTCACGCGAAAATCAAGCTCCTGATAGGCGAAAAACTGACCCGCGGTTTGGGTTCAGGCGGCGACCCGGAGGTCGGCAAAGCAGCCATCGAGGAATCTACCGAACAGGTGTCAAAAATCCTTGAGGGCGTCGACATAGCTTTTGTGACAGCAGGCATGGGAGGCGGAACAGGCACAGGCGCAGCACCCGTCGTGGCGAAGCTGGCCCGAGAGAAAGGAGCCATCGTCGTAGGCGTTGTAACGATGCCTTTCAAGATCGAAAAAGGACGGATCGCCTACGCCATCAAGGGCTTAACTGAAATCCGGAGAGAGTGCGACACGGTTATCGTCATAGATAACAACAAGTTGATGAGGCTGGTTCCCCAGCTGCCCATAAACGAGGCATTCAAAGTCGGAGACAGCGTCTTAGCCAACATGATAAGCGGAATAACTGAAACGATTTCCCTGCCCAGCCTGATTAACCTTGACTTTGCAGACTTCAGGACAATCATCAAGAAGGGCGGCGTTGCCGTGGCAGGCGTCGGGCAGTCTGACGCTCCGAACCGTGCTGAAGAGGCTGTGCAGAAAGCTTTGAGGATGCCATTGTTGGACGTTGATTACGCGGGGGCAAAGGGCGCATTGATCCACGTTGCGGGCGACGACCAGATGACGATTGACGAAGCCAACCGTGTAGGCGAGATTGTGACGCAGATGATGAGCGACGACGCTCTGGTAATCTGGGGAGCAAGAATCGACCCCGCTCTAGGAGGAACCATGAAAGTAACACTCGTGATGACTGGGGTCCACTCGCAATACCTCCTGAACGGATACGGGTCAGGGATGCCCGAAATATTCAAATTGGACCAAAACGGAGAAACCGCGAAACCACACAACGTTAACCTAGGCTTATACCAAATCTAGAGTTAACACTCTCTTTTTTTATAAATTAACATTTTATTAGAAAAATTTTAATTTTCAATCTCATGGATTTCATTTTACTAATCGAGTATTTAAGATAAAATAATATTAAATCAACAAATGGTATTATAATTAGGTGAAGAAATGAAATATAAGAAAACAAGGATTCTACATTATGGAGGACTCTCCCCATCAATACCTCAAGGGAATTATTCCAAAGAGAGGAAACAACTCGAAATCTTTAATAAGATTTTAAAAGAGTTAGGTTTCACACAAATTACTACAAAGCCCTCACAGTATATTGTACACAATACAAAATATCCTTGTATCACTCCAACCCCATTCCCAATACTAAAGGATTTTGACTTAGTTATTATTAATGATTCACCCCAATGTTGTGTTGACTTTGATGTTCTTCGAAACTTTATTGAGAATGAAGTTAAGGATAAAGGAAAAACACTAATGCTAATAGCGGGGTATGGCTTAGGGAAATCTTATAATTCAGAATTAAAATCGTATCTGGGAGGGGAAGTTGGAAAAAGATTCCCTGACCATCTCAAACTCAAATCAAAAAGATATTCCGAAGAGAGCATCCGTAAATCTAAGGAATTGGTGGATAAACTTAGAGAATCTATAGAAATAGAAAATGGACCAGGTAAAGGATTGAGGTTTAAAGGATTCGTAATTTTCAAGCCTTATGATGTGAAAGAAGTTCTCTGGAACTTCAAGGTAGAAAACATTTCTCTCCATAATAAAGAGCCAGCTTTTATTGTACACCGTGTTGGTAGAGGAAACCTAGTTATTTTCACTTCTTGTTGTCATAAAGATTGGGGAAAATATGCTATGACACAACCGACTTTCACAGATGTCTGGAGAGAACTATTCATTATGTTATGATTTTTAGTTTAAATGGATAGCTTATGGAATATACTGCTTTTTCTCTTAATATTTTTTTGTGAACATTTAGTATTAAAATAACAAAATATAGATTTTTTTTAGCTTATTTCTGCGCCGTTTTTTAGGGGTTTTTCGGGTTGAAGCAGTACGACGTTCTTTTCGTCTTGGGCAGCTAAGATCATCACTTCGGATTGTATGCCGTAGATTTTTCGGGGTTCAAGGTTCACTATTATTGCGAGTTGCTGACCCACAAGCTGCTCAGGCGAGTAGTATTTGGCTATTCCCGCCACAGCGGTTTTCACTTCGTTGTCGCCTATGTCGATTGAAAGCTTCAAAAGGTTGCTTGAGCCCTGAACTTGTTCCGCCTTAACGATTTTTCCCACACGCAGATTCATTTTCGAGAATTCCTCGTACGAGACCTTCTGGGGCGTTGCGCTCACTTTTTCCAGCTTCTCCTGAATCTTTTGTTCTGAATCTTCAATCTTGCTAAATAAAGGTTCAGGTTCATTAATCTTGTGACCTGTCAGGAGAGGCTCGACCGCGTCTTCCCATTTTAGGTTAGGGGGCAAATTCAGGGATTCTCGAAGTTTCCCGCATGTGAAGGGAATAACGGGCTCCAACAAGACGGACAGAGCCTTGACGATCTGGACAGAAACATAAAGTGTGTTGGCTGTTAATTGAGCATCCTCTTTGACGGTTTTCCAGGGCTTCTTGTCATTCAGGTACTTGTTTCCTTCTCGGCTTAAATCGAGGATTTCCCGTGTTGCATCTTGGAGTTGAAACTTTTCTAGACAATTGCTTATTTTCTCGTACGTTTTTTTGATTAGTTGAAGCACCTGTTTGTCTAACTCATCTAAGCCTTTTGGGGTTGGAACCTTTCCAGCGTAGTATCTGGCTATGAACGTGAGGGTGCGGTGGACAAAGTTGCCCAGCGTGTCGTTGAGGTCCGCGTTCACTTTTTCGAGGAAGACTGCCCAGCTGAAGTTTGTGTCCCTTGTTTCTGGGCGGTTGGCGATCAGCGTGTACCTCCAGTAATCCGCGGGAAACAGTTCTAGGGCTTCGTCTATCCAGATGCCGATTTTTCGGCTCTTCGACGATTTCTGTCCCTCAAAATTCAGGAATTCGTTTGTGCTCACGTTCCACGGTAGGTTGTAGCCCTCATGTGTTGCCAGTAATAATGCGGGAAGGATGAGAGTGTGGAAAACGGTGTTGTCTTTGCCTATGAAGCAGAGAACCTTCGAGCCTTCGTTGAACCAGAATTCCTTCCATTTCTCTTCGTTGCCATGCTGCCTGCAGTACTCAATCGTCGCAGAAACGTAGCCCAGAACGTTCTCGAACCAAACATAAAGCACCTTGTCCTCAGCGCCTTTGTAGGGTGCTGGAATGCCCCATTCGCTGTCTCTTGTCAGCGGTCTCGGCTTAAGCCCCTCTTTGATGTAGTTTAGGCTGAAGTTTCGGGCATTATCTGGAAGCTGCTTGTTGTTTTCGATGTAGTTCAGGAGCTTCTCCGAAAATTTCGGAAGGTCGAAGTACCAGTGCTTCACTTTCTGGAAAACAGGCGTTTTTCCGCAAATGGAACACCTGATTTCGAGGAGCGCAATTGGGTCAATTAGTCTTCCGCACTGTTCGCACTGGTCTCCCCTAGCGCCTTCGTACCCGCAGTACGGGCATTTTCCTTCCACAAAACGGTCGGGAAGGAAACGTTTGCATTCTGGGCAGTAAGGCAGTTCGGCTTCTTGGGTGAAAACGTAGCCGTTTTTGTCTATTTCGCGGTGGATGTTCGTGATAATTTCTTTGTGAACAGGGCTTTCAGTCGTCGTGTAATTGTCGAAGGAGATAGCCCATTTTTTGAAAAGGTCAGAAACAAGCGCATGGTTCCTTTCCGTCAGCTCCTTCGGCGAGACGCCCTGCTTAATGGCTTCCACCTCAACAGGCGTCCCATGCACATCTGAGCCGCTCACGAAAAGAACCTCGTCTCCCTTGAGCCTATGGTACCTTGCATAAACGTCGGCGGAAAGAATGGGGAGAAGGTTACCTAAATGAAGCACATGCTGGATGTACGGCCAAGCCGAAGTAACCAAAACTTTAGCGAGCGCGGTCAACCTCCAAACAACAGCAAAATAAAGTTATGTCCTAATACTTAAGTAACTCGGAGAGGGGAGCCTGTCTATGCCTGAGCCTCTTTCTTCATACTCTGGACATGAACAAGAATGCGCTTCAGTATTTCTTCGTCAGAAAGGCACCCTGCAGGCGGGTCAACGATTTTTCTTAAAGGCAAAGGCACGTGATCCATGCGGTAAGCTGTTCCCTCCACCTCTATGCCTGCAAACGCTGAAGGAATCACAACGTCAGCCATTAACGTTGTCGGCGAAGGATGCGGGTCAACAACAACTAACGGATTCTTTACTAACGTGTTGACTGATTCTCGCGGGAAACTGGACACGGGGTCAGCAGCCACCACAAGCGCAGCGTCGCAGTCTCCTCGGCGCAACACGTCCACAGCGGAGGTTTCGCCTGGATTGTAACGCGGGTAACCGTGAGAGAAGTCCACCGCGTACGGATATCCTGTTTGCCACGTGAAGACTGCGTCAGCTCCAGTTACGTTGTAGTGACCCCTCATTGGCATTATGAGAAACTTTGTGCGCCTGTTCAGGTCTTGAGTCAGCTTAATCGCTGCTTCGACGTTCCTGTGTTTTCCTCCGCTCATCGTGAGACCTAAGCCAAAGAAGATGACCCCAAATTTCGAGTTCAGCATGACGTCGGAGATTTCTTCAAGGTCCGCTACAGACACTCCGCCGACCGCGTCGACGTCGAGTTCCTCGTCGCGCACCAAGGCTCGAAGCGCCTGCAAAACGTCGAAGTCGCTTCCGGGCTCAACCTGAACAAAGTAGTCAGCAATGTCGGCTGAACGTGTCCTGCGGACGTCGACGACTATGACTTTTCGTTCTTCGCCATGAAGCACTTCGGGATTAGCCGCGCGTTCTTCTTTGACGGCGGAGGAACCATCCTGTTTTTCTGTTAATCCAGCTATCCTTGTCACCCTCTTTCTGATGGAGTCAGCGTTGAATCGTTGCCAAAACCGTTTCCAGATGCTCTTTTGGAACCGTCCCTCTGAAAGGGCTGTGTAACGTTCAACGTGGCGGGGATGGGCGCTCCACGGGTTGCTCCCCCAATAGATGATAAGGTCCGCGCGGTGCCTTACCTGCCCTAACGTTGCTCCCACTAGACCAACATCCTGAACTGCAAGTGTCGAAGGTCCGTGGCAGATTGTGGAGGTGTTGTCGATGGTTCCGCCCAGCTCCTCAGCTAGTTCAAGCCCAACCTTGATGGCTTCGCAGCTGGTGCAGCTCCAACCGTAAAGCAGCGGATATTGCGAATTTGCGAGGATTT
>CAZRIK010000107.1:0-5609 GCA_964600125.1 uncultured Candidatus Bathyarchaeia archaeon
ACGGAAACTCCGATAAACTTAAGTTCATGTCTCCCATTTTCGTGTTCTAAGTGAGTCAAAATGCCATTATTCGGAAAAAAGAAAGAACCCGAAGTCGAACAGACCTCCTACGAAGTTTTCGGGGGATTCACAATCACAAAGAACCAGTCAGGCTACGAGATCAAGTGGAAAAACCCTAACCCAACATCGATAACTGTCTTGCCTGAACCCGTAATCGACGCGAACGTAAAGACCAACAAGGAAGGCGACCTGCTTCAAATCCTCACAACCGAATGTAAGTTGATTTTAACGAAAAAGGGAGGAAGCACAGAAGCCCGCGTCTCTCACCTTTGGAATCCTGTTTAATCTCAAAAAAAGTTATTATTTTTTTCTTTTTTAGATCATAAAAGAAATCCAGACTTAAGATGTTTGTAGATTCAGAGACCATAGGATTTAAGAACAACCTTTCCCATTTAATTGAGGGTCGTGACGAAAATGCCGAGTCTCCTTACTGGACGACAATTGAAAGCTTGTTTTAGAACCTTCTGCCCGTTCGAGAAGGACGGAACCCTTAAACCAGAAACAGAAAGGATAACATTCCTAGCTTCAAACATCAATCCGCCTGTTGACCTTGAAGGAAGAGCCTTCGTTATGGCTGCAGCGCAAGGCAAACAGTCGCCGATGATTATCCAGATAAGCTACAACTCCATGAACCTTTCAGGCGGCAAAGAAACACATTTCAAGCTGCCCGAAGGCGTCTCTAGGCAGCCGAAACCTTACCCCGCGTCAGACGGGGTGGAAATGCAAGTCGAAGTCCTAGAGCACATCGTGAACCAGTACGGCGCCAAGTACGTAGCCGTGTCGCTGGACCATTTCAACGTGCCAAAATTTGACGAAACCTCGTTCTCGAGCCAGCCCACCAAGAAGTGCGTGCGAACCGAGCTCGCTGAAGCCCGAATAAGGGACGCCGTTAACTTCATGGAGCCCGTCTTCGGGAAGGTGAAGCTTGACGAAAAAACCGTCAGAGCCTACGTGAATTACCTTTCCAGCCAAGAATACGCAGGGTTCAAAAGGGACTTCATTAACGTGGTCGCGGCGGTTAGCCCAGCGTGGGGCATGATCGACACGGAGAAGCTTCCGCCTGTCCTAGACTTTGTGGTGACCCGAGAAATAAGCGACGCCATAAAGAGGGAGCTCGGAAACGAAGACATCGTCATCGAGGCGGAGTTCGGGGCAACAGCGTCAAGCGGCAAAGAACTCGAATACGCGGAGCTGAGAGGAAAGGCTTTAGAGTCGTTCGCTGACCAAGTCGTCTCCTTCGTGAAGTACACGGGCGCCGAGGGAATCGCGTACCCAATAGGCATGGCTCACGCCGCGAAAATCGGCGAGACGCATGAACCTGACATGGTTAGGCTTGAGGAAGTCCAGAGAAGGCTGTACCTTGAGACAGGAGATTACGTGCCTTTCGCCCAGCACGGTGGAACCGGAGCCGCACGTGTCGCGCGTGGACTGGTAGGCAAAGACAACATTAACACGAAGTACCTCGTGGTGGGAGCGAACGCTGTCGCAGACCACGTTGAGGTGAACCTGAAGGCGATAAGAGCCGGAGACAAGAAAGCCTGCGGAACCGTGATCCACGACTTGATGGTGATGTCTGTCTACAAAGCCACGATAGAGAAACTGGAAGAAACAGGAAGCTACCAAAAAGGACCCATGTTAAGCTCCGCAATTTAGAAAAGGCACCGTTTTTTCTCAGTTGTTTTCTGTAATGAATACGTTATACGATAATTAGTGAAAGCTCTTCACATTTAACAAGCCAATGTTTCATATTTACTCAAAAAAGAAGGGAAGTCGATTGATACAACGAGCTTGGTCCGTTATGCACATAATTTCTCAGAGTCTTGATGCTTGATTTTATTGTGACATGCATTTTGTTTGCATAATTTTTTTGAGGGAAAAGATTTTTACATCATCATGCAATGATATTTGTCGAGTTATCTTGTGACGGTTTGTGGCATGTTAAAGACTGAGGGCGCGGTTAGAATCGGACTTGAGGTTCACACCCAGTTAACCAGCCTAAAGTCGAAACTTTTCTGCGGCTGCTCATCCGACTACAGGGGCAAAGAACCGAACTCGATGGTCTGCCCCGTCTGTTTGGGGCTTCCCGGTTCGCTTCCCGTCCTCAACGCGAAAGCGGTCGAGTACGCGGTTATGGCTGCCTTGGCGCTTGACTGCAAGGTTTCAGAGCGGATGTTCTTTTTCCGTAAGAACTATTACTATCCAGACTTGCCCAAGAACTTCCAGATTACGCAGTATGACAGGGCAGGCGGAGTTCCCCTTGCTGTCGGAGGGCACCTGTACATTGAGGACCAGAAGAAGCGGAAGAAAATCAATATCAGCCGCGTTCATCTGGAGGAGGACCCGGGGAGGCTGGTGCACATCGGTCCCATTGACCAGTCGCTGTACACGTTGGTCGATTATAACCGTTCTGGAATAACGCTTTTGGAGACGGTTACTGACCCTGACATGGATTCGCCGAGGGAAGCCCGAATCTTCCTTCAGAAGCTCAGGTCCGTCCTCGAACACTTGGGCATCTTCGACGGCAGCTTGGAGGGCGCAATGCGGTGCGACGCAAACATTTCCTTAACCGGAGGCACAAGGGTCGAAGTCAAAAACATATCGTCGTTCAAGGAGGTTGAACGCGCCCTCGGCTTCGAAATTTCGAGGCAAAAAGGCTTGGTGGAAAGGGGAGGAGTCGTGAAAAGGGAAACCCGGCACTGGGACGAAACCCGGCGGATAACGGTGTCCCTTCGCTCCAAAGAGGAGGAACAGGAGTATCGGTACTTCCCTGAACCCGACCTTACGCCAATCGAATTAACCGAGGATTTCATCGAAAAAATCAGGGCGGGAATGCCTGAGCTGCCCGACGACAGGATGAAACGGTTCGTCGCCGCCTACGGTTTGCCGAGGTACGACGCGGAAGTTTTAGTGGGCTCTAAGGCTTTGGCTGACTTTTTTGAGGAGTGCGTACAATTATACAATAAGCCTAAGGATATCAGCAACTGGATGATGAGCGACCTTCTTAGATATCTTTACGAGAACGACCTTGAACTTCACGAATCGAAGATTTCGCCTGCGAAGCTCGTCGAAATGATTAGACTCATTGACAAGGGCCTAATAAGCGGAAAATTAGCTAAAACGCTTCTGCCAAAGGTCATCGTGACAGGCAAGGCTCCCAGCGAAATCGTCGAAGAAGAAAGGATGTTCAAAATCTCGGACAGCAACTACCTACAGGAAGTCGTGGACAAAATCTTCGCCGAGAACCCGAAAGCCGTCCAAGATGCGCTTACGGACGAGAAAGCGGTGCATTTCCTCATCGGGCAACTTATGAAGGCAACGCACGGAAAAGCAGACCCGTCATTGGCAGGTCGCATCGTCAACGAAACGCTCAACACGACAAGAAGAAGCAAGACGAAATAATATCATAGCCAGTTTCGCTGCAAAACAATTTCTTTGCCCTTCTCTGGCTTCTCCACAAAACCTTACCCTCATAACCCTATGACGTGTTGAAGTTAAAAATGGATTGGGCGCCAAAAAATCTAAGCACTCTCTTTAGAATCAGGCGCCACAGCCTTTCTCAGGAACCTGTAGACCCTGAAAGCAGCCTCACGGTCAGCCGTGAACCCTGAGGTTGAGCCCAGAAGGCAGACGCCGTTCAGCCCCCGCTTTTTTGCGAGACCAAGTAGAAGCCCAGAGATGCCGATGATTCTCCGCCTCTTATACACAACAGCGCCTTTTGTGACATATTCTTTGACAAAGTCCTTGTTTGTAGCAGCCACGTAGATTTCTTTCGTGGGGTTCGTTGTCGGAGCCCCATCCATGGTGATGATGGACTTGCACCCAAGGTCCAAGGCAAAGTCCAGTATGTCGCTGCACAGTTCGTAGTGGGCTGGAATGTCCTCCAAAGCAGGCTGGCTGTCTCCCTTTAGAACTATGAAATTAGGAGTTTTGGCGGAGACGAAGAACTCGTATTTTGGGGGATGGCAGATTCCCTTTTTGTCGATGAACACGTAGTCGGGCAAAATTGGAGAGTACAACTCCGCGAAGGGTTCCGCTTTCAGAAACTCGTGGAAAAGCTTGGCAGCCACTCGACCTATGTCACCGATGCTTGGGAGCCCAACGACCAGGACGGGGTCAACCAGTTTTGGCTGCGAAAGCGTCCGAATGTACGTTTTCTTCATTGAAGGCACACTTACCGTAAGCTCAGCGCTTTCACGTATAGACTTTTCGTTTTTCTCGTTATTAATGAAGGCTTAATAGACGCTGCTTTTATCTTGATGAATGTTGAGGCAGCGGAGCTGGCATGAACGCCGAAAAGACAAGCAAATCCGAACTCTACGGGCAATGCCTAAAAGAAGTTGCCAAAAAAATCGGGAACAAAACACCGTACGAAAGAATGGACTTTTTGTGCAGCCTCTTCAAGGCGAGGATTCCGTACTATTTCTGGGTCGGCTTCTACTTTCCCAGAGACGCACACTTGGAGCTCGGTCCCTCGAAAGGTCCACCAGCCTGTTCCCAGATACCCTGCACAGGAGTTTGTGGAAGAGTAGCCAGAACAGGAAAGCCGATTATTGTTCCGGACGTCAACAAGTTTCCGGGGCACGTTGCCTGCGACCCAAGGTCCAAGTCGGAAATTGCCATGCCTGTTTTTGGCGTCAATGGGAAGGTGGTCGCGGTTTTCGACGTGGACAGCGATGAGATTGGAAGCTTCGACGAGACTGACCAGAAGTGGCTGCAAAAAATTCTGAAACAGACTTTTGGGAAAATTTAACTTTAAACTTTACTAAATGAAGTCGGCAAGCCTTTTTTGTCCCGTTTGTTTCCGCGTTTCCCGTCGTGCGACCTGTTGTGTTGACTGTTGTTCTACTGGGCTTCCATCAGTCTTTTTTTCGGATTCGTTGATTATTTCGATTTTACCGTAAACTCCGTCGTATCCCGGAACCACGTTCAGCCTTTCTTCTCTGACTCTGACTATTGCGTCCGCGATCGTCGGGTCAACTGTCTCAGCCAATACATTGAAAGGCGCATCAATAAGAACCGTGTACTCGTCGCCAAACTTCGAAATGAGCAAGTTGTAAACGTTCCAGACTTTCTGTGTCCCAGGATAAGCTACGCCCAGAACTGCTTGGATGACCTCGCTTAGGGGAAGAAGGCGCCTGAAGCCCGGAACGCTTTCAGGCTTGAACCCGGAGGGTCTGTCCGCCAGCTCGTCCACGCGCTGCTCGACGCCTTTCGTGAGTTTCCTGTGGCAAACTGGGCACACTCCGCCGTACTTCTTTACTTCTTCAGGCGAAAGGGAAACCTTGCAGTTCCTGTGCCCCGTCCAGTGGTATTTGCCGTATTCGGGGTAGGTTTCAATCGTGAAAAGGAAACGTTTCGGGTCCTTGCTTCGGATGGCATCGACCACGTTGCTGTAAGACAGTCTTTCAAGGTCGAAGACGTTGGCTTCGCGTCCGATTCGCCAAGGCCAACTTGAGTGGGAGTCGCTGTTCGAGACGAGGGTGAACCTGTCCAGCGCGCTTAGCCGCCAGTTCATGGGCGGGTCGGACGAAAGACCAGTTTCCACGGCA
>CAZRIK010000108.1:0-5573 GCA_964600125.1 uncultured Candidatus Bathyarchaeia archaeon
TGACGGCGCCTTCGTGACCAATTATTCTGGGATACTTTGAGACGTCCCAGCCGTATAATAAGGGATGAGATGAGCCTTGGTCGATGAACTTATTGTCCGAAGCGCACGCTGCAGCTGCATCCACTCTTGCCAGAAGTTGGTCGTCGTCACAGTCCGGCACCTCCACAGCTAACAACCTTAGGTTCTCTTCGCCGACGCCCGAAAGAACAATTGCCCGCATGGTTCGAGGTATAATATATTCATTTGATACTTCTGAATATTCGTTTAGTTTCGTCATGTACAGACACAACCAAAATTTTATATGGTGAAGTAGACATGATTTGGGATTATTTTTTGAATATCGTTAACTCCGATTGAATTCTTTGTAAATTTCCCAATTACCATCCTCCTTCATCTGTATTATTAAGCAAATCGAGCCCAGCGTCATGTCCGAAAACCGACTGAACTTCTTTATCAAAAGGTTTGTCAACAGATTGCTGTCTTCTCCAGTGTAAGGATTTAAAAGTGTGAAATGTGGCGAGTAATTATCCCATATGTGGGGATCGTAGAACTTTAGTATCCTATGCGCAAGATAGGGGCGATCCGCATACTGGCTGGGATCTTCAAGATACCTCTGTAGGTATGTTGAACCGATCCCAAGACGATGGATACATGTGACAACAAAAGCATGGAGCATTTTAAGGTTTTCATTAGGATCGTAACGTAAAACAACTGTTTTCTCATTCTTGCCCCAAATAGTAATAAAGTCCTCCTTGCGACGTTGTAGAGTAAAAGGGTGACAAGGATCAAAGCAATTGAGTATATCACTTATCTCGTGCTCAACCGATAAGATATCACCGATATTGAAGTCGATGGCACTGCCAATAGTAAGGTGAAATCCATAAGGTCTAGCTTTTTTGACATAGTCTTCGCTAAAGTCTCCGAGTAGTTCTTTTAGTTCTTTTAACATTTGAACAGATTTACGGGCTCGTACATCGTACCCGAGGATGGATGTCCCAAGTCGATAGAAATCGTCATCATCTTGAGGCACATAGTAGATAGCGAATTTTGGCGTCGTAATCCACCTAACTCCAATCGCCTATGCTTTGATAAATTCTTATAATGCAATAATCCTTCTTAAAACAATTACAAACAAAGTCCACTTTCTCTCAACAATAGATTGCCTCATCTTTAGCTTAATTTAAAGCTTTTTTCTCTGAAAAGAGCAATTCAAGAGGTTAACGTTAGAAAAAAATAGATAGTTACAAAAAATTCTTGGAAGATTAATAGAAGCCTTTTACCAAAATATCCAAAAACAAGCCATCTTATCATGTTTTTTATTGGCGGGCCCGCTGGGATTTGAACCCAGGACCTTCAGCTCCGCAGGCTAACGTCCTAATCCTGACTAGACTACGGGCCCTTACAACCACATTAAGGACAAGTGGCTTGCTTTTATTTGTCTTTTTGCTTCTTCAGCGTTTTTGGCTGCTTTACTGATACGTTTTTCGCTTTTTCTAAGTTCTCTTTGCTTTTAAAGTTGCAGCTAATTTTTTCTTTTTCTTATTCTTATATGTTCTACTTGTATCCACGCATGTATCCCGTGTATAACACAAAAGAGCGCGCATGCTTACTAACAAACACATAAACAAACACAAAACGTATTTTTATGTAGGATTGGTTCAGCTGAAAAAGTATCTTCTCTGGTTTTCGAACAGTAGCCAGTTCCACCTTTCTTTGATTGTTGAATCAGTCTGATTTTCCTCTCTACACTGGGCTTCTTTGATTTCTTTCAGATTTTCTTTGATTGTCGAGTGATCTTCCATTCTTAGATATCTAACGAGGCTCGAGTCAGAAACTGTTCCGCCGAAAAGATCTCTTAGAATATCCTCAGCGTACTCTTCTAGGCCTGCATTTGAGTGTAACGAGAAATATCCTAAGGCCAAGTAGTTTAGCTCGTTTGGAACCATCTCCGGGGACACCTCCCCTTGGATACCTATTCCTTCCAGTCCTGCTTGATTTGCGTATCGGCAGAGAAGTTGAATGTGATTCAGTATCAGAGTGTGCCGGGTATTGTTGTTCCACCATTGGCTTCCCCAATGCGTGAAACCTGTGGAGCGTTTCGTTGGGGGTTTTAGCTCCGGTGGCCATTCGTCCTCCATCATGTCAGTTACCGTCCATTGGCAGATGGCTCTTTCGGGAATGATCTTGACGAAGCTGGGCGGGTTCCTTGCCATGTTCAGGTCGAAACCAGTGTAAGTAGCATAGGTAGCTAATGTGTCATGGTCCATTTCGAAAGCGGTTTCTATAGCAGGCGTGATGGACATCGCCATATCCTTATAGTAATTGGGCTCATTAGGGAATCCTGACGAAATGTGTTCTCTGGCCTTTGTGCAATCTCTGCAATAGCAGACCATGATGTCTCCGTGCTCCAAATTCAACCCTCCAATTTCGAAGTTTTCATACAACCACCTTGTCCCTGCCCTCAACCATTCCTTGTTTTCTTCTTTGGAAGGACAAAGCCGAGGTTCTGGTCTACCGTCTTTGCCAGTTGCCCTCAGTTCAGGATGCATTTTTAGCCAAGTCTCTAAGTTGAAGGGGTGACGGCTCCTGTAGTAGAAGCCGCCATAATGGGATGTCCCAACCCCGGGCCATACATTTACACCTTTGTCTTTAGCGTATCTGCAAAGCTCCTGAGAAGCTTTGATGCCTTCATGCGCTTTTCGGAGAAAACCCCAAATTATTACCGCATTTATATTATGCTCACTGGCGTAGTCAACTAGAACCTTATAATCCTTCAGAAATGCTTGAGGCCTCTTCTTGTAGGGGTTGTTACATCCATCCGGCACTGCTCCTGGCTCATTAGGAGCCCATTCCATGCTATGGTCCCATGTCCACAAGAAAGTATATTTCAACATTGTGAGTCTCCTGAACTTTTCATGCGATGAAGCAAGGTTCAATTTCCGAGTTCGGAATGATTCAGTGTTGACCTTTTTATTAGGTTCATTGCCTATACGTGGGCGTGTTCGTGAAGAGCTCCTTGACGACTTTCACTGAGGCCTTCGGGTCACGGGTCCTCGTGAAGATGCCTTTCCTGTTAAGCGTCGTCCTTCCGGGGTTTTGCCCTGTCTTGAAGTCCGCGAAGTTCCAGATGTGCCCGCCGACGACGTAGTCCTTCGACATGAACACCTTCCAGTACCTTCTTATGAACTCCGCTTGGTACTCCTCGGACCACATTTCAGGCGGGTCCTTGTGGACGCCGTCTATCGCGTCTGCCCCGAACTCTGTAATGATGATAGGTTTGTCGGGGAACCTCTTGTGGATTTCGTCCAACGTTTCGCTTAGCCTCTTTTCCGCGGCAGCTAAGTCTCCGTATAGCGAGTACCAGCCGAAGTAGAAGTTGTGGCAGAGGACGTCCACAAGGTCGAGGCTGAGGTCAACCAGGGGCCTGTCCGACACGAAGGTCACTGGCCGAGTCGGGTCGGTCCTGTTCGCCTCTTTCTTGGCTTCCTGAAGGAGGGTTTTAAAGTCTTCCTGTTCGCTGTCGGGCTCGTTGAACAGGCTGTACATGATGACCGACGGGCGGTTCCTGTCCCGCTTGACGGTTTCTTGGGTCACGCGTTTCACTTTTTCGATAATTTCAGGGTCGTCGAAACGTCCAATTGCCTTTCTGAAACCCACTGCAGGCGTCTCAAGGATAACGAGGAACCCGTATTCGTCTGCCAAGTCAAGGTTGCTTCGAGAGTACGGGTAGTGAGAGGTCCTGAAAGAGTTGCAGCCGAGTTCCCTCATCAAGCCGTAGTCTTTCCTCAAAACAGCGCCGTGGACAGCTTTGCCCAGAACCGGGAAGTCTTCGTGCCTTGCGCAGCCCTTGAGGAAGACTGGGCGACCGTTCAACAATATTTTGCCATTCTCGACTTTGACTGTTCTGATGCCGAACCTCACGTCTTTCCTGTCTATCTCCTGCTCGTCCAGCATTATGCTTGTCCTAAGCGTGTACAGGTTGGGTGATTCGGGGCTCCAGAACTTCGAAGCCTTCAAAGTTATCTTCTGGTAAAGCGACTTCGGAACGTGCGGAGACGCCATGTAACTTACTCGGCTCTCTGCGACCAGATCGTTTCCGTCGTAAATCTTTAGGTTCACCTTGCAGAAGCGTTCCTTTTCCAGCTCGCTCAAAGCGTCAATGTCTATGTCGAGGATTCCGTCGAAATCTTTGATGCTGGTCCTCACCCACACGTCCCTTATGTGGATTTTATGGACCGCCGAGAGGTAAACCTCCCTGTGGATGCCGCCGTACTGGAAGAAATCGAAGTACGTTTGGTTCATTCCTTCTCCGGGCGGGATAGTCCTCTTTGTCAACGTATCGTCGACCATGACGACGACCACGTTGTTGTCGCCGAACTTCAACGCCTTTTCCGCGTTAACTGTAAATGGAGTGTAGCCTCCCTCGTGTTCGCCGACATAGAAGCCGTTGACCCAGACTTTAGCATTATAGTTTACGCCTTCGAAGCCTACAAAGACGAGCTTGTCACTCCAGCTAGTTGGTGCGAAAAACTCTCTAGCGTACCAAGCGGTTCCCATGTACCACATGTACTCCGAGGACTGCTCGTTCCAAGAGGCAGGAGCGTAAATTTTGTCCCAGCCTGCGAAGGACGTTTGTTCAAACCACTTTTGTTCTTCGCCCTTATTCTGCGGGTCGGTTTTGAAATGCCAGAACCCTGAAAGGTCAACCGTTTCGCGTCCAAGTCCGAAATCAGCTTTCATCATCATAATCGCCTAAACATCAATATGTGAATAGTTCATGTAACAAGGTTATAAAAGACTTTAATGTTGCCACTCTCGGAAAAGCATAATGTAGTGTTAGGTGCGCCTTAACTCTTTCATGAACCCGACTATGCAGTCTTTTATCGATTTAATGAAGGGGTGCTTGATTTTCTGGGGGTCCTCCAAACTTTCGAGCCTGTCAACCCTGAAAGAAATTGGCGGGTGAGGGTTCCAGTTGACCCAGCTTTCGATCCTGCTTGAGTGCAGCCTTTCGACCTGAATCCTCCGGTAACCGATTTTTCGCAAAGCACCAGCCAGAATCTCAGGTTGCCCCAACGCTATTGCCGAGTCAAGGTCCGCTCTGGCCTCAAAAAACTTTGCCACGAAGTAAATGGCTCCCAATGCGAACATCAAGTAAAGGAACCCGAAGACCCAGATGTAGGCCCAAAGGTAAATCCTCAGCAGATACTCAGCTGAGACGATCGTGAAAAGCGCCATGGGGTCCCTGTTTTTGACGTGGCTCATTTCGTGGCCAGCAACCGAGAGGATCTCATCTTCATCGAGCTGCACAAGCAGGCCAGTGGTTATGAGCATTAAGCCGAAACGTGGGCTTGGTCCGGTGGCAGCAGCGTTCGGGACTATGACGTTCGACAATTTTATTTTCGGAACAGACATCCCGAACCTCGTTGCAGCTTCCTTAACGATCCTGTAGACGTTCACTGTCTTTGTTGTGATGTTTTCGGGTTTGATGTTGATGCCGTTTTGGTTGAATATTTCTTGGGCTGTCTGCGGGTCGATGAGTCTACCGAGAGCCAACGTTTTGTTCTGGATCG
>CAZRIK010000109.1:0-5514 GCA_964600125.1 uncultured Candidatus Bathyarchaeia archaeon
TACGCGGGAAGCAAGTTCGGCGGCGTCGGGCTGACCCAGAGCTTCGCCCTTGAACTCTGGGAAGACGGCATAAAGGTCAATGCGATATGTCCGGGCAACGTTTTCGACGTTCCCTTGTGGTCCGACCCGAAAGACGGGCTCTTCGTCCAGTACCTGAAGGCGGGGAAGGTTCCCGGAGCCAAGACGGTCAACGACGTCAGGAGGCACTACGAGTCCAAGGTTCCCATGGGCAGAGGCTGCACCGTCGACGACGTTCTTAAAGCCATATATTACATGATCGACCAGAAATACGAGACTGGGCAAGCCATCCTCGTAGCGGGCGGGCAGATAATGAGGTAAAAACAAAATCAAAATGGTGAAAAAGCATGGTCTTTACGGTAAAGTGGTTGGGGCACGCCAGCTTTCAGATGAGAATCGGCGATTTGAATGTTTACGTTGACCCTTACGAAGGCAGTTACGTCGACATGGCGGACGTGGTGCTCATTTCGCACGACCATTTCGACCACTGCGACGTCTCAAAAATCGAAAAGCTCCGAAAAGAAGAAACCACAATCATCGCGCCATCAACCTGCTCAGCCAAAATCAGAGGAAAAGTCAAGGTCCTGAGAGCTGGAGAAAAAGTCGCCATAAAAGACGTTACCTTCGAGGCGGTCCAAGCATACAACGTCAAACGGTTCAGGTCGCATGGCACCCCCTTTCACCCTAAGGGCTCGGGGGTTGGGTACTTAATCAGTTCAGGCGGAAAAACCGTCTACTTCGCTGGAGACACCGATTTGGTTCCTGAGATGAATAGACTGAAAAACGTGTTTCTCGCAATTCTGCCAATCGGCGGGACCTACACTATGGACATCCCCGAGGCTGTGGAAGCTGCGTTAGCAATCAAGCCTCAATTCGCTATTCCGATGCACCCTTTGAACTCTGACCCGAAACAGTTCAAGAAGCTCGTTGAGCAATCGTCGAAAACGACGGTGGTCCTACTTAATTTGGGCGAAGAGCACGAGTTCAAGTAAGGACGTTTCCCAAAGTATGGGGTTCGTCGCTTTGTCTCTATGGATTTTTCTTCTTCGTTAGGATTGTTTCGTAGACGAAAAAGAATGTCGAGACGAAGGTTGCTGCCACCGCAAAAAAGTATTCTCTCGTTAAAACCATCGGCTTGAAGATGGTCAGCTCTAGGATCAGGGCGGAAATGGAGAATATTGAATAGAAGAAGTATCTGGGAATCAGGGTTCCCCGCAGGCGTATCATGTTCCGTAGGAGAAGTCGATCCGCCTCATATCCTTCCATGGTCTGTTTCACCAGACCCGCCTTTACTAGTTTGTCCAGATGATAGGAAGCTAGCGTTGGGCTGGAGAGCTTGAGTCCCCGCTGAACTTCGCGTATTCCCACAGCGCCGTTCGACAGCACAAACTTATAGACCCTGAGGGTTGTGCCTCTCAGCACGTCTTCTGCGTCTTCTTCCCCCATTTCAACTCGCCAACTACTGCTCTTCGGACGTATTTTTAGCTGTTGGTGTACAAGTGACTTGTACGCGTGTACAAAATGTTAGAATTAAGTGCATAGGCAGTTATAGGAAGTCTTGGTGCAGAAGATGAGCTGGTACAGGAGAGAAATGGTCTTCTCAGGAACCATAGCGTTAATGCTCGTAGCAGTGTTAGGCGCCGCGAGCTATCTCATTTCTCCGCAAACCGAGGATTTCCAAAATCAATATGTAGACCAAACTCCAGAAATCAATGCGTTCATATTAATGGTAAGCAATGCGTCATCTGAAAGCCTAACTCTAGAAAATCGAACCATAAGGTATGACATGACAGACTGGTTTCAGTTAGAGTGTGAGTTCACTTTCTCGGGCCATATATACCCAATTCATGTACCTAGCACTAACGGAAAAACGATGATAATTGGACCAGTAAATCAAGTATATTGTGGGGAGTTTAATGCTACGCCATTACAAGGCATCGATATAAAGATGGATCCGATGTCTGTTTTCTGGTTTGATAACTTGACATATTTTGAAAAATGTAGGAACGTCACGATCAGTGCATCTCTCAGTGATACACAAATACAGGAACATCACTGCTGCTGCAGCGTCTCTCATTATGTTGTACAAATCACCGATCTGGGTACATTAACGTCGATAAATGATAACGTGGGAATCTATAATTCGACTTCCAGAGGAAATAGAGGAAATAACATCGTATTAGATTTTCGAAATCTTCGAGAAAGGGAGTTGTCAAGGACAGGATTTTGGGGAAAGGATCATGAGGGTGGCTGGTTTATCAATGTTGATCAGCTTTCCAGCATGCTTCAGGGGAATGGAACTGCAGTAATCACGTTTAATGCGACAATTAATACCCGTATAAAATATGAGTTAAAAAACGAGAATACGGGCACAATCGAGGTTACTCTTCCTCAGTGGGAAGGAACATTGGGAACAATAGAGATCGTGCATGAGCAGGGAAAAATCACGTGGATCAGATACAACTTCTACAGTGCAAGCATTACAATAATACCAACATCTTAAGAATCAATAAAACAGGCTCACTTGAAAAGACCGTCCGCAAAATTCTCCTTTCATCGCAGATTATTTTTTCGTGAGCTACAAAATATGATGTAAAAATTTGTATCTTAATTTAAGGGAAGAAATTGCGAAAAGTAAACATTAAAAGGAGAGAAAAATAAGCTGTTATTCACATGATATTGTCGGGGGATCGCTTTGACGTTCACTAACAGAACAAGGGGCACAATCCTTGGTGCGTTCATTGGCCTACTCGTCGGCGTCATCCTGTACGCGTCTGTCTGGGTTGCGCCGTACGTCAGGGGCATGCCTTGGTCCACCGCCCTCTTCCTCGACATAATCGGCTACTGGCTTCTTGCGCAGTACAATTTTTCCCCTGAAATTTTCATTGTTCTCGTTTTCATGGCATTCGGGGGATTAATCGGAATAGTTATAGACTTTATTAGAAACTCAATAGATAAACGAAAAAATAAGAAAAATTAGACGATTTCTTCCATTGCCTTGGCGATGACTTTTTCGCCTTTTTGCTTGAGGATTTTTAGGGCTAATTCTGTGTTGACTTTTTTGGGCTTCTTTCCCCACAGCCTTTGGAAGTTGCCTGCGAGGATTTTTCGCACGGCTTCCTTCGGCAGCTTCAGCCCGATGAATGGTTTTTCGTATTTTGTGAGGAGCTTGTCAGCCGTCGAAGGAGTGTAGAACTCTTCGTCCGACTCTAGAAAGTTTCTGATCAGCCATATCCTGTCAACCGTTTCCTGTATTGTCTGCCACGTGGCTATGTCGGTGCCGAAGAAGATTCTGTCCTGATGCTTGACGAAGAAGGCTCTCCAGTCGTCCCTGCGCTGGGAGATGTTGTACATGAGCTCAATGCCGAGGGTCAAGTCGAAGCCGACGTTTCTGTGGCGGTTCAGGAACTCCTCTGCCTTTTCGAGGTCAGCCGAAATGAAGTAGAAGTGGCACAGAACAACCTTAAGGTCAGGGTGGGCGTCTAGCACGTTCTCCGTTTCACCGTACAGCTCCTCCTTCTTCGGGTAATCGTCGAGGTAGTAAACCCACCTCTGCTTCTTCGCCCAGTCGGGAGCCAACTTCTCGTCCCAGAACTCCTCAGGGTCAGCAACGTGGCACAACACGGGAAAATCCTGAGACTCGCACGCGTCCCAGAACCCTTTGTAGTAGCCACTGTCCAGAGGCGTGTGCTTGTTCCTGAGGACGGGCTTGTTCCCCATCTCGCCGACTCCCTCGTACCCCAACTTTTTAAGCGTCGCAATGTACGCGTCCCAGTCCACGTTGGGCAAGGAATCGGTTTCGCTTGACCAAGGCACGAACCCGCCAGCGTAGAACAGGGTTGGGTACTTAGCCTTCAGGTAGAGACCCGCGTCGCCGCCTGTGACGTACATTCCATTAAGTTTTCCTTTTTTTATAACGTCAATGAATAACGCGGTCTGTTTCTTCAGCTCACTCATTGACCATTGTACGCTTCCCGCGCCGAAGTTTCCGAAATGCACGTGACCGTCGATCACGGGCACGTCCGCAAACTCTGAGAACCGCATTTTCTTTGTCTCCATTTTTGATTGTTTTTTGTCAGATTCCGTAATGCTTGTTGATTTCGTCTTCGTAACGGCACAGCTTGCCCGATTCAACGTCGTCGACTTTTACTGATTTGCCAGACACCGAAGACTCAATCAGGGCGTACGATGCAGCCAAGTCCCGCAGTCCCTCGCGCCCGCTTGTCTCCATTTCGCGACCTTCCTTGATGGCTCTTACGAAGTCAAGGGTTTCAAGCGCCATCGCGTCCTTTATGCTGTACGGGAAGAACTTTTCCTTAACACCTTTTTCGGCGTTCTTCTCGAATAGTTCCGACATGTTGGACTTCGCCCCATCATCGGTAATCACCATGTTGCCTTTTATGCATCCCTTGGTTCCGTAGATGAGCCGCGGCGTCGAGAACGCTTCTCCGTGTCCTCCCCACGAGACGAAGTGCTGCCCCACGGCTCCGTTCCTGTATTTTATTATGCTGAAGAAGGAGTCGTCCACGTCGCTTTTGGTCTTTTCCACTGTTCTGCCTGTTTTGTCTATGGTTGACCTTTCCTTTTCGAGCGTTTTGACAAAGCTCGAGATTTCGTCGATTTCGCTGCACACGTAACGGAGAAAATGCAGCAGGTGAACGCCAACGTCGACCGTTGCGCCGCCGCCTGCGAGCATTTTTTGGTGCCTCCAAGAGGTCTCTGCGACAATCCTGTCGGGGGACCAGAAGCCTCCGATGGACCCGCCTATCGTGACCTGCACGTCGCCGATGTAGCCCTGCTCGATTGTCCACTTGGTCTCTCTGACGTCCGTGAAGTACCTCATGTTTTCAGCCACACCCAGAACCACCCCCTTCCTTTCCGCAGCCTCAACCATCCTGCGTGCAGCCTTAACCGTCAGGGCGAAGGGCTTTTCGACCAAGACGTGTTTTCCAGCCTCGATGCACGCGAGGGCTATGTCGTGGTGGGAAAAGACGGAAGAATAGATTTCGGCGGCGTCAACCTCGGATTTCCTGAGCATCTCCCTATAATCTGAATAAACTTCTACTTCGGCGTCTTTCTGGAAATCGGAAACGTAAATCGCGGGTCTGTTCATCGGATCGCCGCGTGGTCCAACAGGCTTGACGGGAGCGACGCCTTCGGATGGGCTTCTGAACCGTTTCGCGTCGTCGATTTTCCTCGCGCACAACGCCTTTATCCTGACGTCCACGCCCTTTTCCATCAAGGCTTTGTACCCGTAAAGGTGAGAGGGCATAATGTGCCCGCAACCAATTAACGCGACTTTCAACATACCAAAACCTCTTGCATCCGTTTTTGAATTTGCATCAATTTTTGTTTAACATGATTGTAGATTTATCCTATAACTTTATTCATCAAACCCTAACGCTTATTTTTGCAGTTTCTGCGACCTTGCCCAAATTCTGCAGGTTCCTTCGCTGCTGACCATGCATGCGCCGACGGGTTTTTTTGGAGTGCAAG
>CAZRIK010000110.1:0-5465 GCA_964600125.1 uncultured Candidatus Bathyarchaeia archaeon
TAACATGATACAAACATGATTCATACATGAACGTTACATCATCTTATAAAACTTTCTGTATCTCTACGTATGCTTGTGGCGAATTTATGTCAATATACGAGTCCCAAACATATATTATTAACGGTAATAATGCTAAGGGTTCATGTCGCTACCTCACTGCCAAGGATAGTTACACTTATATTCGTTTCCCGCAAGGATGTCCTTGATTGCTTTGGCGCCCATGCTTATTTCAGAGGTTCATGAATCCCAAAAAACAAAACAAACGACTGTACTTCGAGGAAAAAAAGCGGTTTATGCGGAAAACTACGGTTGTGCCGCTAACACGTTCGACTTCGAGGTTTTGTTAGGTCTCATGGCTAGCTTAAACTACCATCCCACAAAAGACGTTGGCTCAGCCGACATTATTTTGGTGAACACGTGCGGAGTGAAGAAGCCGACCGAAGACCGAATAATCGGAAGATTGCGTAAACTGAGTCAAATCCGAAAGCCGCTTGTAATCGCGGGTTGCCTCCCAAAAATAAACTTCAAGGCAATCGTGAAGACTGCCCCGAATTTCTCGGCAGTTCTTGACCCACGAAGTGTTGACAAGATACTGGTAGCCGTAAAGTCCGCGGAGAACGGTGAAACTGGGCGGATTTTCTTTTCAGAGAAGCCCGTCTCTAAGCTTAAGCAGCCAAAAATCAATCTCAAACTGCCCATCGACATAATCGCTATTTCGGAGGGTTGCGCTGGAGCCTGCGCTTTTTGCTGCGTCAGGTTCGCCCGAGGGACTCTTTATTCGTTTCCTAAGGAATCGGTTGCGGAAAGTTTAGGACAGGCAGTTCAAAGTGGCGCAAAGGAGATTTGGTTAACCTCGCAGGATACAGGAGCCTACGGAATGGAGATAAAGTCAAACCTTGCTGAGCTTCTCAGAGAATGTTGTGAGGTTGAGGGCAAATTCTGGATCAGGGTCGGGATGATGAATCCTGATCATGTTCTGCCCATTCTGGATGAACTGATAGACGCCTACAAGGACAACAGGGTCTTCAAGTTCCTGCACCTTCCAGTTCAAAGCGGAGACGATGATGTCCTGCAACGGATGAACCGCAGATACTCTGTTAACGACTATAAAACGATTGTTCAAAAATTCAGGAAGAAGTTGCCAAATTTAACGCTTTCAACCGACGTCATTTGCGGGTTTCCGAGCGAGACCCGAGAAGCTTTCAAGGGAACTCTTGATCTTATTGAAGAAGTGAAACCTGACGTCGTTAACATTTCAAGGTTCTTCCCTCGCCCCAACACGCCTGCTGAAGGAATGGAACAATCGGATGTTGAAGAGGTAAAGGCGAGAAGCCGAGCATTAACAAGGCTGGTTAAGAAGTTGGCTTTGGAAAAAAACAGAAAATGGGTCGGGTGGACGGGTGAGATGCTTGTCGACGAGAAGGGTAAGGATCAATCGTGGATTGGAAGGAACTTTGCCTACAAACCCATCGTCGTTAAAGACGATAGTGTTCTTCTCGGAAGGTTCGTGAGTGTAAGAATTACGAGGGCGTTGTCGACATATTTGGAAGCTGAAACAGTCTAGTCTAAGGCAAACAATTAGAAAGCGTGTTTGGTTGCGACTTTAAGCTGGGCTGTTGACTTTTTTGTTGATTTCTTGTTCCATGATGTGCCCACGGACGTTGACGACAGCTTTTTCTACGCCTTCGATGTTTTCAGCCTTGTCCCTTATTTCGATAGCCAGTTTAACAGCCATCGGGCACACCGGGCTTGTGGGAGTGAAGTCCACCCTTATTACGCCGGGCTCGGTTTCTTGCACCAACCGTATCATCTTCATTTCTCCGATCGTAAGCTCAGTTTCGAAGTCGACAATCTTTTCGATCTCAGCCAGCACCTTGCTTTCCAGTTTTGTCATTAGTCTCTTTGCCGCCTTCAACCGCCATTTTTTGGATTGTTCTGAGAAGAATGGTTCAGCTTCTTAATAAGATTTGAGTTTTAGGTAATAGCCTTTAATACGGTCGGTTGCTGATTAAAATGTGAGGTCGCTGTAGGTTTTGGTTTTGTTCGTATGTTGGTGGGTTTTACATGATTGAAAGAGAAGTCAACATAAAATATGAGCCTATAAAAGAGATTGTGGTCTTGGATAGAAACCATTTTGATTCCACAGACGACTTGGCAAGGTTTGCCTCGATAGTCACGGGAGGAAAAGTAGCAGGTCTAAACTGGGCTGAAGGTGTGGTGTTTCTGTATTTCGTTCTTCCAGCGTCAACGGAGACTACTGCCAAAGCCTTGATAGAGAGTGGAAGAGTTTTCTGGACACTCGTCAGCTACGCGTCGATGCCTAAGTATCAGCCGATGATTGAGACCAAAGAGAAAATAATGATTCCAATCATCGACCTTTCCCACAATCCCCTGATACGGAAAGTGGCAAACTGGCTGAAACAACAAAAAGAATGACCCTTAACAAGCCAACTTTGGGAGACAACTCCAGTAGTACCTAAGGCTGAACAAGATAAGGAAGGCTGAACGTTTGAAGATCGGCATCCTGACTCGGAACGAGGAATCTTGGTGTTCAGCTCAGCTAAAAACCTCAATCCTCAAGCAGGGCGCCTTTCCCGCGTGTTTCAATTTCCGAAGGCTGGTTGCACGCGTCGGATTCAAACCTCAAGTAACTGTAGACGCGCACGACGTTCTCGGTGAACTAAAAGCTGTTATCGTCCGCCCTGTTGGGCGAGGTTCACTAGAGGAAATTATCTTTCGTATGGACCTTCTGCACAGGCTTGTTAGGCTCGGTATGTACGTTTTGAATCCGCCTTCAGCGATCGAAAAGTCCATCGACAAATACTATGCCTTAGCCCTTTTGGAGGAGGCTGGGCTTCCTGTTCCCCGAACCGTTGTTGCCGAAAATGCTGATGCTGCTTTGGGCGGTTTTCGTGAACTCGGCGGAGACGTTGTTGTCAAGCCCATTTTTGGTTCACGCGGCGTCGGCTCCACCCGAATTTCGGATGCTGACGTGGCTGAAAGGGTCTTTCGCGCGTTAGAGTTCAATCACCAAGTTGCGTACATTCAGGAGTTTGTTCCTCACGGAAACTTTGATTTCCGAATTTTTGTTCTAGGCGGAAAAGTGTTGGCTTCGATGCGGAGGATTGCTGAAAACTGGAAGACCAACGTAAGTCGAGGCGCAAAACCTGAACCCTACAGTCCCCCAAAAGAGGCTGAAAAGTTAGCTGTTGGAGCCGCGGAAACGGTCGGCTGCGAGGTTGCTGGCGTAGACATATTGGAGACGGAGAAGGGTCCCTTGTTGATTGACCTCAACAGTCAACCGGGCTGGAGGGGGCTGCAGTCCGTGACCGAGGTTAACATTGCGGACGAGATTGTGCGCCACGTCCTCAACAAAGTAAAAAGTTAGGTGAAAAAGCCGAATGGAAAGAGCTGCTGTTGTCCTCGCTGGCGGTTTTTCGAAAAGGCTCAGACAGGACAAGGGTCTTGTGAAACTTGCGGGTAAACCTCTCGTGACGCATGTGCTTGAAAGGGCAAGTGAAGTCGTGGATGAGGCTCTGGTTGTCGTGAGCTCAGAAAGCCAAAAGGAAGCTTATTCTTTGGTTGTTCCGAACGAAAACAGGATATTTGTTGACGACGAGAACGTTCGAAGCCCCCTTGTCGGTGCCCTAACTGGTTTTGCCAATACATGTGCCGAATATTCGCTTTTATTGCCATGCGATTCACCCTTTGTCTCAGGGAAAGTTATTGAGTTGCTGTTCGAGACATGCGCTGGCGTGGACGCTGCTGTTCCAAGATGGCCTAATGATTACATTGAACCGTTGCAGGCTGTTTACAGGACGAGTTCCGCTCTTGAGGCTACGAGGCAAGCCTTAGGGCATGGAGAAATGAGGCCTTTAAACATGATTCGTCTTCTGAGGAGGACGAGATACCTTTCGACCTTGGTCATCCAGCAGCTTGACCCTCATTTGACGACGTTTTTCAACGTTAACACGCTGTTGGATTTGGCTAAAGCCGAGAAGATGATGCAGAAAGGAACAGTCCCATAATGTCGATTGTTCCGTGGCTGCATGCTCAGTAGAAAAGAGCTTTTTCTCTTGGCCACAACAGTTCTTTCAAGGACGCTTCTTCGGATTTTTGGTACGGGTATCCTCTGATGAGGGCGACGGGTATTCTCTCGTTTGCCTGTCCGATCACTAGCTCAGCGGCTGAGCACAGCTCGTCAGCTACGGCGGTCTGTTTAACTCGGAGGGTGTAGCCGAAAAGGTCGTTTTCGCCTCTTCGGTCCCGTATCGGTTTCATCCCAGCGACTCCCACCGCAACGTTGATTTGGCCACTTCGCAATGCACGTCCATGAGTGTCTGAAATTAAAACGGCTACTTCTTTTCCCGTAAAGTCCTTTATTCTTTGTCTGATTCGACGCGCCGAGAGGTCTGGGTCTTTTGGTAGTGGGGCAACGTTTCTTTCTCCCGGAATGTTTGACCTGTCGACTCCTGCGTTGGCGCAGATTAAGCCGTGCTTCGTTTCGGTGATTAGGTGTCCGTCTCCAATTCGGATGATTGATTTTGTTTCTCTGAGGATAACCTCGATTAAGGCTGGGTCTTTGCCCATGTCTTTAGCTATGGCTTTGGCGGTTGGTGAAGGAACTATGTCGTCAAGGTTTATTATGTTCCCTTCAGCCCGCGAAACCACGATATGCGTGACCACGATGATGTCTCCTTCCTGGATGGGTGTGCCCTGCTTCTTTGTGGCGCTGCAAATCAGTTCGCCGAGGTCGTCTCCTTCTTTTACGATTGGAAGGTTCTCGACTGGGAACACCTCAACTTTGACCATCCAAGTCCTCCACGGGAATTCTCTTCAATAATTCAATCGGATGCTAATAAAAGCATGATTCCCAATTTTAAATTAATGCCTCTATCACTTTTTTCAGAAAAAACCTGAGAAAAAAGATCAGAGTCGCGCCATACGTGTCTAGGGTTCTTTAGCTGGATTTGCTGCCGCGTTTTCTCAAAACTAATACAACTACAACGACAACGACCGCAGCTGCTCCTCCGCCAATCGCTATGTACATGATGGGTAAGCCGCCTCCGCCGATCGTTGTTATTATTACAGTCGGGTTGGTGTCCACCGTCTCGACGCATGGTATTATGGCTCCTGTGTACCAGAGCCCCTGGTATTCGGGTTCAAGAGGCCAGAAGTTGATTTGAAGGACTACGTTGTGGTCGACGCTGACGGTGTGGGTCCCCAGAACCGTGTAAAGGAATCCCGTGCCAGCCTGCATCGTCTCCGTGTTACCATCAATGATTAGTTGGGTCGCCTCGCTGGCGAAGAAGTACGCCTCAACGTTAGCGTCCACGGGAATGTGGAACATAGTGTCCTCATTCGGTTTGATGCTCATGAACATCATTCCGTGGCCATATCCTTGGAATTCCCCATTCAAGGTTCCCACCTGTTCGGTGCGTCTCTGTTCGATGCTGGCGTTGTGA
>CAZRIK010000111.1:0-5393 GCA_964600125.1 uncultured Candidatus Bathyarchaeia archaeon
AGCGTCTTCGGTTATGGGGTTTCTGAGGGTTCCGATGTTTTCGACCTCCACCTCTACGACGTCGCCTGGCTCAAGGAACTTGGGCGTTGGTTTCATGAAGGCTGCCACGCCTGCTGGTGTTCCCGTCGCTATTATGTCGCACGGTTCAAGGGTCATCACTCGACTCAGGTGGTGAACGATTTCGTAGACGTTGAACAGCATGTTTTTCGTCGAAGAGTTTTGCCTCGTTTCGCCGTTCACCCGGGTCCACAGGCGGAGGTTGTTTGGGTCGCCAATCTGCTCAGATGTAACAATGCATGGTCCAAAAGGGGCGAAGGTGTCGAAGCTTTTTCCCCTCGTCCACTGGCCGTCCTTGAACTGTATGTCCCGCGCTGAAATGTCGTCGAAAACAGTGTACCCGAAGATGTGTTCGTGCGCCTTTGAGGTTGGGATGTTCTTTCCTGTTTTGCCTATGATTGCTGCGAGTTCCACTTCGTAGTCCAGCTTTCGGACGAAACGCGGTTTCCTCACAGGTTCTTCGGGGCTTATTATGGCTGTTCTCGGCTTCATGAAAATTATTGGTTCTTCTGGAAGAGTGGCTTCTGCTTCTTCAGCGTGGTCTCTGTAGTTAAGCCCCAAACAAACAATTTTAGGCGGAGAAATAACTGGCGCCTTCAACTTAACCGCGTTTTTTTCTAGAACGAATTTTTTGTTTTGGCTTTTCGGGGCACCGTCAACCATGTCTTTGACAAGGGTTTCTGCTGCTGAACCTTGAGAGATGAGTCCGTCGATGGTTGGTGGAACAGTTTTTCCCCGAATTTTGGCTAGTTCGGGAAGGTCCACAATTTTATCGTTTCCTTGGATAACGCCGTAGGATTCGGCTCCTCGGTGAACGTAACGTGCAATCCTCAATTCTTCTCGCCGCCTAGAGTTTTGTGGGGATATACAAATATAAATCATCCCGATTAATCATACCTTGAAAGTTCAGTAAAACGTGCTTTTGGGCATTTGGGACGTGTCGGTGAAATTTTGGGCATGGAAATCAACGAAAAGGCTCGGATGATGCTTGAGAAGTACCCATTGTGTGATCATTGTTTAGGCAGGCAGTTCGCGTTCCTAGGCTTCGGCATCGACAACCAGGAACGTGGACGAACAATGAAGCTGTCTCTCGCGATGAAGGGGCATCACTTGGCTCTCCAAAAAAACAAGGAAGGCGTTTCGCTTCTAAAAAATCTAGCTGAAAATGGTTCCTTCTCTATGGCAGCTGAGATACTTAGGAAACTTAAACGGAGACCCAAACAAGCGAGAAAGTGTTTTCTGTGCGAAGGCTGCTTCGAATCTTTGCCGTCCCTTGTTGTGAAGGCTGCTGAGAAGCTTCAGGGCTACGAGCACGACACTTTTCTGGTCGGCGTCAAATTGCCTCACGAAGCCGAAGAGAGGGAAGACGAGTTCAAAGCCCGATTCGAGGTTCAGCACGGCGAAAACTTCAGGAACGAGCTAAGCCGAGAATTCGGAAAAATGCTTTCAGACAGAACAGGGAAAACCGTTGACTTCCTGAATCCCCAAATAGTCGTTCTCGTCAACCCCTTGGCAGGCGACGTTTGGCTTCAGGTGAACCCGCTTTTCGTGATGGGAAAATACCAGAAGCTTGTACGCGGGATTCCGCAGTCAAAATGGTTCTGCCCCAAATGCAGAGGCAAAGGATGCGCCGAATGTGGCTTCACGGGGAGGCTGCATCCCGAATCGGTTGAGGAGCTGGTCGCTGGTCCAACGGTTGAGACGGTTCGCGGCGAGGACGCTTCTTTTCACGGAGCAGGCAGGGAGGACGCTGACGCCCGTATGCTGGGGAAAGGGAGACCGTTCATCGTTCAAGTCAAACGACCGCACAAACGTGAGATAGACCTTAAGGAGCTTGCCCAAGCCATAAACAAGCGGGCTGAAGGAAAAATCAAGGTTTCAAGCCTAAAAATAGTGGACAAAGACATGATTAGGGCTCTGAAGCATTTGGAGGCAGCCAAGAAGACGTACAGGGTCACGGTGCGTTTCGACAGGGACGTTTCAGACGACGAAATCGAGAAGATTGAAAGTTCCCTCTCGGGAGTTAAGGTTTTTCAGCAGACTCCGACACGCGTGCTGCGTAGAAGGGCCGATAAGACTCGAGAAAAACACATATATGAGACGACGGTAAAGAGAATCTCCCCGAACAGCGTCGAATTGAAGGTTCGATGCCAAGGAGGACTCTACGTCAAGGAACTCGTCACGGGGGACGGAGGACGCACAGAGCCGAACGTGTCGAAAATCGTCGACGCGAAGGCTGAGCCCCTTGAACTTGACGTGTTAAGCGTCTCGATAAAAGGTTGATGAACGATAATGCCGAAATCTCAAGGATTCCGAAAAAAGACCCGCGCCCTGTTGACCAAAAAGCCTAGGGAAAGTGGCAAACTTGGTCTTAGTAGGCTGCTTAAGAAGTATGAGCCAGGCGACAAAGTGGTCATCCATATAGACTCAAGCATCCACAAGGGCATGCCGCACCACAGGTACCAAGGAAGAGTAGGAGTTGTACGGTCCAAGAGAGGAAGGTCCTACGAGGTTAGCGTCACTCTGGGAGACGCTGTTAAGGAATTGATTATTCGGCCTGAACATCTGAAAAGTTACAGCGAGGTATAAAATTTGTCGAGTAAAAAAGTTACAAAAACTCAATTCGTTACGACGCCTCAGGTTAAGGCTCTGCTTGAATCCTTAGGCGAAGAAAACTTGGACCAGTTCCAGCGTAGGTCTTTGGATTACGCGGCGAAGTTTTCGAAGGTTGATTCCGCGTCCGCTGAGAAGCTTCTAGCTGAACTCAAGGAAACGGGGATGATGGACGACGAAGAGGCGGTTCAGATAGTGAACTGCATGCCTGAGACTGTTGGCGAACTGCGGGTTTTTCTCGCTGGCGGACGGAAAATTGTAGAAACATCAAAGCTAGAATCGATTCTGAGCCTTTTGGACAAGTACAGAAAAAAGAAGGAAGCCTAAGCTAGGGGAAAGAAAAAGGTTATTAGCCTTTTTAACATAATGCTATGTTGCTTGGAGAGGTCTAAGTATGCAGACAGAACATGTTTTCAACTCCGATTTCTGCTTGTTGTCACTTACTGAAGGTTATGGTTCTTCCGTTAATCCCGTTTTTTCCGTTCAACGCATAAAGGTCAAAAAAACGTAACATGGATTGCACACTGTTTTTTTGGCAATAGTTCTATTCACCTGACATGAAGGAACGAATGGGGGAAAGGCAAGAGTTGGAAGAAAGAGAATCTCGGCAGCTATACGAGGAAAATGCGTACATTCTGGATTTTCTGCTGTTCGGCAAGCCTGGAACTAAAGGCAAGTTTCGGGCGGGAGCCGTGGTTCAAGTAGTGGGAACTAGCTATTTCACGCTTCTCGAAGCAAACGTCAGAGCAGGAGTCACGCTTAGACCGTTGGACAAGGTTTACGTAGGCAAGGATTCCCGCCACGACATCACGTACATTCTTGGGCGAGTCGGGTACGACGAGTTGACGGCGAACGCGAGGATGGACCTCGAGACCGCTATCGAAAAGATTGTGCTTGACCGAGAAAAGTGGTTCGTGAACTTTTTCAACAACGCCCAGCCGATAACGCCGAGGATGCACACGTTGGAACTGATACCTGGAATCGGGAAAAAGTACATGTGGGACATACTGAACAGCAGAGAAAAGAAGCCCTACGAAAGCTTCGAGGACTTGCGGAGCCGAGTTAGCATTCCTAGCCCAGCTAAACTGATCGTTAAAAGGGTCATTGAGGAGCTTTCAAGCGACACCAAATACCGCCTGTTCACCCGTTCATCTTAAATGGCTAAGATTTTTCCCCTTCTGCCTACGTTTCTGGCAAAATAATTTGGCAACGAACATTTAATTTGGGCTTGTAAGATTTGCGGGGGCGACGGAGACCACGATGAACCTTGAGGATGAAACCAGAAGAATTTTGAGGGCTCGCGGGATTCTGCCGAGGAAACGTTTGGGTCAAAGTTTCCTTGTAGACCGAGACGCCTTGCAGAAGATGGTTTTGCACGCTTCCTTAAACAAAAAGGACACGGTGCTTGAGATAGGAGCTGGGTTAGGTTCTCTCACCGAACGTCTCGCAGAAAAGGCTGGAAAAGTCATAGCCGTCGAGGTAGACCCGAGGCTGATGCAGGTTTTGAGAGAAAGGATGAGAAACCGAGCAAATGTAGCCTTGATTGAGGGCGACGTTTTGAAGCTCAGCATTCAAGGCTTCGAGAAAGTTGTTTCCACGCCTCCATACTCCATTTCGTCGCCGATTCTTTTTTGGCTCCTAGAAACAAAATACGAGTTAGCCGTCCTGTCTTTCCAAGAAGAGTTCGCTGAACGGTTGGCAGCCCAAGTTGGGTCCAGCGACTATGGAAGGCTGACCGTCACAACGTATTACCGTTCTGAAGTTGAGCTTCTGGAAGTTATCACCAAGGACCGTTTTTGGCCTTCGCCGAACGTGGATTCGAGGGTTGTCCGCTTAAAGCCTAAAAAGCCGCCTTTCCAGATTGACGATGAAGGCTTCTTCTCCGAGGTTGTGAGGGTCATTTTTACGCAGAAGAACAAGAAGCTGAGGAACGCTGTTCTGCCGTTAATAGGCAAATATGGGGTTCCAAAAACCGAGGCTCTTAGACTGGCGGACACTTTTCCTTTTCACACCAGAAGACCGAGGGAGCTTGCGCCTGAAGAGATTGGTCTGGTAGCAAATGAGGCTGCGAAAATCCTTCCGCGAAAGCCGCGAAAAGGCTAAAGATGCTGGGTTATCTTTGGTTCCAGAAGCCTTCTGGGCATGACGCCTACGATTCGGTCCACGAGACTTCCGTTCTTAAAAACCAGAATTGTGGGTATGCTCAATATCTGGTACTCGAGGGCAACGTCGCGGTTTTCGTCCACGTTCAGCTTACCGAAAACTATTTTGCCAGCGTAGTCATTCGCGAGCTCCCCAATTATTGGGCTTAACATGCGACACGGTGAACACCAGATTGCCCAGCAGTCGATTACCACTAAGCCTTCTTTGTTTATTGTTTCAGTAAAATTTTTGTCAGTAACCTCAACCGTTGCGCCTGTTGCTGGAGAAACGGGTTCCTCCTGTTTTTGGCGCATCAAGTCCTCAAGCTTTTTGCGTCTCAGTTCCTCAAGTTCCTCGTCTTCCGCCATAAACAGTCGCCCAAACCAATTTAATGTTATGAAGGTCTGATAACATAAAATTTTTGCCTTTGATATAACTATTTTTGAAATTGTAGGCGTCGAACGTATGAACGTGAAGTTTGTTCTCATAACGTTTATATGATTATTTTGGCTATTACACTCGACCCGCATAATGCAGTGTGGAGGACCTTTTGTGGCACAGAAATTCCAGATTCTGAAAAA
>CAZRIK010000112.1:0-5363 GCA_964600125.1 uncultured Candidatus Bathyarchaeia archaeon
TAAAATATTCTTAACATTGTACAGTTAATGGTGGTTGCATGAAAAAGATTGGGGTTGTTACTGCAGGCGGAGACGCGCCTGGAATGAATGCAGCTTTACGTTCAGTTGTTCGCTCAGCCATTCACAACCATTTCGAAGTCACTGGTTTTGAAAGAGGTTATGAAGGAATAATCGAAGGACAAGCTAAACCAATGGGACCACGTTCAGTTAGTGGCATTGTCAACCTTGGCGGAACCATTCTAAAAACAAGCAGGAGCGAAGAAATCAGAACGCCTGAAGGATTAGAAAAGGCTGCTGAGTCTCTGAAAAATTTGGGGATAGAAGGGCTTGTGACCATTGGCGGTGATGGCACTTTCAGGGGGGCAAACGAACTTTATAAAATAAGCGGAATATCGATGATAGGAATCCCTGCAACGATAGACAATGACGTGGCGGGAACTGACACAACAATCGGCTTCGACACAGCAGTCAACACGGCGCTGTCTGCGATTGACAAGATACGGGACACGTCGATGTCGCACGAGAGAATCTTCGTTGTTGAGGTGATGGGAAGAACCCGCGGATTCCTTGCACTCGAGGTCGGGATAGCTGGAGGAGCTGAAATCATCTTGGTCCCTGAAATAAAGGTCAGCCTTGACAAAATCTGTGAAAGGCTTCAGACTGACAGAAGAGAAGGAAAAAGGTCCGAAATCATTGTGATGGCTGAGGGCGCGGGCAACTCGAACAAAATGGTAAACTACATAATTCAACAAACCGAGTATGTAGTTCGGCTGACAACACTTGGCTACATACAGAGAGGCGGTTCACCCACAGCTCAAAGCAGAATCCTCGCCAGCGAGTTCGGCTGTCAGGCAATTGACCTTTTGCTGGAAGGCGAAAACAAAAGAATGGTAGCTATCCAGAAAGGACGAATCACCTCTGTGGACCTAGACGACGCGTCGAGAAAAACCAAAAAACTGGACCTGAAACGCCTAAAGCTAGCCGAAATAATATCCCACTAGAACATTACGTGATAAAGTTCGTGAGCCCAGCATGTTCCGCAAGTTGCACTGCTCTACGCATTTCCTCGGTTGTCAGCCTTCTTCCAATCTGAGGAACCTCGTGAGCCCTCCACTCAGGTCTGTACTGGAACATCAAGTTGACCCGCGTGTTCTTGCCCAAGTTTTCAGTTATCCAATTCAGTATTTCTTTTGTGCAGCATTCCAAGTGCCCAGGTAGAACTAACACTCGTATTATGAGTTCGCCGCATTTCGATGCGTGCAAGTGGTTCCGAGTGCATACTTCCCAATAGTTCGGCGCGTCGGATATTTTCTCAGCGCACTCGTTGCTTCCATACTTGAAGTCCAAGAGGTAAACGTCCGCGAAACCAGCTAACAACTTTGCAGTCTCCTCACTGTAGAATGTGTTCGAGTTCCAGACGACGGGAACGTTGAGTCCGACAAGCCTGAACGCCTCAAGCCACTGCTCAAGCCAAGGCGTCGGCTCCCCGCCTACGAGGTTCACGTTCCTGCAGCCGTTTCGGCGCAGATGCTCAACCGCTGAAGCCAATCTCTGAGGCGAATAGGCTTCTCCCTGTTCAGACCATTGGGAAATCGCCCAGTTCTGGCAGTGCAGGCAACGCATCGTGCAGCCGAGAGTGAAGACCGTGCCCGAAGGGGTGAGTTCAGGCTCTTCCCCCATGTGCTCAAAAATGGACGAAATCCTGATTTGTTCGCCGCATCCGCAGTAGCCCGTTTTCCCGCGGAGACGATTTATGCTGCATCTTCGGGTGCAGAAGTGGCAGTTCTCAAGGATTTTGTGGGCAATTTTCTGTTTCAGGTCGAGGAATGAGGTTTTGGGACTTTCCAACTCTTTCAAGGAGATTCGGTTGTTGTCTATTTCCCGTTCTAGACGCTTGAATTCTTCCAGTTTCTGTTCGTGGATTCGCCACAGTCCTCGGATTGCATCAACACCGTCGAAGTCAACAGGTATTTTCTTGGCAATCATGAATTTCGCTGGCTTCTCGTCCTTCATCACGGCGAAGTATCTGGACAGGCTTGCCTTAGCGTTCTCGTCTTCCAGAACCATAACGGCATCTCTTCTCAGGACATGCCACATTGGATTCAAATGAATAATAAAAAAAGGAATCTTATTAATTCGTATCTTTGCTAGTGCTTTTCTCAGAGCTAAATGTGTTTAGTCTACAAAACGGAGTAAGGGTATGAGAAGCCTTCTTTGTGGAATTCGCCCTTTATCGCGATTTGTTTTCCGCAGTTCGGGCATTTTTTCTCGTCAGTTATGTTCCATTTGGCTATGCTGAAACTTTGTCTCTTGACAAGCAGTTCGTTGCATTCGGGGCAGTAGGTGTTCTCGAATCGGTGACCCGGAACGTTCCCCAAGTACACATAGTTCAAGCCTGTTTCCTTGGCAGCCCCGTAAGCATCCTCGAGCGACTTCACTTCCGTTGAGCTGATTTCGGTCAACTCGTAGTTCGGGTGAAACCTTAAAAGATGAAAAGGCGTGTCTTCGCCCAAGTTATTCTTTACCCACAGGGCAAGTTGCTTTATTTGTTCGATTGAGTCGCCTATTTTGGGCACGACAAGATTGGTTATCTCGACGTGAATATTGAATTTCTTCATTTCTTTCAAGGTCTCAAAAATCGGTTCAACCGAGGGAACAGACGAAAACCTTCTATAAAATTGTGGGTCGCCTCCTCCCTTGAAGTCAACAGTCGCAGCGTCAAGGTAAGCCGAAATGGTTCTAACAGCTTCAGGCGTCATGTACCCGTTCGTTACGAACGTGTTGAAGAGTCCCTGTTGGTGGGTTAAGACAGAGGTGTCGTAGGCGTACTCAAAAAAAATCGTGGGCTCAGTGTAGGTGTAGCTTATGCCTTGGCAGCCATAGTCTTTGGCTGTATTAACTACATCTTCAGGCGGAAAATCTTTCCCAACGATTTCCTTTTCTTGGCTTATGTTCCAGTTGTCGCAGAACTGGCACCTGAAGTTGCATCCGACCGTGGCGATGGAGAAGACTGAAGCTCCGGGATGAAAGTGGGAAAGCGGCTTTTTTCCGATCGGGTCCACGTTTGCTGCGCAAGCCTTCGCGTAGTTGAGCGAATAAAGTTTGCCTGAAACGTTTTTTCTGACCCTGCAGAACCCTGTGAGCCCTTCTTGGATTAGGCAGCGGCGGCTGCAGAGGTTGCATCTGGTTTTGTCGTCTTCGGTTTTTTCGTAAAGCATTGCCTCATGTAAGGGCATCAACATGCACATCCCTAAGGTTCTAAGGGTTCCCCGATGCCTTAACTGTAGACTACGCCCAATTTAATTGTTTCTTCGGGCTTTTCAACGAGCGTCATGTAAGCTTCGATAGCTTCTTCGAACCTCACTGTCGGAGTAAGCAATCCTTGGCTCGTTAGACGCTTCTTTCGGAACAGCTCAAGAACCGTGTCGTAGAGGCGTTTCCTGTCCCACAACGGATAATCCCTGTACGGCTCGCTTTCCACCCTTGCGCCTGAAACCAAAACCTGACGGTTAAAGTGCCATTCTTCGCCAAGATTCAAGCCTTTCGCTTCGCCGTGGTACCACGAAACTGGGACAACTGAACCCCCAAACCTTGTAGCTCTAATGGCTTCGTGCAAAGCCTTGTACGATCCGCTTGTCTCCAAAGAGATGTCCACGCCTTTGCCGCCAGTCAATTTTTTAACTTCCAATCCGATGTCGCAATCAAGCGGATTAAGCGTCATATCAGCACCGTACGTTTCAGCAAGGTTCCTCCTTTTCTGAATAGGCTCAACGCCGATAACAGATAAAGCTCCAGAGAGCTTAGCCAGCTGAACCGCCATGAGCCCAATTGCTCCGAGACCGAAAACTGCCACGGTTTCGCCGATTCTGACGCGGCCTTCGCGGACAGCCATGAATGCGACTACCGCAGGATCCGTGCATACTATGTCTTTGTCGCCCAGTTCTATTGGCGCCACGTTCACGGCTTCCTCGTTGACTGTGTGAGTTTCCCTTATCGGAAGGTATCCGTAGACTCTGTCTCCGATCTTGACTTTTTTGGCTTTAGCTCCGACTTCCGTGACTGTGCCCACGGTCATGTTTCCCAGAGTCATCGGGAACGTGGGTGTCCAGCCTTTTCCTGTGCTTTCTGGAAGAAACAAGCCTGATTCAGCGTCGTATCTTTTGTTCGTGAATGAAGACGCTCCCAAGAATATGGGCAGCATTGTCCCGTGTTTTTCGGCTGAAAGTTGGCTTTTTATGCGGATTTGGCTTGGTTTCAGAGGTAGGTCTTGGTATTCCCTGAAGGCGAGCTGCTTCGGCGCGGTGGCAATCAGTTCTTTGGGCATGTCAGTCACCATTTTTGTGAGTCTGTAAATGCAGTTTTAAGGTGCTACATTATTTTGTGTCGATAATATAAAGTATTTCCATTGACATGCAGACTAAAAGGATTGGGCGTTAGTCCTTTATTGCTTCAATAAGGCTCATGACGTTCCAGAGTTTCACGCGCGTGTAGGGCGGCATGTTTGGGTCTTGAAGGATCTCGTCGAGGATTGAGATGACGTTGGACGCTTTGATGCCGACCGTTTGCCCCGGCAATTGCATCGTGTCCATCGAGTTCTTTGCTGCTCTTCTGATGTTTCGAGGGGTCGTGTTGTCTTCGGAAACCTGTCCTAGAATGAATATGGCTTGTTTGATTTTTTCGTCATATTCCTGTTGTTTCTTTTTGCCGACCATTTTTGACCCCTCTCTATAAATGGATGATTGTTACACAGAGATTGTTTATGCGTTTAAGGGAAAAGAAGCATATAAGCTTATTTTAGTTATTCTCGGCAAATTTCGTGTTCTTTAGATTTTTCACCAAAAAATTACGGGAAATTTAGTCGCGGGGTTCTAGGGCTATGGCTCTTATCCACGAGGAGTCCAAGCCTGCGACCTTCAGGGGGAGACCGATGTAGAACAGTCTTTCTTTCCTGATTTGTTCCATGTTGACTAAGCCTTCGATGAGCGGAATCTCGTTCTTCAGGAGATTAACGTGAGTCGCTGTTGAACCGTTTGGAGCCTCGACCCTTATGTTTTGTACGCCGACCATCTTAACAGGCTTCTTCGCAAGGCATTCTGATGCTTCGGACGAAATGTAGGGCTGCTCGTTCCTGTTGAGGGAGCTCCACATCAGGACAATATCGTCTTTCTTTACTTTGACAAGGTGAGAGGGCAGAATCGGTTGTCCCTTTCCTTCCTTCGGCTTTAGGTATGTGAAGTCGAGGACGATTGCTTCGCCCAAGAAGCTTTGGATCGGCATCTCGGAGCTTGATTTTCCTTCCTGAGTAAAGTGGGCTGGAAGCTCAACGTGGGTTCCGATGTGCGTTTCGGTTTCAACCCAGTTCA
>CAZRIK010000113.1:0-5334 GCA_964600125.1 uncultured Candidatus Bathyarchaeia archaeon
CCCGACCATTTCCCGTTTTTGTTCCCTGCCCATGAGGCTTATTCCGCGTGCCCTCACGGCAGGTATGTATCCTCCCAGAAAAACCATGACCACGCCAGTCAAGAGTGCAACTAGGATTGAAGGCATCGACCAGTGAGCAAGCGGAAGTGACAGTGTTTCTATACCCGGCGTGGCTATGAAGCTAGACATGAAAGTCAGTCCAGCTCCCAAAATGTAGCTGCCGAAGAAGCCGATGAACGTACCCATCAAGCCAAGCAGAAGAGCCTCGACGAGGAAAACTTGGAAAGCGTTCTTGGGGTCAAGCCCAAGCGTGGCTAATGTGGAGAATTCTCTTCTCCTTTCCTCGTAGACTGACACCATCGTGGTGTACATCATTAATCCCGCAATGACGAGCGGCGGCAAGTAAGGAATGAGCCCGGTGACCGAAAACTCCGTTGACCACACGAATTTTTGGGATATTCCGTCCTTGTTGGCTATAGTCGGGACCGCTAAAGTGTACGCGAGTTCTTTTGCGATGTCAACTGGATCGAAGCCTTCGTTTACATTGATCGTTACCTCGGAAATGACGATTGCCGAATCTTTAAGGGACTTCAAAGGAATCAGAACCACCATCGAAGCGTCCTCAAACAGGGGAGTGTTATCTAGCTTTATCAGATCGCTGAAGGCTGTCTGCGGGTCGAATACACCTACTACGCGAAACTCGCCTGCTGCCCTAGTAGTGGGGAACATTACTGTCTCCGTTATCGACATACTGACAGCTTGGTTTACTAAGAAGCCGAAGTCAGATGGTACGATGATGACAGGCTCTCCTTCCACGAACTGGTTCCAGAGTCCCGTGATGTGCCTTGATAAGTTATAATATTTTTCCATGTAGGCAGGATCTATGCATACTACGTTTACTTCGTAGCTGTTACCGCCAGCAGAGATGACCACCCTACGCGCCAAGACGGATCCAGATGACAGTTCCTCCTGTGGCTGTATTGTTTCAGTGTAAGACAGTTCCTTGCACCATTGCTGTAGACGAGTCCAGTTTACGTCGTACTCGGATATTGGGGCTACGGTAGTGTCTGGTACTACTAGGACGCCTGAAATGTTGGTGCCTATCCATTGCTCCTCAAATTTGGTTTCTCGGCTCATGGAGATATTTACGAAGACTATGGCTGAAGAGACGATAATTACGATTGTTATTAAGGTCAGCAAGGTCCGTGATTTTCTGCGTTTCAGACTTCTTACGCCCAATTGTAGAGCGAGATCCGTCATTGTCTTCTGGCGTACTGACAGCAACTGCACGGCGAAATAGGTTAAGCTACCTATCACGAAGCACCCAATCAGAGACAAGGGTAAGCTAACGCTTCTACTCCCAATCATCATGGCGAAGGTTATTTTTAGGGAAGGATGAGAAAGAGAAAACATTAACATGACGAGAAAGAAAATCAGGACTTTAGTCATTAGTCGAACCCTGTTTTGGGATGGTTCGTCAAAAATAAAGCTCGAAAGCAAAGACCCTAACCCATACGCAAACAGGCTAATACCAATAGCCGTCAACACGGCTGTAACCTTATTGTCGGAGAGCCACTTCATGAGGTCAAGGAATTTGGTGGCTGAAGTCCTTGCGCCACCGAAAGCTGACGTGTATTCGCCTTCCTCGTAGAGTCTTAAAACTCGATTCCAAAGGCTTTTAATCGCATTATATTCCTCGAGTTCTCTGTCAAGCGGATACCCCGTGGAGTTAAAGAACTCGAATTCTCTGAACATGCTGTACGTTGCACGTTCAACGTACTCATCGGCAGCATGGTACATCCAGTTGATTGAGGTCGTGTTTTCGTCCACTTTGACTATTAATGGCGAAATGGGATCTTGACCATACCTTAACTTTTCGGTTTCAACGTTTCCCCATTCTGTGGTTCCATGGTAGATCACAACTTCATAATTAAGTGGAAAGAAATACAATCGCTCAAATTCGCTTTCATTACTGGGTATGTCTGTCAGAATTGCTGGTGTTACGATGAGATCCTGAGACTCTCCAGTTATTGGGTCACAATCAATTACTCTGACAAGTTTTCCCTTAAGAACCCATATTGTGCCCTCTATGTACTGCTTGTTAGACAAAATCCTGCTCGATAAATCAATTCCAAGTTGGGTACGTGTTGTGTGGTTCGCGCTATATTGTTCTTGATAACGGGACGTCTGAAGCTCCTCTATGAATATGTTTTGAACTTTAATCAATGTATAATTGTCTGCTAAGTCAACATCCCTGAGCATCATGTTGTCAGGAACGTAAGTTGTTTCAACATTTACAAGAGATATTTGTACGATTCCGATTTCGTTTGTACGGTTAGAGATTCTTTTAAGTCCCCAATCTGTGTAAACATTGATGGTCACAGACAGGTTGGCAACAGCAATGCCTGTGTTATAATCTCTGACCTGTAAGGACAAGTAAATGGGCACGGTCTCCGCTTCCTGTAGAACGTTGGCAGCTTGAGTTGGTATAGAAGTTAAGGATGCGCAAAGCGCAAGCAGAATCATCAGAATGACTGTTCGTGGTACCTTCATCGCATCTCTCTGCCTCCAAGTTCCATTACTCTTGCCTCGTACTCTTCCCTGAGTTTCCTGTAGATTTTGTACTCAACCTGACCGTTCTTGTACATCATTTCCAGCTTCGACAGCATGTTCTTATATCTTCTGATTTCCAAGGGCGTCCTTAATTTTCTTCTTTCCAGAACGACGGTGAACGACGCGAAGGGAAGGATGAGAAGCACAAGCGAAATCCAAATGAAGAATTTGATGCTGCAATTAACCGTGTAACTTTGGTCGCTGTTAAGGCTAACAGCTTGGGTGCCTGAGAAGATTCCGTGTTCAACCGTTATACTGTAAGAGCCTTGAGGAAGCAGCAATGTGAGGCTGCCCGTCTCGTCCGTGTCTGTGTCTGCCCTGATGCGTTCGTTTGGCGCCACCAACAGGACGTCTGCCTTCGACAAGGCGTTGCCAAACTGGTCTAGGCAGCGAAGCGAAAGACGGTAGACCCCGCACAGTATTACCCTGCCATAATCAGTTTGTATGTTCACTGATTGAGACGCAACCTGAGTCCCCATCCATTCAACGTTCACTGTGTAGGTGCCTAGGCGCAGACCTTGACGCAGGATGCGACCGTTCGAATCGGTGTGTTCCCAGAATACTAGGTTTTGTTGGTCGTCGTAGACTCTTATGAGTGCTCCTGAAAGGGGTTGACTTGTTCTCGTGACGAACCTTAACGACATGTAGGTTTTTTGGCCAACAACGACAACGGAATCCGTATTTTGAAGGTTGATAATCCTTTCATTAACAATTTCGCCGCTTGACACCGTCATCCAGTAGGACCCGTTCCAAAGGTCGGTGAATTTTGCTACCCCATTTGCATCAGTCTTTGTCCAGTTTACCAGCTGCATTGTTTCGTTTGTCACTACTGTCACATTTGTAGGAGAGTAAAAGATGACTTGGTCGTACAATAAAATGACGTATCCGACTAGAGGTTCGCCATCAAGGTCAATGCACGAGACAGTCAGGTTGTACATCCAGCAAGTTATCGTGAAAAATTCTGACTTTGTGATTTCAATCTCTTTGTAGCCGATGGTTCTATTGTCGTACCGAGCTGTCACGGCGAACTCTCCGTTGATGAAGTAAACGTTCTCGTGCTCAACGTAGCCTGTCTCGTTCGTGTTGTCCGAGAAGAAGAGGTTACCGTCCATGTCGCGGATAAAAACTTGAGCGTCTGTTACATTATAATCTGAGGCTGCAACCAAGTGCAACCCGAAATTAACCCTGAGACACGGCAACGTGATATTCATCGTGTGTTGGAAGACCATCATCCCTTCGCCTGAAGCTGCAGGAACCTTCGTTATTACAAGCTCTCCGAGGACGTATTCCCTGATTTCTGTTTCGACGCCGACGATTTTCATCCTGTAGGTTCCATTCCATAGTGCTAGGAAACTTAGGGTTCCATTATTGTCCGTCATTCCCTGTCTGACCAGAGTGCCAAGTTCATCCGTAATCGAAGTGATGTTCTGGCGTCTTACGACCGTGTTTGATTCGTAGGAAAATTTGGGTGTGTCAAAATCCTGCTGTTCATAAAGCATCACGGTGTGGTTCGCCAAAATGTTCCCGTCTTTATCAACAAGCGTCATGTTGAAATCATATGACCAAGTCCTAATCAGGTGAGTCGCATTCCGATCAATGCCGATTTCTTGATACCCGACGGTTCGATTTGCCGTCTGAACCGAAATAATGTATAGGCCTGCTTCAATGAACCTGAGATTAACGTATCCGGTTTGGTTTGTCAGGTAGCTCGTCGATCTCTGTCCCTGAGGATCGAAAATCGTGACGTTGATGTTGCCGTAGCTGGTTTTGTTCGCCCAGTCCCTCACCCATAACGTCACATTGTATCTTGCAGGAACATCATTGCCGATTGGTCCCAGTAAAGCTTGAACCTCAATAATATTAAAACCGTTGCTGGAGCGTGTCAAATCATATAATGCTTGAGACAGCAATATTGATAAGATGAGGAACGTGCTGAAAGCAATTTTTCTGTGCGTTTTCATTGATTTTCCCTCGACAACTCTGAACTCCTAAATATCTTCATGTCCATGTCGTCCATTGATGAACGTGACTCAGTCACTTCGTACTCGACTTTTTTTAGGTTCGTCTGCAAAGAGCTTATTTTCACTTCGTACAACTGTTGAAAGATTTCGCCGACCGAATATCGTACTTCGAGCTCCTTGAGTTCGTCCTTTACCCGCGATGCTTCGAGCTCAAGGTTCATGATCTTTTCGATCTTGCTTCGCCTTAAGGTTGCCCAACGGTCAGAAATTGAACCCAGTCTTTGCCGACAGAGCGATAACGCTTTATCCATTTCAGCTGTTTTGGATCCGATTAAAATTTTTTCTTTTATCATCGAAAGGTACTGCTCGATTATTCCAGCTTCGTCTTCAATAGGCAAAGTCGATAAAGCTGAATCAATCTTCGAAATCAGGTACTCCCACCTCTGTAAACCTGCGGAATACATCTTTACTCGGGAGGTTTCATCGGCAAAAAAATCGCTTTGAAGGACATCCGAATACGCCCGTACGTATTGGAGGTTCACGTTTTTTGGTGTCCGCGGAGATTCATTAACGGGCATTTTGGGTGCAGGCGTACTAACCTTCTCTTTTGCCCATTCCAGCTTTGCTTTGGCTTTTGCCAGCTCCAGAGATTCCCGCAGTCTGAAAATGTCTTCAACAGACACTGACAACTGGCTGCCTAGTTCGTCCATGATGAGCGTGTGTGCGGTTTCTGGAATCTCGCCTGTTTTTGACAGCTTCG
>CAZRIK010000114.1:0-5245 GCA_964600125.1 uncultured Candidatus Bathyarchaeia archaeon
TCGAATGGTAGCGGGGGGTCGAATTTCAAGAACCCAGATTCAGGGTTTCTTTTTGAACGACCGATTTCTGGGTCACTCAGACTTGACGTCTTATGAGCCCAGCGGGTTAAACCTGGCTACCCCACCCCGCTACATGGAGTTAGACTCTTTTTCAAATACTGAAGAGCCTAAACTCCGATTATTGTCGTATCATAGATAATCTTTTCGGTTAAAGAGAATGTATCGAAGGTTTGAGCACCCGTAGTTCTTCGCTAGATAGAATTTTGCACAGATGGAACCAATGCTTTAAGGATCGGTTCAACCCACCTGTTGTTGGAAATATCATAAATTATGAAATCGCTGTCAAATTGCCAGTAAGCCCAGCTCCAGCCCATTTTCTCAGCTTGCCGTGCCACGAAGCTTATGTAACGAACGCGGGAATCCGTGTCAGCCTTATCGTACGCGCCAAACTCGCCCAGAAACAACGGCCTTTCATGCTTTTTTGCCCAAGCCTGCGCCTTTTCGAAGTCGTTGATGACAGCCTGTTTTTCTTCAGGCGTAGTTTTCCATTCGACGCCAACCTTCTCTTGCAGCCCAGCCCACCTTGCACCTTGGTGAGTGAAATTCATAGGCTTGTAGTAATGTACCGTGACGATTATGTTTCTGTCGTCCTCTGGAATCTCAAGTTTGTCCAGATAGTCAATGTTGTTCCAATACGCTGGTCCTATGATTACTGTCCTTATGGGATTCGTTCCACGTATAATAGCCAGCGCTTCGCTGAGAAACTGGTTCCATAATTCAGGCGTCAATTCCCTGTTGGGCTCATTCAGAATCTCAAAAACTACCTCATCTGGATAATCCTTGTAGCGTTCTCCAATCTGCTGCCAAGTTGCGAGAAACCTTTTCTTATTTTCCAATGGGTCTTGCCCCATGGCTCCAAACTCGTGAAAATCGAGTATCGGCAAAAGCCCCTCTGAAAGCGACTGCTCGATTGCCCAGTCCAATATCTCAAACCATCCTTTGGTAATTCTGTCTTTTTCGTTTATGCCTAAGTCTCTGAATGGATGCAGCGGAATACGAACGTTGCTGAAGCCTGCTTCTTTGATGAGTCTGAAATGTTCATCCTTCATTCGAGCTTTTGACCTTTTTTTCCAAATTGGGTCGTAACCAAGAATGTTCACGCCTTTGCCTAGTAATTGGTTTTTTCTGAAAATTTCAGAATTCCCCATCCTATTATTCCTTCCGCTAATGTTTATCAAAACAATATAAAACGGGCTTATATATTGCACGAGGTATTGGTCGATCATTCGAAGAGAGGATTTGAATTCGGTATTGATATTATGAAAAAGATTATAGAAGCATATAGAAAAATGAATTAACATTTTTGTTTTTTTAAGTTATATGGAAGTTCTTCTTACTCTTTAGTTAACATGCTCTTAGCTGGAAGTAGATATGAAGATAACTGATCTTGATACTATTCTTCTGTCGTGCCCTGTTCCGAAGAAGCATCAGCTCAACTGGGATGGACGAGCCTATGGGCAAAGGGTCCTTAAGAACGACATGATGATCGTAAGAATCAAGACCGATGAGGGCATCGAAGGCATCGGCGAACCGAGTGTTTACGGGCAGCCTAAGCTCATGGGCACGTGGCTGAAGGACCACAAAGCGATGTTCGTAGGCAAGGACCCTTACGTTGCGCTCAAAGCCTCTCAGCCCGCTGTGTATAATGGATGGTCAGTCAACTGTGCGTTAGCAGGTGTAAACCAAGCACTGTGGGACATCGTTGGGAAATCATGTAAACTACCAGTCTACAAACTTTTAGGTGGCAAACAAACAGACAAAGTTCAAGTTTACGCCAGCGCAGGACAAATGGGTTGCATGGTTGACGAAGTCCGCTGGGAAGCTGAGAGGTTTCGAGAGGAAGGTTTTCTGGGGTACAAGATACGCGTTACGCTTGATGATTACCGCGAGAAAACCAAGGCTGCCAGAGAAGGGCTTGGGAAGGACCTTTGCCTAATGGTTGAGTGGAACATGCGGTTGCCGAACGTGCGTACAGCAGTTAACGCGATTAGAAACATCGAAAGGTACGAGTTGACTTGGGTTGAGGAACCGCTTTCTGGCTCTGACATTGAGGGTTACGCAGAGCTGAGGAAGACTGTGGCTGTGCCTATTTCTGGCGGAGAATCTCTTGCGACCAGATGGGAGTTTAGGGAAAGGCTTGATAGAGGATGCTACAGCATTGTTCAGCCAGACTGCGATGTGGCAGGTTTAGGCGAATCAAGAGCTGTAACCTTCTTGGCCAGCCTTGACGAGGTGATGCTTTGTCCACATAACTGGCATAACGCAATAAATACCGCAGCTAACCTTCAAGTCATGGCAGCGTCATCAAACCAATTTTTCTTGGAATCGAACAAAACGTGGAACAATAGTTGCCCCGAGTTTCAGAGGGAGATAGTGAAGAACCCGTTGCTGCCAGAAAATGGCTATATTAAGGTTCCAGACACGCCCGGATTGGGTGTTGAACTCGACGATGAAGCTATTAAGAAGTTTCCGTACTTGGACATCGAAAGAGCCGCTCCCCTTTGATTGCTTGATTATGGTTATAAAGCCAATATGACATAGGGACTTGTATGGCGCATCACAAAATAATCGTGTTAATGGGTTCAAAAAGCGACCTTGCCTTCGCCCGAAAAGTCGAAGAGTTTCTGAAACAAGAGAACATTAACGTTGACTGCGAGTTCGTGGTGGCGTCAGCCCACAGAACCCCAGACATGCTTCTTCAAAAACTCGAAGAATACGAGAAATCCAGCGACAACATCATCTTCATAACCATCGCAGGCCTATCAGACGCCCTGTCAGGAGTCGTTGCAGGCTTCACAGCTCGACCCGTCATAGCGTGCCCGCCAGACATCGAAAAATATGGTCCTCTGAAAGCTTTTTCGTCCGTCATGATGCCCACTGGAGTTCCAGTTATGCTTGTTTCGAAACCTGAAAATGCTGCCTTGGCTGCTGTGAAGATTTTGGCAATCGGAAATCCATCTCTCAATCACGAAATTGTTAAGTATATTCAGAAAAAGAGAAGCGAGGTCGCATAAGCCAACACTGAGGTCGTAACTGAAGAAATAAAAAAGGAAGGAAAGCTGAGACTTAACAATGGACACAAGAAACATCGTTTTAGAGTCCAATCTTGCTTATCCCTTGCTTAAAAGGGGGAAGGTGCGAGACCTATATGACTTGGGCGACAAACTTCTAATTGTTTCCACGGACAGACTCTCAGCATTCGACGTTGTTTTGCCTGACGGAATACCGCACAAGGGCGAAGCATTGAACCTTCTTTCTGCATTCTGGTTTAAAGAAACCGAGCGAATAGTGCCTAACCACCTTCTTGAGGTTGTCGACTCGAGGACAGTTCTCGTAAAAAAGACGGAGCCAGTGAAGGTCGAGTTTGTGGTCAGAGGTTACCTGTACGGCGCAGCGTGGGAAAAACACCGAAACGGGGAAGCTGTCTGCGGAGTCAAGCTTCCGTCTGGCATGAAAAAGGCTGAGAAGCTGCCTGAACCGATTTTGACGCCCACCACTAAGGCTGATGTTGGGCACGACACCGAATTGACCCGAGAACAAGTTGACAAGTTTATTGGCAGGAAACTCGCAACTGAAATTGAAGAGTGCAGCCTCAACATTTACGAATCTGCATCCAAGAAGGCTGAAGAAAAAGGCATAATCATTGCGGACACAAAATTCGAGTTCGGAGTGCTTAATGGCAGCCTCATTTTGATTGACGAGATTTTGACCCCTGACTCATCCCGTTTCTGGCCGAAAGACCAATACAGGATTGGTGCAGACCAGCCGAGCTTCGACAAACAAAACGTCAGAGACTACCTCACGTCAACAGGCTGGAACAAGCAGCCACCTGCCCCGCACCTTCCAGAATCCGTCATCGCCGAAACGTCGCGTAGGTACATTGAAGCCTACGAGAAACTGACGGGACAAAAGTTTATCAATAAAAATAGAAAGAAATGATGTGGAATGTCCTCAAAATATGCCGAAGCAGGAGTAGACGTCAAGAAAAAGGGAATCGAAATCTTCAAGGAAACCGTCAGCAACCTTTTTCCTAATGCTTTCTGCGTCGTAACGGAAGACCCAAACTTGCCCGGACAAGGGCTGGTCACGCATGCGGACAGCGCAGGCAGCAAACCAGTTCAATCGTACCTCAACTGGAAGGAAACTGGCGACCTAAGATGGTTCAAGGGACTCGCCCAAGACGTCTTGGCGATGAACCTTAATGATATTTCGTGCGTGGGAGCGCAGCCAATAAATTTCGTCGACTACATTGCACTTAATCCGCTGAAGGTTCCAAAGGTAGAACTGCTAAAGGTTCTGAATGATGGGTTCAAGGAAAGCTTCAAAACTCTAGAGAATCTTGATATCAAAGTCCTCTTTTCTGGAGGCGAGACCGCTGACCTTCCAGACCAGATTAGAACCTTCGACATTTCAGGCGTAGTTAATGGGCGTGTTGAACTGTCCAAAGCCATTACGGGAACAGAAATTAAGTCAGGCGACGTTATTATTGGTTTGAGAAGTGGCGGAAAAACAAGTTACGAAGACCGAGAAAACAGCGGAATCATGTGTAACGGACTCACTTTGGCAAGGCTTTGTCTTCTAAGCAAGGATTACCAGCAGAAATATCCCGAGATTGCTGATCCAGAAGGCAGAGGATACTACGGGCGGTTCAATATCGACACGTACTTGCATGAAATAGGCATGACTGTTGGAGAGGCTTTAGTTTCGCAGATGAGGTTCTATGCACCCATCGTCCTGAAGATACTGGAAAAGCATGGAGAAGACGTAACTGGCTTGGTTCACAACATGGGTGGCGGTCAAACCAAATGCCTGCGTATTGGCAGAAACATCAATTTCGTTAAAGACAGCATTATCAAGCCAGATCCCATATTCAAACTTGTCCAGAAAGAGTCCAACGAAAGCTGGAAGTCGATGTTTGAGATTTTTAACATGGGAATAGGCTTCGAGATCATCGCGAAACCGCACGTACAAAACGAAATACTAGGCATTTCAGAAAAATTCGGGCTAGAAGCCAAGGTTATCGGAAGATGCGAAAAAAGCAGTCGTCAGAATATGGTTACAATAGCTTGTCCTTGGGGAAAGTTCCAGTATCAACGCGAATAGAATGGCAAGAATGTTACGTGACTATTCTGTCGAGAACCTTTTTTTCCGCAGCATATTTTATCTCAAGTAAAGGTAAATCCAT
>CAZRIK010000115.1:0-5154 GCA_964600125.1 uncultured Candidatus Bathyarchaeia archaeon
TTTCCTCAGCTGAAGCTGGAAAACAGGTCGCTGTCTCCATCGATAAACCTGTGGTTGGTCGCCAATTCAACGAGGGAGACACGCTTTACGTTGGAGTGCCACAGGAACACGCGAGCAGGTTACAGAATAAGTTCCAAGACCGACTGGACCCAGATGAGTTGGAGTGCCTCAACGAACTAATCGAAATAATGCGGAAAACGACGCCTTTCTGGGGCGCTTAATGATAAAAAAAATTTTAACGTTTCGTTTTAGTCCGTTTCCACTTTCCCCGTTTCTATGATTTTCCGTAATGTTTCTGTACTTTTCCTCGGCGTCCTTTTCTTGGTTTTGAGGTCAACAGCGTAAAGACCAAATTTCATGCTGAACCCTTTTGCCCATTCATAATTGTCGGTCAGTGACCAGTGGAAGTATCCTCGCAGGTCAATTTTCTCTTCGTTTATGGCTTTTTCCAGCATTTTTAGGTGATCCACAAGGAACTGTCGTCTAAGCGTGTCTTCAGCGTCAGCTACGCCATTTTCGGTCACGTAAATGGGTTTCCCATACGCTTTCATGCTAGTCAAGGCTTCTAGTAGTCCTTGCGGATAAATTTCAGACCCAAAATCAGACGTTGGCAGCCCATCGTGGGATTTGCTTCTTGGTTCACAAGCAAAGCCGTACCCTCTCTGTAAATCTGGTAACACTGGCATTCCAGTCGCCAACCTTACTAGAAGCGATTTTTTACCCCTGACTACGAGACGTGTATAGTAGTTCACGCCAATCCAGTCCATCCTGTTTCTCATGTACGCCTTTGCTTCCTTCTGCTTTCCTCTGAAATCAAATTCTAGCACGCCCTTCGTCACAGACTGAACGAAGTAGGTGTTGTGCATGAAATCCATGACCTCGGCTGCTTTGAGGTCGTCTTCCTCGTCCGTCAACGGCTTTATGGGAATGACGTTTTGTATTAGTCCGACGTTGGCTGCCGCTGAGCTGTCTTCGTCAGCTTTAGTGGTGTCCGCCCTCTTCACCGCATCGAACGCGCGTGCGTGCGCCAACGCCAAATGAAGAACGGCTTTCTTGTATGCTCCAAAGCTTCTTTTGGCAGGCGGAAACCCCGATTCTTTCATGAGATAGCCAGCTTCAGGCACAACCGCGGGTTCATTGAACGTTGCCCAGTTGTCCACGACATCGCCCAGTTTCCAAGCAACGTAAGCTGCATATTTGGTGAATTCAACCACGGAAGCCTCGTCCACCCAGCCTTTCGGACCTTTTTTTAGAATGGAATTGCTGGCTACTGTGGGGTCATGAATCCAAAGTGGAAGCGTAAAATGGTTGAGGCAGACGAAAACCTTGAAACCTTTCTGTCTAAGGTCCCCGATTATTTCTTTATAGTGGTCTAACGCCTTATTGTCCGCAACCTTTTCGAGCTTCTCAAGAGTTCCATCATCTATGTCAATGTCTGCGATGTTGCCGTCGGAAGCCCTTTCAACGCCCACTTTGATGTTTGCCGTGGTTTTGGGAAAAATTCGGCTCCACTCTACTCCCAACCGGAAAGCGTTGAATCCAAGCTCCTTAGCTATGTCGTGGTCTTGCCTGAACATGTGCCAGTAGTCCACGCCGTCCTCGGGAAAGTCTCCGCTGACTATTCCTTTACGGATGTTCTGTTTGTCATGCACCCACGCGTACCAGTCTGTGTTGGGGTCCAGACCGTTCTTTGCAGAGCCGCCCATCTCAAACTGGAACCCGCTTGTCGACGCGCCCCAAAGGAACTTTTCAGGAAAAACCATATACACCATCTCCGACAAAAACAAAAAGACTTTGTGTCAACATTACCAAATAGAAAATAATGTCGTCTATTTGACTTAAATTGTTCGCCTAATGGATGCATTGCTATTTACTAAAAAAGGTGTTAAAAAAACAAAAATCTGATGTAGCGTTAGAACTTGGAAGTATTAAAAAGTCTTCTTGTTTACTCCCTTCTTCGCCAGTATATCAGGAACCCGACCGCGGAGGCAGCAGCTCCAGCTGCAGCAACAATGTACAAGACGTATTGCGTCACGAACGTTACTATGATGTGCATCCACGTATCATTCACGATAAACTGCCCAGACACACTGGCGGACGGCAGGTAAACGCTGTCGCCTGCGAGCTTCGCTTGTACATACCAGGTTCCTGTATAGTCAGGCGTGAATTCAAACGCGTAGGTTCCGTTCAGTTGCGTGTAGGTGTATTTCTTGATGAGGGTGGAATTGGGCATCGTGAACTGTAGTTCGATGGCTTTGTTTGGAATAATCGGAGAGATAATTCCCTTTACCATGATCTTTCCCCCTAGATCTATCACTTCAACGGACGACGCGCAATCAAGCGAGGTTGGAACCTTCTGAACAGTGAAATTTAATGTTTCGCTTGTGACGTTGAAGTGGGCTCCGTCGCCCCGCCAGAATGCCGAGACCGTACAGTTTCCGATTTTTTCTGGCGCATAACTGTCGGTGAAAGAGCCGTTTTGGCTGACTTGTATGTACCTTGTTTCTTTTTCGTCGTCGCACATGTAATTTAGGGTCAGCACGGTTCCGCCAGCTGATATCTGTCCTGTTACGACTGCCTGTTCGTTAATGTAAATGCTGGACCTCAGTAAAGACATCGTTAGGGTAGTTGTGTCTTTGGTTACATAGCTTCCTTGGGCGTTAGCGGTGTTTCCAGCCATGTCGGAGGCTACAACCCTATAGTTTATGGTGGTGCCGCTGCTTTGAGCTGGTATGGACGCGACGTAAGTTATGTTCACGACGTTGTCCATTTGAACGGACGTTGTTGTTTTCCAGCCATCATTCGAATAATCTAAAGTAACCGATTCTAGTAAGTCTCGATCGGTCACGTTCGCAGAAATCGTTGTCCCGTTTCCAGAAACGACTTCCAGCACAGGATTTAGTATACTGATTACGGGGGGACTGAAATCGGTTTTGACCATGAATTTTATTGTGCCGTTTCCGTTTTCGCCGATCAAGACAAGGTGGTAAAGAACGGTGTCTCCCTTAAGCGTGGATGTATAGTTTATGAGCATGTCTTGACCGAAGTGTTCGCAGCTCGCTGTTGCCTTGGGATTCTTGTATCCCTCATCGTCCAAGTTGTATCCGCCATACAGTCTCGTGGCATCCAAAGTGCCGTTGAGAGCTGGTTCCCAAGCTAAAGGTACGCCGTTCAAAATGCTTCCCTTATTCTTGGCGGGATCAGCCATGACGTAGAGTCTGGCTTCGTACATGTCCAGAGTGCCGGGAACGTCGATCCACACTTCTACTCTGTCGCTGTTTGTCGAGAACTCGTAAGCCCATGAAGTGTTATAGACATCGACGAAGTTGACCTTGCCCTCCAAGAACTGTTCATGCCACTTGTTGCAGTCGACGTTTTCGATTAGCATGAGGGTCGCGGCGGCTTCCCCCTGGCTTTCTCTGAGGTCGTTGACTACAAGGAAGCTGTAATTGCCCGATTGTTCAGGCTGGAAAAAAGGCTCCATTACCGTAGTGCCCAAATGTTCAGGCAACCCAGCTGCTTCTGTGTGGAGGGTTTCAAGGTTTCCTGACGGGTCGTAAACGTAGATGTCGTAGTCAGTTAAGGTGCCAATCCAGTTTCCGTAGAAATAGACATGGTATAGGGAGGAATGGCTCAAGGTATAGACGTAAGTCCAGTTTTTGCCTACTGGAATCTGAGAAGCATTAATCTTCACTGGATAAACGGGTTTGTTTACGTACGTCCAGTTTCCGAGATTGTAGGGGACATTGGGGGTACTTGAAGCCTGAACCTTTGTGCTTTGAATCGTGTGCGTCCCAAAACTAACTAGCATAACCACTAATAGAATCCGCAAGACCATCATGTCTTGTTTCCTGTGCAAGTGCTGTCCATCCGTAAATCAGTCAAGGACGACGTTGTCTAATCCGAAGACGATTGCCGATGGCTAAAATGGTTATGAACGAACCGTCTGAATCAAAAGTTAGTTAAGAATCCGAATGGGAAATAATCATTGTTGTTTACAAAAGGGGGATTAAAACTAAAAAATGGATAAAGAATCAGCCGAAGCTGATGGCTAAGTCTATCTACCGAACGCCGTAGCTTTTACTTGGTTTCTCTATTGTTTTTTGGATACCGTTCCAACGCTGAATGTAAAGCCACAGTTGTCGCATCCGATTGTGTAGCGGCCTGTTTGCTTTAGTCTCCTTGAGCGGCACTTCGGACAGCTAAGCTTAGTTGTTAGCTCATCGACTGACTCTTCTGTAGCAAAAAACAATGTGGGAGATTTGAAGGCTTTCATGGCAATGTACAGGATGATTACTACAGCAACGGCAGCGAATATTAGTATCGCATAGGTTATTGGATCGTTGATATTACCTGTCTCCTAAACGCTTTACCATCCATTTATTCGCTGAAAAGCTTCCCAAAGAACCCTTTCTTAGGTGCCTCTTGCTTGACCACGTCGACCTGTTGTCCTACTCCGCCGGGACCTTCTAACACCCCGAAGGGCGAAAGATTTCCTACTAGGAACGGACTTTCGACGCCTGCCAAGACCACTGTTGCACGCATGCTGCCTTGCCTTGCACTGTTAACCCTAGCGCCCCATGAGACCTTTGCGGTTGGAGAGATTCTGCTTATGACGATTTCTCCAGCTCTGTTGACGTCTTCTAGGGTCATGTCGTCGCCACCTTCAATGTGGATTAATGCGCCCTCAGACTTCTTGATGTCGCCTATGTCGAGTAGTTGTGCGTCTAGAGCTCTTTCCACAGCATCTTCAACCATTGTATCTCCTTGACCCTCGCCAACACCCATCGCGCACACTCCGCTTCCCATCATAATCGCTTTCAAGTCAGCGAAGTCGAGGTTCACGAGGCTTGGAGTAGCAATAGTTTCAGCAGTGTTCTTTATGAAAGTAGCAATCAGTTCGTTAGCGACCGCGAAAGCTTCTGTAAGTGGCAGGTTACCAGCGACTTTTCTGAGTCTGTTGTTATCAATCACGATAACTGCGTCGCACACTTCAACTAGCCTTTTCAGTCCTTCCTTTGCCTTCAAGAGCCTTGCTCTTTCAACAGCGAAGGGCGTTGTGATTACTGCTAGTGTCAGAGCACCCATTTCCTTTGCTAGTTTTGCCACTACCGGAGATGCGCCTGTTCCTGTTCCACCACCGAGACCAGCTGT
>CAZRIK010000116.1:0-5079 GCA_964600125.1 uncultured Candidatus Bathyarchaeia archaeon
CCGCTTCTAGGCTGAGCAAGGTTAACCATGCACCTCGAAAGCTTAGGTGGCATCTCCGCGGAATGAGTGAAAACTTTTCCTTTGGACCCACGCTTGATGAAGCCCTTAGCCCTAATCTCCGCTTTCATCAGCCCAAAAAAGAAACTGCCGCCTGACAACAAACCGATAAAGGTTTTCTGAGGAAACTTTAGGTTGACTTTTATTCCCTTAACTTTTCCCAGCAGTTTTTCGCCAAGTTCCTTCTCCAACGTTTCCGTATTAATGTCGCTGGAGCTTCCCCTTACCCTTTTCATGCGGACGACGAAGCTCTCGTTTTCGCTAATGTACGAAGCGACGTCAGCTTCTTCGACGTTCCTGTTTATCTCCTCTATTTCGGCTTGGCAACTAAAGGCTTCAACGCCACAGATTCTCGTCATGGAAGCCCTGCGCTGAACCGCTTCTATGCAGTTGCTGTCCGAATGAACTCGGAGAACCTGCGGAAAGCTCTTTAAAACCTTGTAGGCGAAACCTTCTGCCTCAAGAACCGCTTTAACCTCAGAGAAGGGCAGAGTCTGGCTTTCTCCTGAAACAAGAAAGAAGATGGTCTCCACATTGTTATCCTCTTTAACCAGACGCCTGAATACGTGGCTATGCTACTTGGTTTTTAGTCCTTCCAGCAGCTCTTTCGCCCTGTCCATCCTGATCTTCTTTTCTGCGACCATTTTTTCAGCGACCGAATCAATGAGGTTTCCGGTTGCGCCAGCCATGACTGCAATGTTCCGAGCGTGAAGAGACATGTGCCCCCTCTGGATTCCTTCGTGGGCGAGAGCTCTCAACGCGCCGAGGTTTTGAGCTAATCCAACGGCTGCCATGATTTCGCCTAGTTCTCGGGCTGATTTGACGCCCAGAATCTTCAGGGCTATTCGGGCAACGGGGTGAACCTTCGTGGCTCCGCCTATGGTGCCCACAGCCATCGGGAGCTCAATCGACCCGACGAGGTCCCCGTTCTCGTTCTTTTCCCAGATTGAAAGCGGCATGTAGCGTCCTGTCCTCGCGGCGTAGGCGTGGGCTCCCGCCTCGACGGCTCTGTGGTCGTTGCACGTGGCGATGACGACTCCGATTATGCCGTTGAGTATGCCTTTGTTGTGGGTTGCAGCCCTGTAAGGGTCTCCAGCCGCGAACGCGTAAGCCTCGAGGACGCCGTCGACGACTTCTTCTCCGCCTACGGCTTCCTTGTCGATAACGGTCCAAGCTCTAGCCAGCCTTTCGGTGGCAAGGTTCGAGATGATTCTCAGGAACACTTTGCCTTTTGTTATCCGCTCGATCATGGGGGCGACAGCCTCAGCCATCGTGTTGACGGCGTTTGCGCCCATCGCGTCCCTGCAGTCGACAAGCAACTCCGTGATTACCATTTGACCGCGGGGCGTGTCAATCACCTTCACCTGAACGTCTTTCGCTCCGCCGCCGACCGAAACCAGCAGGGGGTCTTGGTCGTTGGCTTTCTTCAGAATCTCTTCTTTAGCTTCCAATACAGCCATTTTCGCTCTGTACGGGTCTGGAACCTTCACCGTTTGGATTTGTCCCCTCATGATGGGTTCGGTGCTGCTTGTGAAGAATCCGCCTTGGCTTCGAGCCATCTTGGCGGAGTAGCTTGCTGCGGCGACAACGGAGGGTTCCTCAATCGCCATCGGAACAAGGTAGTCTTTACCGTTGATCAGGAAGTTCATCGCTATCCCGAGGGGCAAGGGAAAGGTGCCGATAACATTTTCAATCATGCGGTCAGCTAAACCGAATTCGAGGCTGCCCGTGGACTTCAGGAGGTTGGCTTCTTCGTCGGTTAAGCCAGCAAAGTCCTTGATGACCTTCAGCCTCTCGTCTATGCTGAGCCTGTAGAAGCCTGAAACTTGCGAAGACTTCACCAAATCCGTTTCTCTCCATGTTCCGAACAGAATTGTGCTTGGAGTATCTTAATGTTTCATGGCATATGAAACTATCGAATTCTTCGACCGAAGTTTTTGGGCACGAAGGACGAAAATTCTCAGAAAAGTTTAGAAGAAGATGTGCATCAAATTCAGTAGGCGAAACACATGTTCTGTCCAAACTGCGGAAAAGAAATCGGCGAAGCCACGAACTTCTGCCAGTACTGCGGGTTCAGAATGGTTTCTGCGCAGAACCTTACGATTGAAGATTTGATACGAAACGTCATCATCCGACGCCTAGACGGCTTAAAAAACAGGGACGCTGACGCCATAGCTGGCGTCGTCTACAAAGAGAAGTACACGAAGTTCGACGATTGGCCACCCTACGAACTACAGGAATCCGAAGCGTTAGCAAGCGAAGCCAAGGCGTTGAAGGTACTTAAAGAATATGAGTACGAGACAAGGTCGTGGAAGACCACCGTGTTCGGAGACTCCGCCACCGCAACATTCTTGATCAGGTACCGTGGCAAGATGCGGGACTTGAATTTTTTCGTGCAGTCGCGAGTGACCGCTTTTTTGACAAAAATCGACGGAGAATGGAAGCTCGTCCACGAGCACTGGTCACGCTTTCCGCCGCAGATTCCGATGGGTCAACCGTCCGAGGCAGCAAAAGGCGACCGTAAAGACGGACCAATAATAGTCTAGATTGTGCCTTTGTTCTCTTTTTCATCCTCGTCTTTCGGTTCTTTGCCTGAAAGGGGAATCGGTGGAGGAGTTGTAGCCATCGCCCATCCTATCCACGCGACCACAACGAGGAAAAGGAAAACAATAATCATCACAGGAATGAGGAGCGCCCAGTCGCTTATCGTTCTGCCCAAAAACTGGATGTCTTTGGGGGCAAGGAAAAGCGCCCAAACGTAGAGAACCATCGTCGCGAAGCTTAACGCCAAAAGTAGCTGTCCCTGCGTGACATCCCGCAATGCCGCAAACCTCTTGATTGATGATGACTGAGCCAAACTTAAGACTTTCGAGCCAAAAGCACACACACGTTTGAAAGGTAATGATTCAGTGCGTCAAGGTTCAAAAAACATAATACATCCCTATTCTTTAATCCAGAAAGATGAGCCTGAATGACGGAAACAACGAGAAAACTACAAGGGAAAGTGGTCGACATAACTAAAACGGGCGAATCAGTGACGGACGATGAAGGAAGCAAATGGGAAAAATGCGTCTTCACCATCGAACTAACGAACTTTTCGTCCCGCACCCCGAACGAGGCTTTGCCAGAAGGCGTCAAAGGAAACAGGGTTAAGCTCGTCCGTTTCTGCTGCTTCGACTGGCACCTCAAGCTTGGGGTCAAGAAAACGTTGGACTCTGATGAAACAGAAGATGTATTGGCTGGAAAACAGACTGAAGCAGTGTATTGGTGAATGGTCTGCAGAATCATTTGTTTTTATATATCGTGAAACAGAAGCTAAGTTGTGTCAATTTTTTTGTTAAAAATCATAAAATAAATTTTATTTTTTGCGTCCGAAATGATTAAATTCATAGTATGGGTATTCGGCGATGACTATACCAGCATATATACGGTGATATTCTGAGCATAATAACAAGGTTCTAATCCACAATGATAGTCTCCCTCTATTCGAGGTGTAGAGCCATTGTCTAAATTCTCTAAACGATGGGAGGAAAGAGACCGAAGCGGCATAAAGGGAGTCATAAAGCCCGCTGCGCCGTTAAGGTCGAAGATCGAACTCGCCATCAGACGGATCGAAGCCCAAGTGCAATATCTCGAGAGCTCTCTCAACAGATTCACTGACAGAGACAAATACCTCTTCTCCAAAGTCGTCGACGCATACTCAAAGAACCAGATTCAGAGAGCCAATGTCTTCGCCAACGAACTAGCAGAGTTACGGAAGATGGCTAACTTCATGATGAACGCCCAGCTCGCGCTCGAAAGAGTTGTTTTAAGGCTGAGAACAGTAACCCAGCTCGGCAACGCAGTTGTGAGCTTAGCACCAGCTGCTCAAGTCTTACAAAGCGTCAGGTCGGGAATCTCTGGAATACTGCCGAACGCCGAGAAAGAACTCGAATCAGTGGGCATGATGCTGAACGACATCATGATAGAGGCTGGACAAACTGCTGGAATATCGCCAGACTTTGAAGTAGCAAGCGAAGACGCAAGGAAGATTCTCAGCGAAGCCTCAACAGTGGCTGAGCAGAGAATGAAGGAGAAGTTCCCAGAGCTCCCAGCGTTGAAGCAACCCGAGACATTCGCACAGGACTCAGGATTCTCCCAATACTAAAAGAGCGAGATCACACCCCCATTTGAAAAATGAGAGAAAAAACATGAGCGAAAATTTCAACGCCCCGGGGCTTGTCGGTAAAAACGTGAAAGACACTGGAAGAATAGTGTCGTTCCTCATCGATCCCTCAGGCCAAACAAAAGAAGCGCTGGTCGAAAACAACTACGGCCAACTCGTCAAATACCCAGTGAACCTCCTCAAAGTTGGCAGAGACGAAGTTTCCGTGGTTTCCGACCTCGACAAGAAGGTCGAAGCCATTTCGGAACAGCTGCCAACGATAAGGAAAAAGAGGAAAATCATCGACAAACTAGCCGAAAACAAAGTGATCCCGTCAGGAATCCACGAAAGCCTAAGCAAAGAATTCGACAGAACCTTGAAAGACATGAAAATCGAAGCCCAAACGGTCCTTGATGACGTGGACAAACAAGTCAAGACTCAGGACGAGCAGCTGAAGACGCTTCAGCTCTCAAGGGCTTACTTGGAGATCGAGCACAGCATGGGCACAGTGAGTGACGAGGTCTACCAACTGTCAATAATGCCGATACTGAGAGAGGTCAAGAACGCCCAGCAGACGAAGCTAAGCCTCTTGAAGACGAAAGACAAGGTCGCAGACGCCCTTCAAGAAGAGAAGGAAGAACCCAAAAAGGAAACGAAGCCAGAACCAGCTGAGGAATTGAAAAAGGAAGTTGCGCAGGTTCCCGAAGAAGACAAAAACGAGCCTGCCACAGAAGCTAAGGAAGGAAGACAAGCCCTACCTGTACGTGTAACCGAAAGCTAGCCCCGGCATTTTTAGGCTACTCGCCATCATTGGAGGAGCTGAGATGATCAAAGATTTCTTTCACAGAACAAGAAAGCCCGTCAGCGAGCTCATCATG
>CAZRIK010000117.1:0-5064 GCA_964600125.1 uncultured Candidatus Bathyarchaeia archaeon
TGAACAAAAAAACCGCATTTAAATTTAACATACGCTTCATATTTTTTTATTGAAGGAATTTTACTATGAAACTGCCTTATCTGGAAAAGATTGGTCAGCGTGGAGATATCACAGTTTGGTCAGTTGATGGGATCTATGTCAGAAGGAATTTAGATGAAGAATTCACGAATTTCGGGCAGCACTATCGGTTCGAGTGTATTCCTGAAAATGAGTTTTGGATTGATAGAGAAGCTAGTCCAGATGAACAGCAATTTTACATCGACCACCTTTTAATGGAGTATCATCTCATGAAAAAGGGTGTTCCTTATGTTAAGGCGCTTGAGTTTGCTGATCGCAAAGAGAGATCTGAGCGAAAGAAAGTCGATGGAATTCCGCCCGACCGGTCAAAAGGAGAAGTCAGCCCAACAATTGTACACCTCCAGGTTTTAACAAAAACGGATGATGTGACAATATGGCTCGTTAACGGTCGATTAGTGCGAGACTGGTTCGATATCGACTTTACAGAAGGCGGACATGACTTGGTTTACAAATTTGTACCTAAAGGAGAAGTGTGGATTGACAACGATGTTGAACCTGAAGAAAGATCCTATATTCTCCTTCATGAACTGCACGAACGTAATCTCATGAAAAAAGGATTGTCGTACAATGAGGCTCATGCGGATTCAAGTCGGCTTGAGTACCACATAAGGCATCATCCAAAGGAACTCTCTAAAGCCTTAGAGAAAGAAATCAAAGAGAAATAAAAAAAATCTTTTCCATAATAATATTATCAATATAGGACATTTGCCTGATGAAAGATAAGGCTTAAGTTAGACTTGAATGTTGAAAGGGTATTTGGCGGGGGTACCCGAGCCAGGTCTAAATAGAGGGAAACAGACACACAACCCCCTAAGACAAGGGGGAGGACTTAAGATCCTCTGGCGAAGGCCTCCGTGGGTTCAAGTCCCACCCCCCGCACCATCTAAGATTTTGATTTTGCAGAGACCTACTATTAGTAAATAATCGTCAATTGCTGATTACAGGCGCTTGTCGCAGATATTTAGTATCTTGTACTTGATTGAGCATGAACTCTGCCAAGTCTGCACGGGAAATCCGTATTCCTACCTCACCCCTCCCCAGATAGCCGACTCTGACTTTGCCAGATTTTGGGTTATTGTTAAGCGTGGTCAAGCGTACAATCGTCCAGTCAAGGCCAGACTTTCGCACGGTCTCCGAGACGCTGATTATTTCTTCGTATGCTGCACGCATTGTGATCTTAACGAGGTTAACTAAGACTTTTGCTTTGAAATCAGGCAAGTCGTTTGGATCCTTAACGCTCAAGGTCGAGGAAATAATCAGTCTACGTTCGCCATGTTTCTTCATCGCTGTAATGATATTTTGGATTCCTCGCGTGATCGGTTTGCTTTTCGAGTCGCCTCGTGGTCCCAACACGCTTATGACTGCATCCGCTCCAGCCACTGCACGCTCAATAGATTCTTCATCAGCCAGCTCGCCCTGCATAACCGTTAGGCATTCATGATTCATATTGAGCTTTGACGGATTACGAACGTATGCAACAACATTATTTCCTGCAACAAGTGCCTGTTCAACGATTTGTTTGCCCGTACTACCAGTTGCTCCAAAAATAGTAAGTTTCATTTTTTCTCCTCTCTCAACAAAGTATTCTAGTCTTCTACTTGCATATCAACCAATCTGAAAACAAAAAAAGGAATTGCAGGAATCAATGGAGGAATCTCCAGCAGCAATAGGGTTCAAATTCGAGATATAATGCCACCCCCCGCACCATTTATAGGCAAAGTATCGGGTTTGTCCAGCTGGCACTAATCTCACTGTAGGCTTTAATATTTCCGCTTCCTAAGGATCTTGGCTCCGTTGAAGTTGCATACTAGCTAGCTTCAATAGTTTATTCGCCCTCAAGACCGAGATACGCTGTAGTCTTCTTAGTCCAATTCCTCAGCTTAACATCCTCCCAATTCAACGCCTCGAACTTTGGCGATCTCTCCCATGCCAAGTTAGCTAGCTAGCCGCATCAAACTGATAATAGATCTAATTCTTTGTAAAACACAATACTTTTTTATGCACGCCCAGAGTATTATGATAAAGAAAATCCTGAGATGAAAATTTATGGGGTTTAGAGAATATCTAGAAAAAATCGAGAAGAAAGGCATTCTTAAAAAAGTGGATGTCCCAGTTTCGAAGAGATTAGAAATCTCTGGAATCATGAAGGAAATTGAGCCGACCCCAGTAGTCTTCAACAATGTCAAGGAATCTGAATTCCGGGTCGCTGGCAACATGTTCTGCACCAAAAACGTAATAGCTGAGTATTTCGGCGTGACCCCAGCAGACCTTATCCCAATGCTTTCTAGGGCTATCTCTGAACGCTCAGAACCAGAGACAGTTTTTAAAGCTCCTTGCCAGGAAGTCATCGAATCAGACATGGATTTGGATAAATTGCCAATTCTGTTCCACTGCGAAAAAGACGGCGGGAACTACATCAGCTCCGCAGTGGTTGTTACCAGAGACCCTGAATATGGGCAGAACTTGGATTTTCACCGTGCAATGCAGTTCTCCAAGGACAAATTTGCGGTGAGGGCGGTAAAGGGTCGCCATTTTTACCAGTTCTTGGAAAGAAACGGCGAATTGGACGTAGCTTTTTGCGTAGGGAACACACCCAACGTCTTAATTGCTGGGGCAACCTCCGTGGACATTGGAATTGACGAGCTGCAAATAGCAAACGCGCTAGAGCCGCTCAAAGTCGTCAAAGCGTATTCAAGTGAACTCTTGGTTCCCGCTGAAGCAGAATTTGTTTTAGAGGGGCGTGCTTATTTGAAAGAAAGGCACGCTGAGGGTCCTTTTGTCGATTTAACGGAAACGTACGACGTGGTTCGGGAAGAACCTGTTTTTGAAGTCAAAAAAATCACTCACAGAAAGGACGCAATATGGCAAGCTTTGTTGCCAGGCGCGCTCGAACACAAAATATTAATGGGAATGCCACGTGAACCCACAATTTTCAAAAAAGTAAATGAAAGAGGCGTGAAGTGCCTGGATGTAAACGTAAGTCCTGGTGGATGTTCTTGGTTACATGCAATCATTCAAATTGACAAAAAATCGGAAGAAGATGGCAAAAAGGCAATAGAAGGCGGTTTCGCCGGACATGGAAGTTGCAAACATGTTTTTGTGGTAGACAAAGATATCGACATTTACAAATCTCTATCTGTAGAATGGGCAATGGCAACTCGCTTTCAAGGAGATGTCCGAATGATTATTAAAGACAAAGAACAAGGAAGCAGTCTAGATCCTAGTGCTGAACCTGGAACAAACATGACTACGAAAATCGGGTTTGACTTAACCAAACCGCTCGTGGTCAAAGGAAAGAGTTTTGACGTCGTAGAATTCCCAAAAGTAGAAACAAAAAAATATTTTTAACACAAGGATTGGAAGATAATGAAAATATCACCAGAAGAGCAAGACATGCTGGATGGCAAGCAAGGTAAAGCAGCTCAGAAATCAATGGAAATATTAACCACATTAGGTGAAATTTTTGACGCTGAATGCATGATTGATGTTTACGGTGTTCAGGTAGCTGGGGTTTCCTACGCGAACCTTGGCGAAGCAGGACTCGAATTCCTTAGCAAAATGGCTGAAGATGGAATGGTTAAAGTTTTAACGACTTTGAATCCTGCAGGAATGGATCGCGAAAACTGGCAGGCATTAGGAATAAATGAAGAATTTGCCAAGAACCAGAATCGCGTAATTGATGCCTTTGCCAAAATGGGCATAATTACCACATGTTCGTGCACGCCATATTTTATTGGGAATGTTCCACATTTTGGGCAACATATCGCATGGGCTGAAAGTAGTGCTGTGTGTTATGCAAACTCCGTTATTGGTGCTCGCACTAATCGTGAGGGAGGACCAAGTGCATTGGCTTCAGCTTTAACTGGAAAAACACCCAAATACGGTTATCACTTGGACGAAAATCGTCATGGTCAAGTTTCGTTCAAGGTAAACGCTCGAGTCAAAGGCACTGACGAATTCGGCGTGTTAGGAAAAATAATCGGTGATAAATTAATTGAAGTAGGAAAAAAGACCCCCTATATCACAGGAATCCCTGCTGCCACCGTTGAAGAGCTTAAGTCATTCTGTGCCTCTGTTGCCACTTACGGTGGGACAGCACTATTCCACATGGAAGGCATCACCCCTGAGTGTGACAGATATCCGAAACCAAGTGGCAATGCTTTCGAGATTGGTCAAGAGGACTTAGAAAAAGCCCGATCTAAACTTGTTGACGAAGGTCTAGAAATAGACTTTGTTAGTGTTGGCTGTCCTCACGCTTCAATTAATGAAATAGAAAGAATCGCGAGTCTGTTGAAGGGAAAGAAAGTTAAGAAGGAATTTTGGATTACTACAGCTCGACCCATAAAGAGAATTGCCGATGAAGCAGGTTATTCCAAAATAATTGAAGATGCTGGAGCAAAATTCGCAGCGGATACATGCTGCGTTGTAGCTCCAATTAAAGGACGCTTCAGGGGCATGATGGTAGATTCTGCTAAAGCATGCTATTATGGCCGTGCAACAAATAAATTCAAAGTGAAAATTGGATCAATCGTAGAATGTGTCGAGGAGGCGACAAAATGAAGTTAAAAGGGCGAAAAATCTACAAAGGCATTGCTGAAGGAGAAGCGATAGTAACTAAAGGCGGAATTTCATTTTATGGGGGCGTTGACCCTGACACTGGCAAAGTTGTCGAGGTTGGGCACGAACTTGAGGGGCAATCAATAACTGGAAAGATTCTGGTGTTTCCAACTGGCAAAGGTTCTACAGTGGGATCCTATACAATGTATAGGATGAAGAAAAACAACACGGCTCCAGCGGCAATAGTGAACGAGCAAATCGACACAATCATAGCAGTAGGCTGTATAATTAGCGAAATTCCGTGCGTAGACAAGATTGATGTCAGTAAAATAAAGACTGGACAAAAAATGATTGTCAACGGTTCAGAAGGGACCGTGGAGGTGAAATAGGTGGGTACTGGGAAGGGTTATGGAAAAACGATCCTGTTCG
>CAZRIK010000118.1:0-5046 GCA_964600125.1 uncultured Candidatus Bathyarchaeia archaeon
GCCAGAAATGACGCCGCCAGTAATAAAAATAAACCTTGTCTGCATACTCTATATTTCTGTTTAAGGTTAAAAAAGACTTTCGATAACCTTTAAAAGAAAAGGGGTCAAGCGCCATGGCTGAAATCCGAGACGCGTCGGGACACCAAAAACATAAACTTAATTAGTCATTGTTCCAACTTTATTCGAGGAACTATCCTCTGGAATGATGCGTAATGGGTTTCAGAAGGCAAAAAAGGAAAGACTTGGCTCCGATGCCGTCTGCTGGCGCGGGCTTGCTCAGGTTTTTCGAGGAAGACACTCCGGGGATACGGGTCAGGCCAGAGGTAATCGTGATCTTTTCTGTGGCACTCATCGTAGTTTGCACGCTTTTGCAGTTTGCTGCCTGATAACAACGGTTAAAGCAGAAACTTTTTCATTTTAACGTGAGAGGAGCTAACTTAGCATTCTTGCGGGTCCAAGATTATTTTTATGCCTTCTCTGCGTCTCATCTTTTCGAAGCCCTCTTGCCACTTTGTTAAAGGCAGGATGTCGGAGACTAGTTCTTCAGTTTTTACTAGACCTTTTTCCAGCAGTTCCATGCCGCGTTTCCACGCTGTCCACCTTTGCCCCAGCATCCCTTTCACGGTCAGTTCCTTGTATGCGACGAGGTCAAAATCGAGCTCAAACGGGCGTCCAGCTAAGCCGAGCTGAGTGTACTGTCCGCCGCGCCGAACAAGGTTCAGCCCCATGCGGACGGCGCTCGGGGAGCCTGAGCATTCCAGAAAAACGTCGCAGCCTTCGCCTTCGGTCAATTTTGAGACTGTTTCCCGCGGATTCTCGTCCTCAACGTCTATTGTCACGTCTGCTCCCAGCTTCTTTCCGAGAGCAAGCCTGCTTTCGTCGGCTGATGTTCCGCACAGAACCACGAATCCGCCCTCTGCCTTGACCAGCTGCAGGCTTAAAAGCCCAATGGCGCCTGGTCCTGCCACGACGACTGTGTCTCCGGGCGAGATTGCTGTTTTCTCGAGAACCCCATTCACGCAGCACATCAGGGGCTCGCAAAGTGCGCCTCCAACAAAGCTCACGTTGTCGGGTAAGCGGTGAACTAGGCAGCTTGGAACCACGCAGTACTTGGCGAAAGCGCCGTTGAACCAGTACCCGATTAGGCGTTTCTGTTCGCAAACGTTGTAGTTTCCTGTTCGGCAAGGAATGCACGTGCCGCAGACTTGGGCGGAGGTTTCGCTGCTGACTCTTTCGCCAAGTTCGAACTCGGACACGCTTGAGCCAACCTCCGTTATGACTCCGCTTAATTCATGGCCAATGACAACTGGGAGTCTCATCAGAAGCTTAATGTCTCCGTCGTAGATGTGGAGGTCTGACCCGCAGATTCCCGCCGCCTTAACCTTAATCTTGACCTCGTCAGGTCTAGGGAAAGGTTCAGGAATATCCCTGATTTCGACGTTTCCTGGTCCAGAAGCATACTTAACGAGTGCCTTCATCTTCCAGCCTTCTTTCATCCTTCCCTTCTTTATTTATACGGGCTTAAAAGTTTCCATTGGCTTGTCTGGTCTGATTTGTTCAACAATAGAATTTTTTGTTTGACCAACAAATGCTGTCTTGGACCCTTTCTGTTTTGTGTGACGTTACGATTTTCCGTTTGAGTGACAATGCTTATTTGGAAAAAACTTCCGTTTTGTAATGCAAATTTTCTGTTGATTTATTAATTCAATGGAACTTTCTTTAGAACTTGAGGTTTAGAGCTGGTGAACAAAAGTATCAATGGGATTCGGTTCCTTTTGTCCACTCAAATGCTAGCATTCTGAACACTGAGCCGATCATCTCTAGATATTTGTCCATTCTTTGGGCGAGTTGAGGGTCGTTGTAGTCTATTACCCTGATCGTCAGCGTAATCTTGATTTCGTTGCTTTCGAGGCTTTTGAATGCGACTAGATCGTTTGCTGCTTCCAGCGTATGGGTTCCATCGCCGTACGAGTACTTGAAAGCAAGCTTCCACACCTTCATCTGGTCAGATTGTTCGAGGTCAGGGTATTCAAGTCGAAAGTCGTAGACTCTTTCAATGTTCTCGGTGAACCTTTCAGACAAAGGCAGTCTCTTCATGTAGAAAAACAGAAAGTCTTCCACGTTGTCTTCAGTGACTTTAACAGGTACCGCGAAAGTCCACTTGGGAGGCCACCCGACCGAAGGCTGGGCTTCGCGCCACCACCTCTTGAGCAATGACGGAGTCATCATCATCGAAGCTCTCGATGCGGGGATGATGGATGCGACGAACCCAACCATGTTGGATACGAGGATTACCTCAACCATAGTCATCAGCAATAATCTGAATTCTGGCAATGGGGAAGATATTAGGTACTCGATCCAGAAGCCAACGCCGTAGCCGATTCCTCCGCCTATGAAACTCATGATCAGAGCCTCAGCCAAGACGAGACCCACGAAATGGTCTGGGTTAAGTCCTACTACGGCTAGGGTCAAGAATTCGTTTTTCTTCTGATGGACGTCGCTCAACACGGTGTTCATTATTACACAGATTGCTATGCCTGAAATGAAGAAAAGACTCAAGGATTCGAGAACGGGACTCATTACCGTTATGCTCGCTGCGTACACTGATATTGATAACAAGCTCAGGGCTATCCGCAATCTTCTTACTTTAATGAACCTTTTCGCGAGCTGGAGAACCCTAACAATAGGCGACCTACGAAGCTTCCTTTCCAAAAGGATTGCAGATAAAGTTACCACAATCATTGATACAGCAGCGAACGCCAGTATTTCCTGAATCTCTATAGTCGGTGCATCCTTCATTGACAATGCAAGAGGAACTATGAAGAAAGCGTTGAGCACGAACGACAGACCCATCTTTCTCAGCCGTTTCTTTGCCAAGATGAAGCTGATTATGACCGAAACAACTGACCACATGATCAGCGCAGATTGGAACGGGTACCAATAACAAATGAAAACAGCAACGAAACAGATTGCCGACAGAAGAACCGTGAACATCGTGGCAAGCTGCTGTTCCCGATACACTTATCCACCTTCTCCAAGCGTTTACTAGAAAGACGATGCCAATCCGCTGTTAATATTATATATCTAATCGGATATATAACTTAGGATAGGAAGGGAGACAATGTGCATGCGTTCAAAATTCGCAATCATTATTATCGTTTTGATAATATGTACCCAAAAAGTGTTCCTGACAGCTGCAGAGCCCGATTACACAGAAAGTATTACATTAATTTTGGATGTTGACCCTTCACTGGATTGTCGTGCAACGGCATGGTTCACTTTCAGGAATTTGGGTCGCCCGTTAAATTTATTCGATTTCCAAAGCGAACCAAGTTTCTTGGGTTTAGGTATAACTGTCCAGTTTTTTTCAGGAGCTGAGTCCACTGGCGTCACAATTAGTTTGAACGAGTCGAAGGTCAGTGAGAATCAAGGAATGTCTATTGCCTACAAGATAGTCAATGAATTAGAGAGAGATTTTGGTCTACCTCTGCTGTCATATACTATTCCTACTTCGGGCGAGTTGGGAGTGTTAAGCTTTGATTTTACAGCGAACTCTTCTTCAACTGAGTTGAGAGACATTTTCATGGAAAGTCTGCCATCTCAGGGGTTCAAGCAGATTCTGGCTTCAATGCTGTCGAATCGTTATAACTACACTATGTCAATAGGCTTGGAGAAAGAGGGCGGCTGGTCCATTCGAATATTCTGTGGCGGCGGAATCATAAAGTTAGTTCTCGACCAAGAACAGATTATTAGCCTGAAAGAAATTACGGGTTACTCGGGTAGAATCGTCTCCGCTTCCGAATCTTCCTCCTCAACCATTTACATAGCGATTAATAACCAAATTAGAAGTGAATACGATTTGGTCGTTACCCCAATTACGCCATCGCAGCTGACGGGGGGATACATGCAAGACGGGATGACGCAGTATGAAGCCTACTACGATGTCACAGGCAGCAGCATAGAAGACTTCTCGGTCAGCCTGAAAATCTTTTTCTCCGGCATCACAACCACCGTCCTGATAGTCCTCGCTATGATCATTACGGCAACAGTGTCAATAATAATCATCATTAGGCATAAAAGGAAACCATAAAGACTATTAAAAGTGCAGGGTCTATGTTAGGGTCCTTGGAAGCCACATTTTGGGCATCTGTAGGTCCGTCTGAACTCTCGGCATTTGGCGCATCGCCAGATTATTATTTCTCCGCAGCTCGGGCACGGGAACTTGGTTGCTTCTGCTCCGGGACCGATTATTCTGTTGCACGATGTGCACATGGGCATCGAGACTTTTTTGGCTTCGCTCATCAGCAGCACCTCAAACGAGACGGCATAATTACAGAATTCGTCCATATATATGCTATTCTCTGTTTGTCCAAAAAATTTTGGCTAAAAAGGAATAATCGCTCTTAGAAAGGAGGGTAAGACTCCGAGAACCTCCTTCTTCTTTAGCATCTTCAAGATGACGGCGCTTTGGAAGTCAATGTCGCCCTCGGCAGAGAAAAGTCCCTGAAGGTTCTCTTCAACCACGGCGTTGAAAAGCTTATCCATGGCTTTGTCTGAAAGACGGTTCACAACCTTTCTAGCCAACAGCATCAACCTAAAGTCCTTGCCAAGCTCATTCCTCCATAAATCTTCATATTGACTGAGAAAAGACGATGAGAAATTCCCGCATTCTACAGCTTCAGCTGCGATTCGTCCAGCAATTGAGGCGCATATTCCTCCGAGGATGACTCCACCGCCCGTCGTGGGCTTCACCTGACCCGCTGCGTCGCCGACAACGAGGAATCGGTCGCTGAAGGTTCTGTCGACAGGACCTCCAGTAATGATTAAGCCAGAACGAATATCCCCACGTCCCAAGTTTTTTTCAATCCCAAAACGTCTTCTAACAAATTCGTTAAGGTGTTCCTTGGGATTTTCGCCTTTACATCCTAAGCCGACTCTTACCTTGTTTTCGCTTAAGGGGATAACCCAAGCGAAGAACCTGGGCGCTGCCTTATTGCCAAAATGGACTTCAACGTATTCTGGGTCTACGCCGACATTTTCAAGGTC
>CAZRIK010000119.1:0-4998 GCA_964600125.1 uncultured Candidatus Bathyarchaeia archaeon
CTCTCTGACCCAACGACCAGGTCTAGGAACGCGGGTGAAGGGCGTAAGAGGCAGGACGAAGAGATGAGGCGCATAATAGAAAGCGACGAGGTGATTCCGCTCCGCAGAAGCGGCGAGTACTGCTCAGGCATAATCTACGCGATGGAAACCGGAATACCGACGCAGATAAACGGCAACGTAAAAAACAACGGCTTAATCACGAACTTGCCGCAGGGCAGCTGCGTCGAGGTTCCGTGCTTGATTGACAAGAACGGAATTCACCCGTGCTACGTAGGTAAGCTACCGTCGCAGTGCGCTGCCCTGAACAGGACAAACATCAACGTTCAGGAGCTCGGAGTCTTGGCTGCGGTCGAAAAAGACAGGGATTTGGCGTTCCAAGCTGTTCTCATGGACCCGTTGACCAGCGCCCTGCTGTCCATAGACGAGATTCGCAGAATGGTCGACGAAATGTTTGAGGCAGAAGCAAAATTTTTCAAAGGTTTCAAGTAGCATCGAAATAAAAAAATGGATCTTTTCTTTCTTTCTTTCGACTAACAGGTTTACCGAGACCTATTCAGAAATTAATCCTTCTTTCGTGAAACCATCAATGTGCGGAATGTTTCTTTCTCGGGAGCTTTCAGGCACGAAATGTCTTTTGTGCCCCAATCGTAGGCGAAAACAGGCTCGAATCCGTTACTCTTAAGGAGATTTTCTATTTCCTCCAGTGTATAGCATCTTATTTTGTGGTATTCTGTGAATGTTTCTGCTGGCTTGTCTTTGCTGAGTACGACAAAATGCATTTCGATGTTCAGCACGTTTGTCCCTCGGTCGAAGTTTGACTCCGACATGCGATAAATGGTAACATTTTCATCTTGCGTCTTCATCCACGACTTGTATGGCGAGGGCTTTAACCCGCCGATGTTCCAGTACTCAAAGACGAAAATTCCAGCTTCTTCAAGGTGTTTGCATAAACCCGACAGGAAATCAGCTATGTCTTCGCCAGTGAGAAGGTACCCGAACGCTCCAAACATGCAGACCGCGCATTGAAATTTTACCTTTAAGTTCAATCTACTCATGTCTTGAACAAGGAATTTGGCGTTAATGTTTTCCTTTTCAGCCTTTCCTCTTGCCTTCTTTATCATAACAGGCGAGATATCTATCCCAGTGACATTGTAACCATACTCTGACAATGGAACCGTGTGAGAGCCTGTGCCGCACCCTAAATCAAGAATTGACTTTGGCTCTTTAAGGTAGTATTTCTCAAAGATTGCCTTCAGAATTTGGCATTCATTCTCGTAGTTTACAATTCCTTTATAGATTAGGTCGTAATAATCAGCGAATTTTTTGTAAGCGCACATAAATTACATCAAACCGAAAACTTATGCTTAAAAAGGAAAAATTATGGTGCAGACTAGGCAATCTTGCCAGTCATGGTTTTTTGGATGTTCACTCTCCCTTGGCTTCGCTTATGAATTGGGCGTGAACCTTCTGCACCCTTTCGGCTGCTGGTCCTGAGCCTTCGACAACGCCTTGTTCGGTCACTTTGACGCGGTCCATAACCCAGATGAACCCTTCTTTTTCGTAGAGCTTCACCATCCGCGGGAACACCCTTTCGAGCCTCTCCGCGAGCCCGCTGAGGTCGAAGGCTTTCTCAACGGACAAGATTTTGGCGACGATGCTTCCGCTTATCACCATTTTCGGGATGACTTTGCCTTCGGGGTCTTTCGCGTTTCCGAGGACAAGGCTGAGGTTTTCCGTGTTCACGCCAAGGAGGGTTCCGGTGTATGTTTTATTGTCAGTTGTGATGACCATGATGTTTCTGTCTACAAGCGACGCGATTTCGTTGACGTACCTTCTTTCAGCAACAGACATCTGCATCAGTCCAAGAGTATTCTCGGGACATCAGCCTTATTACCTTTCCCTATTCTGGGGCAAAACAAACAATTAACGGCTCATCTGGCTGAGATGCTGCTCAACAATCAGGATTGTGTCTGACGGCACGTCGCGGTTCACAATAACGTTCGGTCCAATCCAACTGTTGCAGCCAATCTTGACGCCCGGCATCAGCAGCGACCCAATCCCCGTCTTCACGTCGTCGCCCATCATTACGCCCAATTTCAGTCTGCCCGAATCGACAAGCTCGTCCCTTACGACCATCTTGACGGGTTTGACGTCTAGCCGAAGGTTCGCGGTGATTGTTCCCGCGCCGATGTTGCAGTCTTCTCCGATGACGCTGTCGCCGATGTATGAAAGGTGCCCGATGTGGGTTTTGTCCATTATGATGCAGTTCTTTATTTCGCAGGTGTTTCCGACGCGGACGCCTCTGCCTATGCTTGTGTGGGGTCTGATGTAGCAGTTTGGTCCGATGTCGCTGCCTTCGCCAATGTATGTTGGACCCTCAATGTAGGCGCCTGAACGGATTCTGGCATGTTCAGCAACGAACACGGAGCTAGCAAGATGCACGTTTTCTTCGACCTCGCCCAATATTTCGGGCTTAGTTTTTGTAAGTACATGTGCATTCGCTTCCAGAAGGTCCCAAGGTCTCCCAACGTCACGCCACTCTTTGCCCGAAATTTCGGCTGCGACGACCTTTCTGTCAGCCTCGACGAGCATTCGGACCGAGTCAGTGATTTCCTGTTCGCCCCTCGGAGAGTCTTTTGTTCGTTTTATGGTTTCGAAGATTTCTGGAGAGAACACGTAGACTCCCGCGTTAATCGGGTTTCCCGCCGCGACCTCTGCTGAAGGCTTTTCCACGATTCCCGTTACTTTGGTTCCGTCAACGTTTATGACGCCGTACTCTTCGGGTCTTTCAACGTGCAGAATGGTCATCGTGACGGCTGGCTTCTCTTTTTTATGCAGCTTAAGAGCTGCTTTAATTGCGTCAGAAGTAACGAGCAGGTCTCCATAAACTGCTACGAAGTCGCCTTTAACGTGATTTTCCGCCATGCCGAAGGCGTCAGCTGTCCCCTTCATCTCCTTTTGGTGGGCATACTCGATTTTTAAGCCAAAACTTCCGCCGTCTCCGAAGTATTCTCTGATTCGTTCAGCCTTGTAGTTGACAACCATCACGATGTCCGTTAAAGCCGCCTCTTTCAGTGCGGAAAGGAGATGCTCAAGGAGCGGTTTCCCAGCCACCTGAATCATGTGTTTAGGACGGGTGTAAGTGAGAGGACGCAGCCTTTTACCTTCGCCAGCCGCCAAGACAACAGCTTTCATAACAACCCCAACACAATTACTATTCAATTATTTCGTTATATAATCTCTTAAGATTATGTCCGAGGCTATGTAAAAGATTTTTGAAACCTGTAACCAGCATCCCACAAAAAGACGGATCAACAATAATCTAGAAAAAAAGTAGGTTATTCAGAAATCGGTAAACTTGTAAAAATTAAAAAAAAGTTTGGACGCTTAGTGTCTATTCTTTGTCAGCTATTTTAGCTGTTAGATTGGCAATTCTGGCTCCGAACTCTATGCATGCGGCTTTATCTTTCTCTTTCGGCGCTCTGACTACTGCCAGCCCATAGTGTTGGGCGTTCGAATTGCCCTGAATAATCATACCATGAATTAGGAGCCCCTGCAGTATCGAGAGTATCGTGGTTTCTGCGCCTGTCGCGGTTCCGCCTGAAGTCGTGAAGGCTGCTCCGACCTTTCCCTGAAGCTTGCCGTGGAGGCCTACGCTTTTGTCGAGGAGCGCCTTAATTTTTGCGCTCATGGTCCCATAATAAGTCGGCGAACCTACGATTATTCCGTCCGCTTTCGAGAGGTCGTCCAAGGAAACCTCGTCGACCCTTTTGAGGACACAGTCGATTCCTTCCACTTGCCTTACGCCTTCAGCCACCAGAACCGCTGCCTTCTCGGTGTTTCCTGACTGCGAATCATACGTGACGAGTACACTGGGCATTTTATCTTCTCCTTTCATTGTGGTCTTAATGATGCTATAATCTATTTTTATAACGGTCGGTAACATAAATATTGTCTCACAAGCCCTTCAACATGAGAGTTCACGCCCATGCCCGAAAAAAAGAAGAAATTCGAGTTCCTCGAGCACACTGCAGACGCTTACATCGCTGCATACGGCGAGGACTTGGCTGAAGCCTTCGAGAACGCGGCTCTGGCCATGTTTGAAACCATGACTGACACAAAAACCATAAAACCCATAAATGAAAAGACTATTGCAGCAAAGGGGGCGGACAAGCAAGCTCTGCTTTATGATTGGCTTGAACGACTCCTCGTCATGTTCGAGGTTGAAGGAATGCTTTTGTCAAAGTTCAGAATCAACGAAATTCAACAAGCCAAAGACGGCTTCAGGTTCGAAGCGAAGGTTTACGGAGAACCTTATGATCCTGAAAGACACAAGCAAAAGGTCGGCGTGAAAGCTGTCACTTACCACCGCATGGAGGTCAAAGAAGCCCCCGGAGAAGTCGCCCTAAAGTTCATACTCGACATCTGAAAACGCATATATGATTGATGAAACAGAAAATGTTCTAGGTGAGTGTGGATGCCTTTCTGCCAAAATTGTGGGGCGCAAATGCCTGAAGGGACAAGGTTCTGCACGAGCTGCGGAGCCACCATCGGTTCGCAACCCGTATCAACAGAGTTTCTTGTAGTGACTACGCCTTCTGTTCCAGGCTACAAAGTCAAAAGAGTCCTTGGAATAGTGACAGGCATGACGGCTAGGACTCGTGGAGTGGGCGGCAAATTCGTGGCAGGCATACAGTCGATGGTCGGGGGCGAGGTTTCAGCCTTCACCTACGAGATAGAGAAGGCCAGAGTCGAAGCCATACAGCGATTGAGGGAGCAAGCTCAGCAGATGGGTGCAAACGCCGTCATCGGTCTGGACATGGAGTCATCCGACCTTCTAAGCGTTATCGTCATCTCAGCCACGGGAACAGCCGTTATAGTGGAACCCGAACCGCCAACCTAAAATTTTGTCCCCAAAAACCACAAGCTAATAAGCGATGTTCGCCACGGATAGCGGGCCCGCTGGGATTTGAACCCAGGACCATCGGCTTAGGAGGC
>CAZRIK010000120.1:0-4839 GCA_964600125.1 uncultured Candidatus Bathyarchaeia archaeon
CTCGTCCTCTCCGTTTTGCCCAAAACGTCTCCTTCCATCCACAGCTCCCTAAGCGCCTGGAGATACTTAACAACTTCGAGAAACTTCGCCTTAGACAGGTTACGATAAGCGTATGCCCTGTGGATGATGCCGTAAGCTTCGTCGACCGTGGTTTTGCCCTTGTCCATCAAAATTCCCGCAATCTGGTGAGCCAGAACGTCCAAACAGTTTTCGTGGAAACGAATCGGCTCCGAAAGGTTCAGGTACGCCCGTCTCACCGAGGCTATGGCTTCCAGCGTGTCGTCAGGAAAAGCCGTCACCACGACGCCTTGAGAGACTTTGTCCAGTCTGTGCCCGCTTCTTCCCACCCGCTGGATGAGGCTTGAAACGTGCCGTGGCGAAAGGTACTGGACTGCGAAGTCGACGTTGCCTATGTCGATGCCTAGCTCCAAGGTGCTTGTGCAGATGAGGGCTTTCAGGGCTCCGTCCTTGAACCTGTCCTCCATGGCGGTCCTTTCCTCTCTTGACAGAGACCCATGGTGAACCGCTATGTCTTTGGACAATTCCCTGAGCTTGTGCCCAAGCATCTCAGCGTTGGTTCTGCTGTTGACGAAAACCAAAGTCGAAACGTGGCTGTTCACGAGGTCAAGAATACGCCTAATCCGCGCAGCAGCTTCAGGAGCAATGTTGAGGTCTCCAGCCAAATCGTAATCTTGCTGGTCGGGCACGGGACATTCGATTGTGTAACTGTAGCTTTTCGGAGGAAAAGCCTCAACAACCCTCACTGGGCGGTCGGTTCCAGCGATGAAGGAAGCCATTTCCTTCGGATTCCCAACTGTTGCAGACAACCCTATCCTCTGAAACTCGTGACCTGCAACCTCCCTTAGCCTCTCAAGCGCAAGAGTAAGCTGGACTCCACGCCTGTCTTCAGCGAGCTCATGGACCTCATCAACGATGACGAAGCGTACATCGCTGAGATTTTTCTTCATCAGCCCGCCTGGAAGGATGGCTTGAAGGGTTTCGGGAGTCGTCAGAAGCATGTTCGGAGGCTTCAAAGCCTGTTTTCGGCGAACCTTGGTCGCTGTGTCTCCGTGCCGCACCTCAACGGTCAAGCCGAGGATTTGCGCCCACCCTGAAACCCTCTTGAGCATGTCCCTGTTCAAGGCGCGAAGCGGAGTAATGTACAGAATCGAGATTCCCTCTTTGCTTAGTGCCTCAAAAAATCGAGAAAAAACTGGAAGCAACGCAGCTTCTGTCTTTCCGCTTCCAGTAGGCGCTATAAGTAGAATGTTCTCGCCGTCAAGAATTGGCGGAATAGCCTTCGTTTGTGGCTCAGTGGGCGAAGACAATCCCATCTCTGATAATGCATTGCGGACTTTTTCGGTCAGAAGAGAGAATACGCTGGTTCCCAAGAAACTATACCTGCAAACCCTAAGCTGCACTCAAATGAGGACGTTTTTCTTTTTAGTCTTTGCGGTTTTGGTTCCCCATGTGTTTCAACAGTTCTCTGAAAGCCACTTTGAACCCGTCTGCGAACTTTTTTTCTCCCGTCTTGACGCTGCGTTTGATGTCTTCTATGCTGAAAAAGCCTCCCTCAGTCACCTCGTCAGTGTTAAAATTGACCAACCCATTATAACGGCAGATGTAAAGCATCGAGATTTCCCGCTCATTTTTTGTGAAGCTTTTAACTTTGCCAAGCTGCAGCAGCGGGGGAGCGATGCCAAGTTCCTCTTTGAGTTCCCTTTCAGCCGCCTCGTCGTACTCTTCGCCGTAGTCCACGTGCCCCGTTGCTGAGCCCGTGTAGTATCCTGGGTAAAGGTCCTTGCGCAGCGACCGCTTCTGGAGGAAGACCTCGTTCTTGCCGTTGACAACGAAGATGTAAACCGACCTGTGGATTAGGCTATGGTTTGAGTGGCATTCTTCCCTTGTGGCTTTACGAATAATTTCGTCGTCTTCGTTTACGACATAAAAATATTCAACCATTCCTTTCTTCTCCAGAAAACGTTGTTGTAGGGTTCCTTCATAAATCGTAAATTAAGACCTAGGTCCAGCGCCAGCTTCTTCCAAAGCTTCGCAGAGAGATTCGATGTTTTCTAAAGGAGTAGGCGGATAAATGCCTGCGGTGATCATGAGTCCTCCTTCAGGCGAATTAAGCGCTGAAATAACGTTGCGTACGTGTCTTTTTATTGCAGCTGGTTTTCCGAAGGGAACCACTTTTTGCCTGTCGATGTCTATGTCGATGCACACTCGTCCTTTAAGATTATTCTTTATGTTTTCGACGCCGTTGACGAGGTCCTGAGGGTTCAGTATTGTCACTCCAGCCTTAACTAGGTCTTCAGCTACCTCGAGTATGTGCCCGTCGCTGTGAAGGAAAACGTGGACTCCGTGTTCCCGTGCAGCCCCAAACATCGTTGAATAGGCGGGAACCAAGTATTTACGGAACATCCGCGGATTAATGACCAGCCTGTCCTGCATCCCAACGTCGTCGCCGCAGCTGAGAAGGTCCACGCCAACTTCGAGCCACCTGCGGATGAGCTTCATGTTGTAGTCAAGAACAACGTCGACCAGTTTATTGAGTTCAGGGGGCTGCAAAACAAAATCCTTCATCAAGTTTGTGAATCCCCGCAGATAGTAAAGCCGCTGAAACATGAAGCCGTGAGGGCAAGAACCAACCGCAAGTTTATCCTCTTTTTTTGCTTTTTTAAGGTAGTCCATAGCCATCTCGAAACTGTTCGGATAAGGCGGATAACCCTCTCCGGGCACGTTGTTCAACTGAATCGGGTCCTGAGGTTTGAATGAAGCAAGTAGCTTCAAGTCTTCTAGAGGATGCTTAACCACTTGTCCCTGAAGCCCGTCTGCCAGAAACGACCACACGCAGCCCCACTCGTCCGTGATGGTGTTTCCTTTGCGGCGGACTCCGAAGTCGTCGTAGTCTCGGTTCCCCCTCTGGTACTCATCAAACAGCGTTGGATGTTTCTGAACAAGGTCCCGCAGCTGCTCGCGGTACTTGTGCCAAACAGGCTGAGAAACTGAGATGGTGCACGGAATCCATTCTGGACCCGTCATCTCAGCTGCCCGTAAGTAATTTTCTTTCGCCTTCATTGCGTGTCACTTTCATTCGCTTTAGATGTGTATCGCCTTATTTGAGACTGCCCTAGCTGCTTCCATGAGGGCTTCGCTTATGGTTGGGTGCGGATGAACCAGTCCGCCAATCTCCTCGTTCGTGCATTCCAGTTTTATGGCTAAGGCAGCTTCACTAATCAGCTCAGTCGCGTGAGGACCAATCAGGTGGACTCCCAGAATCTCGCCTGTTTCTCGGTCGCAGACAACCTTTGCGAACCCGTCCGTTTCGCCTAAGGTCAAAGCTCTGCCGCTTGCCAGCAACTGGAACTTTCCAGTCGACACGTCGTGTCCCCGCTGTTTCGCCTCGTCTTCGGATAACCCTACGCACGCGATTTCTGGCTCACAATACAAGCAGACAGGAACGGTTTTGTGGTCCATGGTTGACCCTTTTCCAGCCGCGTTTTCAGCTGCAACAACGCCCTCTGCATAGGCTACGTGCGCAAGCATTTTCCCGCCTGTAACGTCTCCGACCGCGTAGATGTTCGGGACGCTGGTTCTCTGATGATTGTCCACGACGACAAAGCCGCCCTTCAGTGTCACGCCGATGGCTTCTAAACCTAAACCCAAAGTTGCGGGATGTCGAGCGTCAGCGATAAGCGCCTTCTCGACCACTACGTGAGTTTCTGTTCCCTTGATTGCAGCGTCTATTCCGACCTTTCCGTCTGGTTCAACCTTGACTGATTTCATGGACGAGTCAACGTGGACTTCGATTCCTCTCTTCCTGAAGACCCTTTCGTAGTACCTGCCTACGTCGGCGTCAAGCTTGGAGAGAAGGCTTGGGGAAGGCTCAAAAACTTTAACATTTGACCCTAATGCCCTGAAAATCGCTGCAAACTCGATTCCGAACATGTCGTCGCCAATGACGGCTAGGCTCTCTGGGCATTTCGTGAGGTTTAAGGCTCCTCTGCTTGTCAGGATTTTGTCTTCATCAACCGTTGCGTACGAAGGCTTAGGCTCCTCTGACCCCGTTGCAATGATTATGTTTTCGGCAAAGACAGTTTCTTCTTCTCCATTTGGCTTCTGGACAAGAATCTGGTTTCTGGAAACAAGAGCCGCCTTCCCCTTAACCAAAGTTACTTTGTTCTTCTTTATCAGGTGCTCCACGCCCTGAATCAGGCGGCTGATGACAGCGTCTTTCTTCGCCATGACCCTTCCGAAATCGACCCTTAAACCTTCAAAATGCACGCCGAGTTCTTCTGCCTTGGCAACCTTGTCTAGGAAACTGGTTGTTGCCAGAAGCGTCTTCGTGGGGATGCATCCTCGGTTCAGGCACGTGCCACCCACGGCGTCTTTCTCGATTAAAATAACCGTTTTCCCGAGCTGGGCTGAACGGATCGCTGAAACGTACCCACCTATGCCTGCGCCTATTACGGCAACGTCGTAACGTGACGGTTCAACCATTCTGTAGCCACCAACAATGATGTTTACATTGAGTCTCGTTTATTGGTTTTCCGTTATTTCTTCTTCGAGCACCTTTCTTAGGCGTTGCATGAACCTTGCTGCTGGAGCTCCGTTCACGACCCTTTCTTTCGGTGTCTATTTGGTTACGACAAGGCGTTGGCGGTTTAAAGATTTGCCCCATAATCACTGTGGGACGAGGAGGACCTTGAGGGCTTTCCGTTCCTCCATGAGGCTGAATCCCTCCTGCCACTTCTCCAACGGCAACTTGGCGTTGATTAACGGCGAAACCCGCAACATCCCAGAGCTGAGGAGGGTCAAGGTGCGCCTCCAGCTCGT
>CAZRIK010000121.1:0-4834 GCA_964600125.1 uncultured Candidatus Bathyarchaeia archaeon
CTGTCTCCAGAGCTCCAGATGGCGACCGAAAAGATTGTTAAAACGATTTCTGAAGCCTTAAAGGAGATTAAGTGAGTGTCCTCATTTTATGGTTCTGTTGAGAAGCTAAGGATAAATTGGAATCCAAGGTCTCATTAGAGAAAGAGATGTCTTACTGTGCGCTTAAAAGTCAAAGTCAGAGGCATTGTTCAAGGCGTAGGCTTCAGACCATTCATTTACCGTACCGCAGTAAAGAACCGCTTAGGCGGCTACGTTCGGAACAAGGGCGACGCAGGAGTCGAAATACTCGTTGAAGGGCAACAAAAAAACATTGAAGCCTTCATGATAGACCTGAAGAACAAAAAGCCTCCTTTAGCACAAATCTACGAAATAATCACGGAGCAAATGAACGGAAACAACCAGCACCAGAGCTTCTCGATACTGAAAAGCTCCGAAGAAGCTGAACTTTCAGGCTCCGTTATCCCGCCCGACATTGCGGTTTGCGACCAATGTCTACAGGAGCTCCGCGACCCGAATGACAGGCGGCACGACTATTTTTTCATCACCTGCACCAATTGTGGTCCAAGATACACTATCATCGATGACCTTCCCTACGACCGCATGAACACCAAAATGCGCGATTTCGCAATGTGCAGCTTCTGCGAAAAGGAATACATGGACCCCTCGAATCGGAGGTTTCACGCTCAAACCGTTGCCTGCCCAAAGTGCGGACCCGAAGCCTACTTGACAACAAACACTGGAGAACCAACTGCGTACAAAGACCCTATTCGGGAAGCAGCAAAACTGGTTTCTGAAGGGTCAATCGTCGCAGTCAAGGGCTACGGGGGTTTCCACGTTGCAGCTTCAGCAGCCAAAAATGAGCCTATGGTTCGGCTTAGGGTGGCTAAACATCGGAGCCAAAAGCCTTTTGCGTTAATGGCGCCAAGCCTCGAAGCCGTGGAAACGTTCGCTGAAGTGAACAAAGCCGAGAAGGAACTGTTAAAGTCTCATTCACGCCCGATTGTTCTCCTCAGGAAGTCCCGATATTATTTTCTTTCTGACTTAGTTGCTCCGGGTCTGCATAACGTCGGCGTGATGCTGCCCTACACTAGTCTTCACTACATGTTGTTTGACGGGGTGAAGGAGCCAGCTTATGTTATGACCAGCGCCAACCCGCCGAATCAGCCCATAATCAAGGACAACGATGAAGCCCTAAGGCAGCTCAGCAAGGTTGTGGACTACTTCCTTTTTCACAACAGGCAAATCGCGCACCGCTGCGACGACTCCGTTGTCAGAATCCACCATGAAAAACCCGTCTTCATCAGGCGGTCAAGGGGGTACGCGCCTGCACCCATAATCCTGAAAAGCGAAAGCAGGCGCTGCGTCGTCGGGTTAGGCGGCGAACTCAACAACACCGCCTGCGTTCTATTGGGAGACAAGGCGTTCATCTCCCAACACGTGGGCGACGTGGAAAACCTCGAAACCAAAAAGTTCCTCAAGGAAACGGTCAACCATCTGGTCCGCCTGACAAACAGCAAGGTCGAAGCCGTAGCCTGCGACCTGCACCCAAAGTTCACGACAACGACACTTGCACGAGAACTCGCCCGCGAGAACAGCTGGTCGTTGGTTCAGGTTCAGCACCACCACGCTCACGTGGCAGCGTTAATGGCTGAACATGACGTCGACGAAATCGTCGGCGTCTGCTGCGACGGCTATGGCTATGGCTCGGATGGAGAGGCGTGGGGCGGCGAAGTCCTCTACTGCCCTGAGAAGTCAGGTTTCGAAAGGGTGGCTCATCTGCAAAAGCAACCTCTTGTCGGCGGAGACTTAGCGACCCGTTATCCCCTGCGTGCAGTGGCTGGAATATTGCGGCATGAACCCGGTTTAGAAGAATGGCTTTTAGAAAAACATGAACTGTTTCCTCACGGTAAAAAGGAAGTAGAGGTCATTCTGGCTCAGCTAAGAAACGAGAAAGACGTGGTTTGGACGAGTAGTTGCGGGAGAGTGCTTGACGCTGTGGCAGCTGTTCTCGGAGTGTGCCACGAACGCACCTACGAGGGTGAACCAGCGATGAAACTTGAGTCCCTCGCCATGAGAGGCAAATCCGCCCTGAGAATCGAACCGAAATTCGACGGCAACGCACTGAACACGGCGTTCATGATTCAGGAAATATTCAGGAACAAAGAAAAGGTGGCTGCGAAAGATTTGGCTCGCGCAGCCCACGGATACATTGCTGAAGGATTGGCTGTCTTAGCCGTCGAAGAAGCCCGAGAAAAAGGCATCAAGTACATTGGGTTCACAGGCGGCGTGGCATGCAACGAGGTTATCTCTTCTTCGATGCGGCGGATTGTTGAGTCTTCGGGACTGAGGTTCCTTGTCCACGAAGCTGTTCCGCCGGGCGATGGTGGAACGTCGTTCGGTCAGGCTGTGGTCACGGGGTTTCGAAGCCCTTAGCCACAACGATTTTATCTTGCGCACCATTTTTTCCTTCTGGTGCATGTCAAATGTGTCTTGCAATCCCAGCAAAGGTCTTAGGCGTAAAGGACGGAGTGGCGCAGGTTGACTTTGGCAACGGCGTGTCACGGGAGGTAAGCGTTATGCTGGTCGAAGCCAGAAAAGGGGACTATGTTCTCGTTCACGCGGGCTACGCGATTGAGGTTCTGGACGAAAAGGAAGCCGAAGAGACCCTAAGGCTTTGGGACGAGATACTGAAAAATGAGCAAAAATAGAAAGCAATACTCCGGAAATTTTCTATTCAAAGCTTCAATTTCTATTATGGACATACAGCGGGACGAGATGAACTTGGTTCTTTTTGTTGACGGCGGATGTCGTCAAGCGTTTTTTTCGCTTCGGGCGACCTTTCGTGGGACTTCGCGAGCCTTCCGCATGGATAGTCGGCGCAGTATGCGCAGTTTTCGACTTTCCTTAGTGTTCCGCAGTTTCTTATGTCGCAGTCTTTGACGAAAGAGATGTGGCGTCCTTTTTTGTTTGTGCAGCTGCTGCATTTTATGTCTCCAGCTGTCAGGGGATATTCTGGAGTCGACCAAGCTTTAGCTGTCACTTGCCTTTTTACATCGTCGTCTTCTTTAGTCGCTATAAACGCAAAACAATTTGCGCAGTCTAATCCGCAGAACGCGATTAACCTGCTCATGCAAAACCCTCTGCTCAATGATTACGTTTTTCCATTTAATAGTATCGAATTTGGGCTGACAAAAAGGAGTCTTTTGAAATAATTTCAGGTCAATATGGATTACGATTATTTCAGGAAAATTACACAAAAAAATGATTGGTGGTTTGCAAGACGGCGTTTACCAATCGTCGTCGTCTTCTTCCCAATCATCGCCTTCTTCGGTCTCTTCTTCTTCCCAGTCTTCGTCTTCTTCCCAGTCTGAATCTTCGTCGTCTTCTTTCTTCTTTTCTGGTTCTTTCTTTATAGACATTTTTATTCCTCGCAAATTAATCCCGCATACCAATAATCAGATAAACCTTAGCTGCAGAAAACAATGCTGCTATTTTCGTCTAAAAAAGGCTTTGGAAGGCAAAAAACCCTTTAATTCAATGAAAACAAAATTTTTGCTATTTCTCCCGGAAAAGGGCTTAATTTTTCCAACTAAAATCAATAAAAGATTGAAAAAATGAACGAAATTGCCATTCTTTGATGATGGCTTAAAGGCGCAAAAGAACATGTAATCTAACGATAAATATCTCGAAATTAAGATGCTTATCTAAAAAAGCGACATAACTTCGAATGATTTTATGGGAAACAGCTGAAGGCAATAAATACCGCTGGAAACCAAGATAGTATTATGGCAAGCGCGAAATTCAGAGACCCAGCAACGGCAAAACGCGTGACAGAAAAAATCCGTGAACTTACGCAAAAAAAGGAGAACATCAAAATCTGCCACGTGTGCGGAACCCACGAATGGACAATCACCCATCATGGCCTTCGAGACCTTCTTCCCCCGAACGTGGAAGTCATCGCAGGTCCAGGCTGCCCCGTCTGCATCGTCCCAGCTTCGGAGATTGACGAAGCCATTGAGCTGGCGATGAAAGGCGTGGTCGTAGCCTGCTTCGGGGACGTCCTGCGTGTTCCCGGCTCGCGGATGTCGCTTTTGGACGCTAAGGCTGAAGGAGCAGCTGTCAGAGTCGTCTACAGCGTCAGAGACGCGGTCAACATGGCGCAGAAAGAGGGTGACAAAGAATTCGCGTTTTTCGCCGTAGGTTTCGAGACCACAGCGCCCTCCACAGCCACGGAGGTGCTGGGCAAGCCCTCGAGGAAACTCAGTTTTCTGGTGTCTCACCGCCTGATTCCGCCCGCAATGAAACTTCTGGTCGAGATGAAGGACCTGAACCTTGACGGGTTCATCGCGCCTGGTCACGTCAGCACCGTAATCGGGCTTAAACCTTACGAGGTTTTTCCCAAGGAATATTGTGTGCCGACGGTCGTAGCTGGGTTCGAACCGTTGGACGTTCTTTTCGGAATCTACATGATTCTGAAGCAGCTTTCCGAAGGCAAGCCGCGGCTGGAGAATGAGTATTCGCGCGTTGTCAAGCAGGAAGGCAATCTCAAAGCCCAAGCTGTTATGCAGAAGGCTTTTCAAGTCAGCGACGGCAACTGGCGCGGACTAGGCACGATTCCTCAATCGAAGCTTACTTTACGCAACGAATTTTCTGATTTCGATGCTCACATCAAGTACGGAGTAAAGGTTGAACACAGCGTCGATTTGCAGCCAGGCTGCAGGTGCCACCTTGTGATAGTCGGCAGGATCAAGCCCACTGAATGCCCGTTGTACATGAAAGCTTGCACTCCAAAAAAACCCGTCGGCGCATGCATGGTCAGCAGCGAAGGAACCTG
>CAZRIK010000122.1:0-4770 GCA_964600125.1 uncultured Candidatus Bathyarchaeia archaeon
AGTACAAACTTTATACTGGCTCTGAAACATTCCACTCAAACGCCAAGAAGGCTATAGAAAATGCTATGGATGCATTGGATGCTAAGAACTACTCTCAAGCCATTTCCGCTTCCATTGAAGCTTGGGGTTTAGAGAAAAGAGTTTATGGAATGACAAAAGGAATACTTCAAGATGTAACCTACACAACAGTAACATATTTTGTCATGCTGTTACCCTTCGCTTTCATTTTTGAGAGAATACTATTTTCGTACCGATCGTCAAGAAATAGACTAGCGATAATGATTGCTGCATTTGGAGTATTAGCCGCTATCCTGTACTTCTTTCACCCAGGTCTTCACATAGCATATTCAGTATACTTTATTCTATTAGGTTTCATGATAGTTGTCTTAGTCAGTCCAATCTACTTCTTCCTTGGTAACATTGTAAAAAATGCCGCAAACAGACTCAAGAAGATGACCCACGGTGAATTAATTGAGCAGATGGGTATGGCGAATTTTATAGGAGCAGTATTTTCCTTCAGCATACTCCAAATGAAGAAACGTAGGTTACGAACGATCCTAACATTTTTCACTCTTGTGACAATTACTGTTAGCTTGATTGCCTTCACGACGATTGTGTCATCACCGACGGCGCGAGCAACATCTCTAACGGTAGTGCCATCCTATACTGGAATGTACATGCGAGATTACACGTACAAAAGCCTAGCCCCAGAATTTATTCAATTTATCAACGACAAAACCTTTGGCAAGGGTGTCTTCGCCCCGAGGGTGTGGTGGTACCCAAAAGATATGGGAACAGGTGAGCCAATATATTCTGAGGATCTTTCAAATAGATTTTATATCGGCGGCATTTTCGGAGTAGAATCCTGCGACTTGGAGATTTTTACATTACTAATAAGGGGGAGACAATTCTCAGAAGATGATTATTTAAGCTGTATTATCCCCGACCAGATGGCCAGTGCTTTGGGAATCGATGTCGGAGACACAGTAATTTGTTTAGGCAATCCCCTTGAAGTTGTGGGTATTTTTGACAGTAGTCAAGCAGCTTCAAAAAATGAAATGGACGGATGGGGAATAATGCCTTACAGTCCCCAAAAAGGGGAGGCTGGACGCCTCCCTGCAGGATCAGTCTTGATAGTTCCTCTTGATTTATCAATTAACATGGGTGGTCAATACTACACAATATCATTTTTCTTCGACGAAGAAACGTCACAAGGTATGTCTAATATCGCTATCGACATAACTAACACTTTTAACATCGTTATCTATTCAGGTGAGGAATCGATCAGTCAAACTGAGTTTTACAGTTATTTAGGTAGTGTTTCCGTCTCTGGATTCCAGTTTGTGATTTTACCTTACCTGATCGGTGTTCTGATTGTTTTGAATACGATGATTGCTAACGTTTTCGAGCGAAAAAGAGATATGGCTACACTTAGCACCTTGGGTCTTAACCCAACTCAGATATCCATGACCTTTCTTGTAGAGGCCATAGTATATGGTTTTATGTCTTCGGTGATAGCTTATGCGATAGGAGTAGTTTCTATTAACCTCATGAGTACTTTCGGACTTATTCCTCCTGATTTTCCTCTTAACTACACCTCAACTTACGTTTTCTTGGTTTTGATCTCATCTCCTTTAATCGCAGTAACCTCTACCCTTTATCCGTTACTTAAAGCATCAAAGTTAGTGACCCCATCACTGAGCAGAAAATGGAAGATCACGACAGAGGTTTCAGGTGACCTATGGGAAATCCCCATACCCTTAGTCACTGAAGACGAGAAGGATGCCCGGGGGTTGCTGATGTTCATGAAAGATTTCTTGGAGAAAAACATTTCATCAGAGCTGGTCGGAGACTTCTTGTTACGTAGGCAAATCACGTGCGAGGACGTCTCTTTGAACGGAATGCCAGCGAAGGTTTTTTCCTCCTCTGCTCAGATAAAGCCTTTCCCAAAAGGCATACACATAGACGTGCAGTTAATCATGGGACTGGCAGAAGATAACAAATGGCACCTTAGTATTTCGGTTACACGCACATCAGGAGAACTGAGCCATTGGAAGAAGTCTGTTCCCATGTTTGTCGACATCCTTAGAAAACGAGCCTTCGAATGGCGTGTCATTGACCCAAAGACGCGACAAGATTACATGAATAGATCATACAAGTGATCCCCGTAATCCAAGTCATTGTCAACTTCAGCCAGCAGTTAGACGAAATGCCTTTACTCGGTTCTCTTCATTTTTTGTCTCTGCATCAAAATCTATAATCTCTTGCTTTTAGGCTAAAGGAAATATTACCAATACCCATGTGCCTAAATTCCCCGAACACTAGTTTTAAAGATAGAGAAGGATTAGAATCCGTATAATTCAATAGCGTTTCCGCCGACTATTCTTTCTGCAATGGACAAAGCAATTTTTTCGCTGAAGTATCCTGTAACCACCTTTGTTGCCAAAACTTCTGAAATAAGTTCTCTCGCTAGCTTCAGGGAGGCGTAGCTGTGATCCAAAATGCCATGGTCGCCACCCCAAGCAAAGATTTTGTTTGACGGGACGATTTCCAGCCACTCGTCCAAACCTCTCTTGTACGCTGAAGGTGAGATGTGCGCCAGCCAACAAGCATCCAGATACACGTTGGGGAAGTATTTTGCTAGAACTCCCGCCTCCTGTATGTATGGATATCCGGCGTGGAAAAGGTCGAACCGGACATCTGGATATTTTTGGAAAAGATTAGTTAAATATGTTGGTTTGGCATTGGTTATGGTGTTAAAGTTGCCGGCTTGTATTCCAGTATGAATCTGCAAAGGCAGTTTATATTCTTCGCATTTCTGGCATACAAGATGCATCATGAAGTCTTGAAATACCTTTTTCTCGTCTTGACCGACCTTGTCTAAATCCTTGTTAAAGACTTTTTCAGCGTCTGCTCTCCCAACATTTTCGAATTGGAGGGTGCGAATGTAGGCCATTGTTGACTTTATGCCTATTGCTCCTGCTTTTTTCGCTGCTTTGAATGCTGTGTCGACGACATTAACGTAATCGTCAAATGAATGAACCTTTTCTTCCGTGAAGTTCTTGACCACGCTCATGTAGGTGGGTCCACCGTAGATGAATTCGTCCATTCTTACAACCTGAACCAGCCTTTCGTCCTTGACAATTTTGTTATTCGGAAGGTTTGTTCCACTGATGTCTAAGATGACCCTATGCACCTTCATTTTGTCAAGTATGGCTAGCGACCATTCTAGGTGATTCTTACTTTTCTCACGGATGCGTTCGGAAATTTCTTTCCAGTTTGAATCGTCAATTTCTTCACTCTCAAGTCCGTAAAGGTCACGGAGAGCGATGAGAAGGTACCTATAGTAGATTGTGTTCCGAACTTTCTCAACGTAAGGTTTCAGTTCCTTCCATCGTTGTTCAGATTGGTCTTCGCCAAAGGGTTTCTCAAGATACTTGTATTTTTCTGGAGTAAGATAGTCACCGGGCATACCAGATGAAATCAAGTCCGCAAACAGATACGTGTGCGTCAAAAAATATGGAAGGTCCATCTCGAACGTGGCTTCTGGCAGAAAGGGAGAGGAGAGATGCTCGTGATTGTCAACCCACTTCATGTCGTCAAAGCGTTCGATAATATTCCGTTTCACTTCATCAATCTTGCCCATTCATTTTATCTCCTATTTGGATTATTGCGTAATAGAGCATACTCACCTTCAATTAGGTATTTAACAATTTTTAATGCAATCTAAAAGTATTCATGATATTACTCAAAATGGTAAATTCTGCTTGGTTATCCACTGAAAAAACCTAAATAGGAGCGCCAGCCTAATTGCCATAAAAGGGGAACGATTTTTGTCCCTAAAGAAAGGCTTGCTGGTTGGAAGTCTCTCGGGGTTAGTTGTTGGTTTGTTTTTTGGTTGTTTTATTGTCTCACAACGTATACATGATTTGCAATCTCAGGTGGAAAATATGGAGAGGAACATGTTGCCTTTACGGTCTCTCGCTGACGCCCGTGGCATTCTAGTGGGAACGGCAGTTTCTGCGACTCCTTTGAGGAACGAAGCTCTATACGCGGAGACTCTTGGTCGTGAGTTTAACATTTTGACCGCTGATAACGCTATGAAGTTTGAGTCGATACATCCAGCACAAAACCTTTACCTATTCGAAGACGCTGACGCCATCATCTCATTCGCTGAAGCAAACAATATGAAGGTACGCGGTCATACGCTCGTGTGGCACAATCAGCTTCCCTCATGGATTAGCATGGGGAGTTTCTCTCGCGAAGAATGGATTAACATCCTTCGTGACCACATTACGACAGTTGTGAGTCGATACCAAGGAAAGATATATGCGTGGGACGTTGTCAACGAAGCAGTCAACGACGACGGCTCACTGAGAGACACGGTCTGGCTACGCAACATTGGTTCAGAATATTTGGATCTTGCGTTTCGCTGGGCGCATGAGGCGGATCCAGATGCGCTTCTGTTCTACAATGATTACGGAGGAGAGGGCTTGAACCAAAAGTCAAACGCAATCTACGATCTGGTTAACGGTCTCTTAGACAGAGGCGTGCCTATAAACGGCGTGGGTCTGCAGATGCACGTAAGTTTAGAATACTCGCCAAGCCCGCAGGAGGTTGCCGAGAACATGGCCCGTTTATCGAATCTTGGTCTTGATGTTCACATAACTGAACTGGACGTCAGACTGGAGCTTCCTGTCACTGAAGAGAAACTGGCATCGCAGGCGCGTGTGTACCAAGAACTGCTTGAGGTTTGTCTCGACGCCGACA
>CAZRIK010000123.1:0-4765 GCA_964600125.1 uncultured Candidatus Bathyarchaeia archaeon
AATAAACATACTTGAAGTCAACCCAGACAGCCCAAAAAAGGATAAGCTCCCAAATTTTTCAGGCAGTAACGTAAGAAACAGTTTTCTCCGTTTCGTTTTAGAAAAATTTTCAAAATTTGGTTTGAACGTTTTCGTCACGAGCCGATCTCCCTTCGACTTCGCCGCCTTCTGCCCCTACACGGAACTCAAGTTAATCGGAGGAATCCTCAAAGAAAACGAAGAAGGCGCAGATGACCGCATGGAAGAAATTGTGAGCCTAAGCAAAGTGATGGAAGTGAAGCCTGTTCTATTTGGCAACGAAAACGTAAAAAATAATCATGACATCGCTTTCTTAAGTTTCGACGAACTCGAAAAAATACCAGATAGACAAAAGCTCGAAAACCTGCTTAAGTAAGCCTCTTCTGGAAAACCCTATAATTTGCCTCCACCTTTTTCGCTGGCTCCCAAGACCTTCGAACGAACTCCGGAAAAGACCCATGCTTCCTCATCCAGCTCTCGAGAAAAATCTTGGTTTCAGGATCGGAAGGATAACCTGACCCTAGATTTCCATGAATTTTGGTGAGCTCAGCAACTGCTTTGTCGCGTTCAACCTTAGCGATAATTGACGCAGCGGAAACCACGGGATAAGTTCGGTCTGCCTTATGTTCCGAAACCAGTTTGACCTTGAAAGGAACCTTCTCTGCGACGTGCTCAGCATACCTTCCGGGCAGAACGTCCGAAGCGTCAACGTATGCGACGTCGGGTTTGAGGAAGGCGATCACCTCAGCCATGGCGTGGGCTTCGAGCCTGTTCAAGCGGTGGAGCTTGGCGCCAGTTTCGACGACCACGTCGATTTCGGCAGGCGTCAACCTCACAACATGATGATCCAAGGCGATCTTGACGATTTGGGGCGCCAGTTGGCTTCTTCGGGCTGGCGAAAGGAGCTTGGAATCCTTGACGCCGAGAGCTTTGAGCTTGTCCATTTCCTTTTCGTCGACTAACACTCCAGCTATGACTAAGGGTCCAATAACTGAGCCCCGCCCCGCGTCGTCGACACCGCACACAAGCATTTTTTTGACCAACAAAAAAGCCTTAGTTTCGGGATCAAAATTGTTGGAGGATGTCTTTTTCTTCCATGATGTTGTTGCAGTAATGGCACCTAAGCCTCAGAGGATCAGCCTCCTCCATGTAGAAGATCGACTTGACAGGCTCGTTTCCGCTGTTTGAGATGCACGAAGGCTTGATGCACTTCACGATTCCCTGAACGATCGACGGCAACTTAACCATCTGCTTCTCCGTGACCTTAAAATTACGTATAATGTTGATCGTGGCGTGGGGGGCAAAGAGGGCGATCTTGTCAACCTCTTCCGAGCTGAGTTCACGCCCCTCAATTTTCACGATGTCCTTGACGCCGAGCCTTCCGCTCTGAACGTTCATCGCGATCGTCACGACCCCGCCGGAGCGTCCGTTAATGCCCAGAATCCTAACCACGTCCAACGCGCGTCCCTTCGTGATGTGGTCGATGACGGTGCCGTTCTTGATTTTTGAAACCCTTAAAGTTCCGTGAGACATAACAACCAAACCGCTTTAAACTATGTATCAATACAACCGCATAAAAAACTAACTCGACTAGACACTAATAGTAGAATAGCGAATGGTCAGTCACAGAGAAAAAAGGCGATTGACAACCACGCTGAGATTTTTCTAGGAGAGTTTTTCGTTTATCTTTTGTCCAGCCAAATAACTCTCCACTCGGAGACGCATTCGCCTCGAACTTTGGCGGTCCATATGTTTGAACCGTTAAGCGGTTTGAAAGAGCAGACGGAGTATCCGACCATGACAACGACGTCGTTTTGAACCGTCACGCTAGTGAAAATGTTTCGGTAATCAGGATATTCCTTGAAGAAATTCCTCCAGCCTTCCATCATGACGTTTTTGCCTTTGGTTATTGTTCCATCACTGTCAATGAACGCGTGGTCGTCGGTCATCATCTCAGCTAGACCCTCCGCGTCCTGCTGGTTGATTCTTTCATTGAATCTCAGAGCAACCGACATTAGCTTAAAGGAGTCTATTTCGGTCATGAAAATGACACTCGGCAATTTTATGTCTATATTCACAAATCCTTATTGACTATTAAGCGTTAATACTCGACCATAGCGATTAAAAATTTTGTAGTTCCCTTGTATGCACTAGCACAATACTATGGGCATTTTTTTTATTCGGATGGCTCAAGGTTTAAAGACTTAAATTCCTTTGTCCAGTATTTGCTGTTTAGGTGCGTATTTACCATGGAAAGCGGGTTTAACTTCACAAACAGGGACATCGTCTCGATCAAGGGCTTCACGCGCGAGGAAATCGACTACATTCTGGAGGTTTCAAAGTCCATTGAACCCATGGCAGAGAAGGGGTCGGACATGCTCCGCGGCAAGGTTTTAGCTGAACTCTTCTTTGAGCCAAGCACGAGGACTATGCTCAGCTTCCAGACAGCCATGTACAAGCTCGGCGGAAACGTCGTTGGCTTCGCTGAGCCCGGCGTCTCGTCTGTATGGAAGGGCGAAACGTTGGCTGACACGGTTCGGGTCGTCGAGAAATACTCGGACATCATCGTGCTCCGCCACCCCCTTGAGGGCTCAGCAAGGTTCGCAGCCGAATACGCTCAGGTTCCAGTCATCAACGCTGGCTCAGGAGCCGAGGAGCATCCCACTCAGGCGCTGCTGGACCTTTACACGATTCTGCGGGCTAAGGGTAAGATTGACGGCTTGAACATCGCTTTGATGGGCGACCTGAGGTACGGGAGGACGGTTCATTCGCTGGCTTACGCCCTGTCGCTCTACAACGTTAAGCTCAACTTGGTTTCGCCTGACCTTCTGAAAATGCGGGGCGAGGTCTTGCAGGACATCAGAAGCCGAATAGAGGTTACCGAGTACAGGGACATTGACGAGATTCTTCCAGAGCTCGACGTGCTCTACGTGACGCGTATCCAGAAGGAAAGGTTCCCCGACCTCGGCGAATACGAGAAGGTTCGAGGCACTTTCGTGGTGAACCTGAAGCTGCTGAGAAGCGCAAAGAACGAGCTCGTCGTCCTGCATCCGCTCCCACGCATGGAAGAGATAGCGGTCGAGGTTGACGCAACCCCGTTCGCAAAATACTTTGAGCAAGCCCGAAACGGCGTCGTGGTCCGAATGGCGCTTCTTGGGCTTGTACTGGGCGCAATCAAAAACTAATAATGCGCTTTATTTTTTGGGTTTTCCAGAATTTTTGTCGTCCCAGAATTGCCGTGTCTTCAGGAACTGGATTTTGGCTTTCAGAAGGTCCATGTAGAAGTCGTCTTCGTTCACATGCATCTTGCCGAGGATTCTGGACCCCGTTTCTGGTCCGACGCCCTTGACCTGCAGAGCTATTATTGCTTGTTTTCCGTAGCTCAACGCCAAATCAGCTACTCGGCGAGCGATGCTCAGCTCCTTCAGCTCCTCGTCAGCGAGCTGCTCCCCCTTGAAACGCCTGTCAAAAAGCCCCTTCAATTTTTCAACATCATTCATTCGTCTGAGGCTTGTCAGAAGGCCAGAGCCGCATTTTCCGCAAACAGGTTTTTCCTGAAGGTCGCGGACTCTTGTTTCTGTTGTCCAGTCTCTGCATGAAAGGCACAAAAGCGCAGTTTTTCGTGATTCGACCGATTTTTTCATCCGTTCAATGTTGCTCATCAAAACTTGTCTGGGAGCCATAAGTTCGGGAACATCCGCGTACTTAGCCAGCATGTGGTAGGCTATCGGCGACGGAGACTCGCGAGAGAAAAGGGTCCTAACCTGGATGTCGCCAGACTTGATGGAAGCCATTATCCTTTTCACAGAGGGCAGGTCAACCTTTTCAGCCATGACCTCTCTCATGGTTTCCTCGAAGACGGGGGTGTTCCTGAACCTTGCAGTCAACTGGGAAAGCATCTCAGGTCCCGCCAGCCTTCCTCTTGGGAGGGCGCCGAACCTTTCGGCAACATGCTTCATCCTTTCAGGGAACGGGAAACGGGCTTCGAGGTATTCGCTGAACGCCTTTTCCACCGCGTCGTCGTCTAGTCCGAAAAGCGTGGCTGGAAGTTTTTCGAGGTCTCGCGGCTCAACTTTCCGAGGTGCCTCAACCAGAATGCGGAATGCGTCGTGCCACCAGCCCGTTATCAGGTCGCGGTCGGAGAGGACAGCGTCAAAAATGCACCCCAACGTGACGTTGACGGTTTCGCCGAAGCAGGAGTGTATGATGAAGTAGTTGCCGAAGCCCTCGACAAGAATAAGATTGTTTGTTGGCACAGGCAACCCTCGTTTAACGTGCTCGTTTAACTCGCCAGCAATTTCCCGCAAAACTTCGGGCTTAACATGAAGTTTTCCCGCAACATTTTCCAATGCCTTCTCAAGGTCTCCCAGCCTTTTGAGTTCGTCCGAAATTTCCTGCCTCAGTTTTCCAGCTTCTTCAGCAATCTCGATGGGCAACGCCAGCAGCTCACCGTCCCAGCCGGGATCAGCTGCAAACGGGTCCTCGGCGGGAATCACGTAGACTCTTCCTGTTTCGTCTTCGATCTGGACGATGCGCCAAACCTTTCCTGCGCAGAGGAAGTTAAGCCCGATTCGGGCTCTGAGAGCCATGAATTCTTCGCCTACGATGCCTATTTTGCTGTCTGAAACCACGTCGATCACTGGGTAGCGTCTCTCGTCAGGAATCATGGAAAGGTTGTTGTAGTAGTAGAGTCTCGTCCTCTCCGTTTTGCCCAAAACGTCTCCTTCCATCCACAGCTCCCTAAGCG
>CAZRIK010000124.1:0-4677 GCA_964600125.1 uncultured Candidatus Bathyarchaeia archaeon
GTGAAGCAGGGCAGTTAATTGGGCGAAAGGTAGCTTGGCCACTTGGAGAAAGAAAGTGTGTAGGAAAGATCGTTTCTTTGCATGGGAAGAACGGACTAGTTAGGGCTCGTTTCAGAAAGGGTGTGCCAGGTCAAGCATTGGGAAGTCTAGTGGAAATAATCGGTTAGTGAGTAATAGAATATTACCGCGAAGAAGGACATGTTATTATATAATTCGACCTCTTGCTTCTTGCAGAAATTACCAAGAAAATAATAAAGTCATATAACTGTCTTTGCTTACAAGTTTCCTACGATTGCGTGCACATCTCGATGAGCCCCCCACATCAAAGAGGTCAATACCGAGTACAAATTGTCTCAAACGATATGAACAAGAAAGACGCTACCAACCTTATAGCTAGCTATTGGCAACGTCGCTCCTTAAGGAGGAGCGAGTTATTATCTCGGTTTGACAAATTATATCAAAGGATTGTTTTGAAGGTTGACAAGAATGGATTTGAAGGCTGGAGACGTTTATGAATGTCCTGAGGGCCATAAGGCCCGCATAGTGTGGATCAGCGAAAACGAGAGTGTCATAGCAGTTAAGTGCCCATATGAACACTTTAGTAAAGTAGAGAAAGTGGCTATCCAAACAAAATCCAGCTTGCCATACAGAAACCACGCTACTGAAGAAAGAAAAATCTTCACTAAGGACATGGTTTTCCTCATCAGAATCTAAATTGGCAAGACCGAATAAGCATTATTTTCTTCGTTCAACGCTTCTTCTTTCTCTTCTCAGTTTTTTCTTGCCTTTCTTGCGTTTCATCTGTTAAAATTAATTAAATTTTTGAATTTCTTTTTCACATCAGAAATCCAGCTGGCTAGCTTTTTTCCTTCTTTTTAGGGTGTCTTCGATGAGTCTTTCGGGATTCTCTATTACTTCGCTTATATGTCATTTAATTCACTTTCTTGTTTTGGTTTTTCGTTACGAAAACCTAGGCACTTCTTATTTTTATACTTTTCAAGTTCTTTTTGAACGTTTTTTTCTTCTTAGCCAGCTATGCTTGACTATCAACACGTTTATTAATAGCGCTATAGTCTTACCTAAAAGCGCTAATTTTGGAGGACAATATTATGAGCGAAGAGGAAAAAGAGGAAATAGAGGAAGAAGAAGAAACGGAAGAAGAGGATTGGGAAGACGAAGAAGACTAGTTTAGGCTTATCTGCTTAAAATTAGTCTTTCATCGATCTCCTTGCTCAATGAAGAATCTCCAGACAGGTTGTTGACTTTTATTCCCCAAAGGAAATTGCGTTATTTCCCAATTCTCGCAAATTGCTTCTTCTTTTTTTAGATAGCTAGCCAGCTTTTCGTGTGTGTGGATTAAATTTTAATCTTTTTCTTCTTCTTCTGTTACGTTACGTTCTGTTCTCTGCTCTGCTGTTCTGTTCTATGTGCTCTCTACTCACTACACTACTCTACTCCCTGACAAAAAACACAAGAAACACACACGAAAATTAACTCTTACTTGCTTGGCATGTTGCTCTCTTAGGGCAATCGTAACTCCTTAAGCAAACACCCTCCTCATCGTTCAAACATTCTTTCAAGGAAATTAATCTATAACCTATTATCCTGTCCGAAGAAGAGAGACAGACCAAAGGAATGCGAGAACTTTGATTGAGAATTTTCAAGAAATGATTCGAAAACAAAAGAAGAAATTCCCCAACGTTGCTACACGTCTGTTTTACATGTTTTTCAACATCATCAATTTTTATTTCCTTAAGCACATCCTCTCTTCTACTTTTTGGAATGTTAATGTATCCCAATCTGCCTGAATCCCCCATTGTAACCAATCCCGAGAAGTAATGCACTACCTCATCTCTCATAGGATTAATCTCATCATACCATGATGTTGTTTTGAGAATTTCTGCATAATCTCGATCAATTTCCAAATCTTTGAGGAACCTTTTCTTCTGCTTAGAAAAACTTTCAGGTAGATCATTGGAGAGGAGGAACCGAATGACCCTACTGATGTTCTCAAATAATGAATAGACTGAATTGAGGAAGACATCATACAGAACTATTAGCTCACTATATTCCATAACAAGTCGAACTTGTCCAGACGATTTCATTTCTACCAATTTCTGAGATGTCTTTGGAATTAGTTCTAAAAACCTCTTCTGAAGAATACCCACAGCATTAATCTTAAGTCTCAACGACGTAGACCAATAGGGAGCATCTGGTATTCGCATGTCTCCAACCATAAATTTTAGAAACAATTCAACTGAATTCAATTTTTATTCCTCTCAACTTAGGGAACTACTATTCTTGGCATCCACGTTTCCCGTTCACCTCTTAAAAATTTAGCGAACAAAAGATTAAATTTTAATCCCCAAACCCAAACAAACAACCAAGCGACAGTCGAACAGTCAATCAGTCAAACAAACACACATGAGCTAGCTAGTTCAATAGAGACTTTAAATGAGTTCGATGCTGATGAAGACTTCTTCTGGGACCCGCATTCTCATGACCCGCCGCATGACTCTTTCCTCGGCGTCGATGTCAATCAGCCGCTTGTGGATGCGTAGCTCCCATTTGTCCCAAGTTTTGGTTCCTTCGCCGCACGGGCTTTTCATGACTGGCACGCGAAGCTTCTTCGTGGGCAGCGGTATGGGTCCGTTTGCCTTCACTCCGCTTTTTTGGGCTATGGTTTTCAGTTCTCCGCATACGCCTTCGAGCTTCTCGTAGTCGGTGCTTGTCAGTTTTATTCTGGCTTTTCTTACCATGCCCAGTTCACGTCGATTCTGGTAACTTTTCCTAAGAGTATTATTTAAATGCTTTTCTCGCAGCCTTCCCCAAAAATTAGGCTAGTCTTTCGCGGTTTAGCCTCTTTGTCTGCCACGAGTAATGCTGCATTCTAGGCGACTCGCCGTATCCGCAGGCTGAACACTTTTTTTGCCTGACGTGGTACGACCTTCTGCCGCAGCGCCTGCAATGAATATGGCGGGTTTTGCCCTGCCGTTTCCCAAAAGACGGTGTACCTTTGGTCATGGCAGTTTCACCTTGGAGGCGGAGAAATCATGACAACGTTGTCTCCCCTGACGATTATCAAGCCAAGTTCCTCGGTTTTTTCTTTATCGGTTACGTCTTCGGCTTTTTCAAGCACCAAATTGAGGTGCTGGTCGAATCCTCGCAGTAGTCCCCTTATGCTTTTGCCTCCCCTAAGCCTAAGTAACACGGTTTTTCCGAGGCTGTCTTCAAGGATTTTTTCCGCCATTTTCTCAACGTTCCTTGATTGTCTTCCATTATATCTTTCGTGTATGAAGGGCTGCAGATTTATATGTGTTGCGTTCAGATTTAAGCGTATGTCCACAGGCATCCGTCGGTATCAGATCAGAAAAAATGAGCGAAAACTGCTTTTGAAAAATGTCCTAGACAAAATTGGTTTAGACATTGAATCCATGTTTGGTTTCAAGCCCCAAGTTGAGGTCATGGAAACACAAAAAGGAAAAGTCTACGTTGTCGACGGACGACCCCTAATAGGCGAGTCTGAGGGAAACGTTTTTCCAACGTTGCTTTTCGAGGAACAACTTTCCAAACAGCCAAAAGTCGTGGTAGACATGGGAGCAGTCCCGTACATCTGCAACAAAGCGGACATAATGGGTCCTGGAATAACCGAAATCCAAGGAGAATTCAAACCAAAAAATTTGGTCACCGTCTTGGACGCGAAAAACAGGAAACCCATAGCCGTAGCTGAAGCCATCTTCGACTCCGGCACAACGGCAACAACCAAGAAAGGCAAGCTTTTCAGGAACCTGCATTGCGTGGGAGACGAAATCTGGGCTATGATCAGAGAATCTGGGAAGGAACGAAAGAGTTAAGACTTTTGCGTGCTTAGTAAGCCTGTGCCCTATGGTTTGCCTTGAGGAGAAGAATTTTGGCTAACGTAAATTTAGGCAAGGTCATCGACAGAATAGTCAGCAAAGTAAAAAGGGATGAAGAGCAACCAACCGAGAAGCCTCTTCCCGAAACACCAATTACACAAGCCCCAGAACCAGTTCCAGAACAAGTTCCCCCCTTAACTCCTCAGCCACCCAAAACCGTTTACCTCAAAACGTTGACGCTGAACTCGCTGGAGGAACTGGACAAAATCAAAGGCGAACTGGAAACGGGAAACATCGCCATCATCAGGTTGACGCCCCTGTTAGACAAGGACCTTGACGACGTTAAACGAGCTGTAAGAAAACTAAAAAAAATCATCGAAGAAATCGACGGCGACATAGCCAGCTTAGGCGAAGACCGCATCGTCGTGACTCCTTCTCGCGTAAAAATCTGGAGAGAAAAAGACTCCAAACGTAAAGTAATGGAAAAAGAACCTACCGAAGCCGAATAGTTTCAAGGATGTCCGGCGCTATCGCGTTAATCTTGTATCTCCCACGCAGGTACTCAGCCAGCCCCAAACACTTGGACCTTTCGCCGTGAACCACAATGACGTTGTCAGGTTTCGGCGCCAACTTTCGGATGTACCCGATTATCTGCCTTCTGTCCGAGTGACCAGAGAACCCCTCGACCGTTTGGACCTCGAGACTGCACTTTATGACCTTGATTCTGCCCTCAGAGTTGAATATTGAAACTTCAGGCACCCGTTTCTGCACTCGTCTGCCCAAGGTTCCTTCGATTTGGTAGCTGACGAAAATTATCGTG
>CAZRIK010000125.1:0-4644 GCA_964600125.1 uncultured Candidatus Bathyarchaeia archaeon
CCTGACTCCGACGTCAACCGGGTTGTTGAGGGTTCTCAAACCTAACGATTGGGCTTCGCACTTCAGCCATTCCGCGCCGACACGCCCCGGCGCCACTATAACGTATTTTCCAACCAGCTTCTCGCCGTCTACAGTTTCGACGCCTTGAGCCTTCTTGTCCTTAACTAGGAGGCTTTTCACCTCGGTTCTCGTCCGAACCTCCACGCGGTCGTTGAGTTCTCGGCGCATTTTCTGCAGAATCTCGGCGCATTTGTCCGTCCCAAGATGCCTTATTCTCTGGCGAATAAGCTTTAACCCAGCTAACGCGCCTTCCCTTTCGATTCTTTCAACCTCGTCCTGATCGTTGCCGTAAACGGTCGGAGAGTTGCCGTATTTCGTGTAGGTCTTATCAACATAGTCGAGTAAGCCTGCCAGCGCGTCTTTACCGATGTATTCGTCCAGCCAACCGCCCACAGAAGTCGAAAGCGTAAGCTTGCCGTCGCTGAATGCGCCTGCGCCGCCCCAACCTGAAAGAAGCATGCACGGGTTGCATTTTACGCAGCCTAGTCCCCTGCTTGCAGGGCATTTTCGTTTGTCGATGTCCGGTCCCTGGTCAAGCATGAGTATGCTGAGGTCTGTGTTTTTGGCTAGTTCAAGAGCCGAGAAGATTCCCGCTGGACCGGCACCCACAATTATTACGTCGTACGCCAAAACCGATCCTTCCCAGAGAAAATACAACATTGTGGATATATGCTTTTCTTTTGTTTCGCAGTTCATTGCGTTATACTCGGTTTTCGTTGCTGAACCGAATTTTGCGATAATGTGATAACCGTAATATACTTCGTGGAATATTCCTTGTTAGTGCATCGTAATGCAGGAAAATAGTTCAGGCATCATCGTTTTCCGAAGTGCTCCCGGTCAAAGGTTGTACCTCCTTTTGCATTATCACTACAAAGGCGACTACTGGGATTTCCCTCGCGGCAACATCAGGGAACCCGAGACTCCCAGAATGGCAGCTGTGAGAGAAACAGAGGAGGAAACGGGGCTTTCAGCCAGCCAGCTAAGAATCGTCGGGGGGTTCGAGGAAAACGTTAAATGGTTCTACAGGCTCAACGGGCAAACGGTCCGCAAACAGGTCACCTATTTTCTGGCTGAAACCGAAAACGAGGACGTGAAAATTTCTGAGGAGCACATCGGCGCGAGGTGGCTGAGCTTCGAAGACGCCTTAAAACTTCTGAAGTACAGGAACTCGAAGAAGCTGCTGAAAAAAGCCGAAAACTACCTACGAAAACTCGTAGATTTTAAGGTTTAAACTATTTCCAGTCCAGCAGCCTTTTTTCGCCTTCGACCTTTTTGATGTCCGTGATGTCTTGCGTAACCTCCAAGCAGCCCAAGTAGGCGCTGTTCCTGTCTCTGACTGCGTAGTACCGGATGAGGATAAGCCTGTTTTTGACGGTTAGCCAGAACTCGGCTGCGTCGCGGTTGCCCTTCTTGAAGGCGTCCAGAATGCTGTTGACTACGTGCACGCTTTTCTGGGGGTGGCACTGCTGAACCTTGCGTCCCACGATGGCTTTGGCTCTCACAAAGATTCTTTCCTTGCCTTGGCTGAAGTAGCGCACCGTGTCGTCCTTGTCCACGAACGTCACGTCCACGGGCAACGTGTTAAGCGCGGCTTCCAGCTCCTCCACTGAGAACGAGCCAGTCTCCAATTGTATGGAGCCCGCTAATGCCTGCGCAGGAGCTGAAGGTTGAGGCTTTATTATGCCGAAGGTTGTCGGTTGAGGGGTGAAGCAGCAGTAGCCTATCTCGTCGAACTGCCTTCTCACGTCGGTCCACTCGTCCGGGCTAATCACGTTCAACGCCGTTGGAAACAGGATGTTGTTTTCCTTGTAGAAGTGGCTTGATAACATCTCGCCCAAGGCAATTGCTGTCTCCTCGAGCTTAACCGCAAAATCCTGAAAATTGGTTTCCTTTCTCGTCTCGACTGTCGCGAAAAGTTCTTTTTCGATTTGCCTGATCCTGTCGTGGTCCATCCACATGATTGCTGGCGGCTGGGTGACCCCGTGCTTCTCCAGATGCGGGAAAAGGACGTTTTCTTCCCGTAGGTAATGGCTTTCCGACTCCTTCAGGTGCTCGATGATGTGGTTCAGGTGTTCCATCTCGTCTTCTGATGTTTGGGAATTTCCAGCTTTCTTCACTTTTTTTGCGACTTTGTTGAGGTCTCCAGCGAACCCTAAGAGGATTTTGTGCTCCTCCATCAGAATCCGTATCGGGTGACCCTCAGGAGCCTGAACCTTTTCCTTTTCGATTTGGTCCCTGAACAGCGCGAGGTGGACTTCGCACAGCCCGTGGATTTCCTCGCGGGGCATCCCCTCAGCCACAAGCTCTTCTTCGATACGCGCAATCTCGGTGGACGTGACCCCTTCCAGTATGTTTTTGAGTTTTACCTTAGTCGCCTCAGAGTCTGCGCCCTCATGCAAACTTCTAATCAGTTTCTTCAACGCTTCCTTTTTGTCTGCCTGCACAAAAATTCCTTCCTTTTTCTGCTGAATAATTGCATGTCTACTTTTTGCCATAAATTATTGGTAATGGATTCAGATAAACATTTAATGAAAAAATTTAAGCGATTTTACAGGTCAACAGTGCCTTCGAAGGCTTTATCAGCTGTGCCCGTCATGAGGATTCTGTTGTTCCGAAGTTCTATTTTCAAGTCGCCACCTAAAAGGTGAACAACGCAAAGGTTATCGACCTTTCCAAGAACGTTCGCAGCCACCACTGTCGCGCATGCCCCCGTTCCGCACGCCAGCGTTTCCCCGACTCCGCGCTCCCACACGCGCAATTTTATTTCGTTCCGGTTCAAGACCTGCGCGAACTCGGCGTTTATTCTTGCAGGAAACATGTTGTGGTTCTCGATTTTTGGTCCGACCGTGCCAACTGGGAAATTTTGTGTGTCGTCTACGAAGATTACGCAGTGCGGGTTGCCGACTGAAACGCACGTCATTTTGTAGTTGGCGTCTTCCACTCGGAGGTCTTCGTTGACGCATTCGCCGCTTCCGACGACGGGTATCCGCGACCTTTCAAGGGCAGGTTCGCCCATGTCAACCGTTACGGATGTAACTTTGTCTTTTTTTGTTTCCAGCCAGACGGTTTTTACTCCAGCTAAAGTCTCAATCTTCAGCTCTTTTCTGCTGGCTACACCGTTTTCGTAGCAGTATTTGGCGAAGCACCTGACGCCGTTCCCAGAGGTTTCGGCTTCGCTTCCGTCGGCGTTGAAAATCCGCATTTTCGCGTCCGCAACCGACGAGCTGCTTACGACGAGGATTCCGTCTGCGCCTATCGAGAAGTACCTTTTGCACAGTTTCTCCGCTGTTTTATCAAGCTCTGTTTCTGGAATCTGCCCGTTCCTGTTGTCTATGACGATGAAGTCGTTGCCGATCCCGTGCATCTTCCAGAAGCCTATCTTAACCAATCGGTGTCACACACCAGAAAAAACATAACCTTGATTAACTACTTTTCGGTTCAGCCCTGTTTCAAGAGAACCTTGACGCCAAAGGCTCCCAAATCAATGTGCCCTTTAACCTTGCCACCTGACAAGAGGTCTCTAAACTCAGTTCCGTTACAGGGAACGCTCACTGCGTTTTGGGTATGGTTCAATGCGAACACAACGCGATGTTCAGGGCTTACTCTTTCCGTCGCTTCGAACCCAGCAACTGAAGGCAAAATTGGCTCAGCCTTTTCTTTGTTAATGAGCCAATCCACTAAGTCTAAGTAGAAGCCTCTTTCCGCGAAGGTTCCAACATATATTGCTGTGCCTTTGCCGAAGCTGTTGGAACTGACGGCTGGTTTACTCTTGTAGTTCCCCGTCTGATAGTAGGCAACAACCCTTGCGTCCTCAGGCGCGAGAACTTCAGCCCAGTTCCCGCATTCACGGACGGTTTTCTTGCCGAGCTCGGCTTCAACCGTTTCGAGCTTAACCTTTTCTCCGCCCGGCAGCCCCGTGTATTCTTCTATGGTTGTTCCGAAAACGTCGGACAGGCGTCCAGATAACGTTTCTTCGGCTATGTTGTTGTTCCAGTTCTTTGCGCCCGTCCTCGGCGTGGCTATCAGGGTGCCACCGTCCTTGACGTAGGCTCTCAGTTTCTTCTCAACCCCTTCGCTCAGCAACATTAATGACGGAACGAACAAGACCTTGTATTTTCCTATGTCCTCGAACGTCAGCTCCACAAAGTCGACCATGACGTTCCTCGCGTAAAGGGCGCCGAAGCAGTCCAGCGTCGGCTCCCACGATGTTTCGCCGTAATAGCTTCTGTCTCCAGCTGGAACTTCGAGGTCCCAAGCCCAAATGTTGTCGTAGACGAGGGTCACCGCGACTTCAGGCTTGACCGTTGACCGTTCGATGTAGGGCGCAATCTTCCGCAGTTCCTCAGAAGCTTTTTTGACCTCCGCGTACCTTCTTCTTGGAACTCCATCATGGTCAAGGATTCCATGCCAGTATTCTTCAGCTCCGAACCTGCACGTTCGCCACCTGAAGTAGACGATACCGTTCGCTCCTCGGGCAACCGACTGGTGCGTCCAAAGCCTAATCTGCCCAGGCAACGGAATGGGCGCCTGATTAGCTGCAACGGCTCCTGACTGAAGCTCCATTATCCAGTAGGGCTTCTTCTT
>CAZRIK010000126.1:0-4578 GCA_964600125.1 uncultured Candidatus Bathyarchaeia archaeon
TTTTGGGGCAGGAAATTGGCAAAGACCTGTGGGATTGGGGGATACCTACTGTTGCCACGCTTGTTGAGGCGGTTCAGTCAGTCAGTGTGCCCGTGATTGCGTCTGGCGGCGTCCGCACAGGCAGCGAGGTCGCGAAGGCTTTGGCTTTAGGAGCATCTTTGGCTGGGTTTGCGCTTCCTGTTTTGGGTCCATCTTTGAAGGACAGCGGAGAAGTTAGGATGAAACTTGACCTCGTCATTCGCCAACTGCGAACCGTCATGTTTCTTGTTGGGGCTTCTTCGATTGGAAGGTTAAACGCTGTTCCCGTCATAGTAAGCGGAAAAACTGCGGAGTGGCTACGGGCAAGAGGCTTCAACTTGGTGAACTATGCGGGACGAGGAGGTAAATATACTTATTTAAAATGAATGTCTTATACAGTAATTATGTAACTTTAATTGTCACCTTTCACAAGAATAACATAAGCCCGGAAAAAAACCTTGATTTCAGCCAACCTCAAGATTTATATCAGCTATTTTGACATGTATCTTGAAGGAAGAAGAGATGACTCGAATAAGTATATTCGTTAGCTCAGCCATACACGAACTTGAATATGAACGCGAAGTTGCTGAGAAGTTAATCATTGAACTTGGTATGGAGCCAGTTTTGTTTGAAGGTTTACCTCCAATGAGCAAGGTGCTAAGTAATGCCTATCTTGATGAAGTGAAAAATTGCGATTTCTTCGTGTTAATTCTATGGAAAACGTTTTCGGAGGCTGTAGAGCAAGAATACATCGAGGCAGTAAATAACAACAAGCCCACTCTCATATTTATAAAAATGTTGGGAAAAAACGAGTTTCGAGAAGAAAAGCTATCTAGATTCATAGGAGAATTAGAGAGAATCAACAGCCATCAAGCATTGTTTATCCCATTTTATAAGGAGTACAGACGTCTTGATCATTTTTCTCAACTATTAAAAGAAGGACTGATAAAAGAATTAGAAAGGAAGCTATATGCAACACCTATCACGACTCACACTCGAGAGGAAATGTACGAATTAGGAACCGAAATAATTGAGTCAGCACGTAAAAGGCTATATATTGTTCAAAGAACTCCTTCGCTAATTTTCGGATCAAGACCTTACCATGATGATCAGAAACTTCAATACGAAGCCCACTTTGTTTCTGCTCTTGAGGATTGGATTGAAAAAACTGTTCAGAATAAAGACAGGCATTGTATTTACTTATTCTGCCCCGAGAATACTAAAGAGGAGATGGAAAAAAAAGAAATGCAGATAAAAGTGAAGCGAGGAATCGAAGCGTTTAAGGAAAAGGAAAAACGTTCCGAATACCGATTTCGTTTTTCATCATTGCAGGGGAGATTCTCCGGACCTATTGCTATAGGAGATAATCGAGTAGCGTTGTGGATAATGGGAGAAGATAATGCTGTGTCAGTCTCCTTCATAAATATAAGAGTATCTGATGAAATCGTGAAGATATTAAAGCAACAAGCGAGTGGTTTAAAATCTACGGAGACTCTCTTTCATGAACTTGGTTTATATTGAGTGAAATCATAAGGGCGTGAACAAAATGACAAGTAAGAAGGAAGGCATGTTTGAAAAAGAACTTACAAGAATGTCATTGAAAGTCACACATTACATATATGAAAGCACACACATGAGTCGTAAGAAATCGGATGCATCATTCAAGCCTCTAGACATCGCTGAAAGCGTACTTTATTACACACAGCTTGGTGGTAAGCGACTGAGACCAGCTATCTTACTAGCCTCATGTGGAGCTGTTGGCGGAGACGAAGACACTGCGATACCAGCTGCTGCAGCTGTTGAGATGTACCATACATGGACACTTATTCATGACGATATCATTGATAGCGATGCAAAAAGAAGACACGGAAATACAGTTCATATAGAATGGGCCAACAGAGCCAAAACAGTTTATGGCTGGCTACCAGAAAAGGCTTCTCATTATGGGCTCACAATTGCGATTTTAGCTGGTGATGTACAACACGGTTGGTCCATAGCTTCATTGCTCACAGACTTGTATTGGAAGAAAAAGGTTGATGCAAAAATTGTTCTAAGGTTGATACAACAACTAGGTTTTGAGACTCTTAGGGTACTAGTAGAGGGAGAAACTTTAGATGTTCTTTATTCAAATAGAAAGGTAGAAACGCTCAATCAAGAAAACATTCTTGAAATGTTATGGAAGAAGACAGGTATTCTCTACCAATTCTGTGGAATGGCAGGAGCCATGATAGGACTAAATACTGACGACATAAAAGCTAGCGACGTTGTTGCTCTATCTGAATTCGCAAGCAAATGTGGTATGGCATTCCAGATTCAAGATGATATCCTAGGAATATGTGGCGATGAAATGAAACTTGGTAAACCTGTAGGCTCCGATATAAAAGAGGGAAAGCGGACAATCCCTCTTTGGCGAACATATATGAAGGCAGATGAACAACAAAGGCAGTATATCGATGGCGTTGTGGGTAATCAAGATGCCTTACAGGGAGATGTCCAGAAGGTTGTTGAACTGATCAATGAACTAGGGGGAATCAAATATACTCAAGAACTTGCTAGAGCCTATGTTGTAGGAGGAAATGTAGATGGTGTGGCAATCAAGGGAGCACTCTCATATCTAGACTATGTGGCTGAATCTAAGTATAAAGATTTCTTAAGACTTTGGGCGGAATTCATTATCAATAGGGAATTCTAGTTTTCACCAAAATAGCAACAAAAGAGGATTAATCCTAAAATATAGCTATAAAGAGGGTATCTTAAACATTCTTCTTAATAGGAGGTTATAAATATTAAAAATGATCTGGTTGAAACAATCGAATGAAAGATTAGAGATAAAGGAACTCATTCGAAGAGCAGTCCTTCTAAACGCCATTAGGCACGAAGGAAAGGCACAACCGAAACCTGTTCTCGGGAGGTTGCTGGCTGAAAATCCTGAGCTAAGAGGGAAAGTCGCGGAAGCCACTTCTTTGGTGGACACTGTTGTTCACGAGGTAAACTCTCTTTCCTTGGAAAAGCAGAAGAAAATTGTTGGGAAGCTTTGGCCAACGCTCTTGGAGGAGAAGGGCAAGGTTGAAGAGAAGAAGGATCTCCCACCGTTGTCTAACGTCGAGAAGTACAAGCAGGTTGTCACGCGTTTTGCTCCTAACCCTGACGCGGTTCTTCACATCGGGTCAACCCGCGCCGTGATTTTGAGCCACGAATACGCCCGCATGTACGATGGCTTGTTCGTTTTGAGGTTCGAAGACACTGACACGCGCTTGAAGAAGTCCGCCCTAAAATTTTACGATTTAATCAGAGAAGACCTAAGGTGGCTCGGATGCGAATGGGACGCTGAATACATCCAGAGCGACCGCGTCGAAATTTACTATAAGCACGCGGAGAAGCTGCTGAAAGACGGACATGCCTACGTCTGCACATGCGAACGCGAGGATTTCCACGAAAAAGTCACAGCCAGAGAACAGTGTCCATGCAGAACCCTTAGTCCCGAAGAGAACGTGAACCGTTGGCAAGCCATGCTCAGCGGAGGATACGGCGAAGGTGAAGCTGTCGTACGAGTCAAAACGGACCTTGACCACCCGAACCCCGCAATCCGAGAGTGGCCAGCCTTCAGAATCGTTGACCCCAAAAAGTATCCTCATCCAAGGGTAGGCAGGAAGTATCGTGTCTGGCCACTTTTTGCCTTTGCGAACGGCGTCGACGACCACCTCAATGGTGTCACCCACGTTATTCGCGGCAAGGAACACTTGGCGAACCAGAAGAGGCAGGAGTACCTTTACGCGTATCTTGGGTGGAAGTATCCGGAGGCAATCCATTACGGTAGGCTCAAGATTGTCGGAGCTACGTTGAGTAAGTCGAAGATTGTCCGCGGCGTTCAGGACGGAACCTACATGGGCTGGGATGACCCTAGGCTCGCAACCTTCAGGGCTTTGAGCCGCAGGGGGATACAGCCTGGCGCCCTAAGGCAGCTCATTCTGGAGATTGGTCCGAGACCCGTTGACATTACCCTCAGCTGGGAGAACCTTTACGCTTATAACAAAAAAATCGTCGACCCCTCGGCTGACAGGTTCTTCTTTGTCCAGGAACCGTTAAAACTGTCTGTTAAGGGAGTGAAAAAACCGTATACAGCTCGCGTTCCCCTTCTTCCTGACCGACCTGAACGGGGACACCGAACTCTCACTGTTAAACCACGGAACGACGAAGCGGAGGTTCTTGTTTCAAGCAGGGACAAAGCTTTGTTCGCGAACGGTTCCGTTGTTCGGTTGATGGAGCTCTTCAACGTTAAAGTCCAAGATGCGTCTGAAACGGGATTCTCTGCTGCTTTTTTCAGCGAAGCCTACGATGATGCGAGACGACTGAAGGCGCCGTTGGTTCACTGGTTGCCAGCGGATGAAGGAGTCTCATGCGAGGTTATGATGCCCGATGGCTCATCAGTGAAGGGTTTGGCAGAAGATATGTTCCGTGACGTTTCGGTTGGTCAGGTTGTTCAGTTTGAGCGTTTCGGGTTCGTAAGGGTTGATCAGAAGAACGAAAAAATCGTGGTGGTTTATGCCCATAGATAAGGAA
>CAZRIK010000127.1:0-4537 GCA_964600125.1 uncultured Candidatus Bathyarchaeia archaeon
ACCCTTTGTCAGCGAATTCTCGTACTTGCCAGCACAGTTCTTCAGGGTCCAAAGCGTCGTTCCAAGACCAGAAAGGCGACGGTCTGTATTCCTTGCTTGGGTTCCTAAACTCTTTCATGTTCATGTAACCATACTCCTCTTCTTACCTTACAAAGGACGGCTTTTTGTCTTTTAACATTTTACATACGAAAAAAGAATTCAACAATTCGGTTCTCTTATTAGGATTAAACATAGACATTCATTACGGCTAAGTGCCATGCAGCTCCCAGTCTTCAATGTTGTCAAGTCTGCGTTTTGCACGTGTCTACCAAAATACAACATCAATCCCTATCTGGGCAGGTGCACTCACGGATGCATCTACTGTTACGCAGTCAAGTTTCCGAGCTTCAGGGGTCCTGTGGTTCCAAGGTTGAAGCTGAAGGAAGACATAGCCAAAATGGCTGATCGGACCAAAAATCGTTGGCCAGTTATGCTCAGCGACACCACTGACCCGTATCAGCCTCCTGAGGAAGAGTTCGAGGTAACGAGGAGGTGTCTCGAGGTTCTTGCTGGACGTGGCTTTCCCGTTCTCGTCGTAACCAAGTCTGACCTCGTAACCCGCGACCTAGACCTGTTCGAGAAGACCCAGACCGTTGTCTCGATGACCATCACCACTCCGCGGGAAGAAGCAGCCAGAGCAATTGAGCCCCACGCTCCGCCACCAGATTCAAGGTTTAAGGCTTTGGAGCAGGTTGCTGATGAGGGCATTCCGACCGTGGTGAGGATTGACCCGATTATTCCGTCCGTGAACTGGAACCTCGGAGAACTCGAAGAGATTGTGTCTCGTTCAGCTGACATCGGCGTGAAACAAGTGACCGCGTCGACGCTGAAGCTTGTTAGAGGACTTTATCCAATGATTAAGAGCGAGAATCCGCAGCTTTTCGATGTTCTGCAGGAAGCCTACAGTGAGGGAGAATGGGTTTCTGGGTACAAATACCTGAACCGAACCGTAAGGTGGAACATTCTTTGCGAGCTGAAAGACATCGTTCTCAAGCACGGGCTGAAGTTTGCAGCCTGCAGAGAAGGGTTTCCTCAGCTCAACAATTCAATCTGCGACGGCTCAGCTTACTGCAGGCAACCTATGGACAAATTCATCAAGTAAATTGAGCATTCAAACTCTGGGCTTCGTCCAAAAACCTTTCTGCTGATGGAATCTCGGCGGATAGACCTTTTCTTTTACGAATCTCCACAATTTTTTGGGCTGCAAGAGTTTCAGCAACCTTTCCCCAATGGTCAAACTGGGTTTGCCACAAGGCAGAGCCTGACGTTAATGACCTTAAATCCGAAGCTAATCCTAAGGTTTCAGCCGCAGGAATGTAGCCGTCAATCGCCATGACGGTTCCTTTTAGGGTGGTCGAAACTATTTTCCCGTGCTTTTTTGCCAACAACCTGTCCACTTCGCCTACCCTCGCCGTGGGAACCGTGACTTGTATCCTGAAAACTGGCTCAAGAAGAACAGGACCCGCTGACAAAAAGGCGCCAAACATTGCTTTTCGCACGGCGGGAATAATCTGGGCTGGTCCACTTTGAGATGGGTCTTCGTGGAGCTGGGCGTCCAAAAGTTTCACTTTTAAACCTCTCATTGGCTCTTCGCAGAGCGGTCCAGCTTGACAAGCCCAGCGGAATCCGTTTATGACTGCCTTTTTAGCTTTTTTTGTACATTTATGGTTTTTTGTCAAGTCCACAAGGACGTTTCTGTGTTCATCGGCAGCCCAAACATTTTGTGCCTCAGCCACTGACCATCCTGCTTCGCGGTTCAGGCTTTCTTTAATACGTTCAAGATCGACGTGTGCGTTCTTGTTTTTGGATTCTAACGTTTTGGCGGCTTTTTCGTCCACGGATTCAACTTGGATCGAGAACAGGTTTTGTTTGTTCGGGCTCTTCGCAAGCACCACTGGGCTTTGTTTAGACACCGTTTCCCGATAGACAACAATAGGCGAAGACGTTGTTACCTCCAGCTCTGGCGCGTGGTCCTTCAACGATTTTACGGCGATTTCGAGATGCAGCTCGCCTATGCCGCTGAGGAGGTATTCGCCAGTTTCTTTGCGGATTGACGCTGCCAAATTTGGGTCATCAACCGTCAAGTCCCGCATCGCCTTCACGAGTCGCCTCAGATCCTTCGGGTTCTTCGGTTCCAAGGCGACTGTCATAACAGGCTCAGACACGTAGGTGATCCGCTCGAAAGGAACCATGCCCTCCGCATTCGAGACGTCCACAAGGGTTTCTCCAGCCCTCACCTTCTCAAGCCCAAGCAGAGCAGCGATGTTTCCTGCGTCAACGTGGTCGACGGCTTCTCGGAAGGCGCCCATGTAAACGGAAACCTGTTGAACGTTGCACTGCTTCCCAGCGTCGACTAGGTAAACTTGGTCACCTGTCTTGATGCTTCCAGAAAACAGTCTGCCCGTAACAATCAGCCCTAAGCTCGGGTCTGCCTGCACATTAGTGACGTTCATTACGGTTGGACCTTTCGGGTCGCAGTTCAACATGGCTTGACCAATCTCCGAGTCAAGGTTGCCTTTCCAGATTTTCGGAATTCTGTATTTTGCGGCTTCGCTCGGGTCGGGTAGGTGCCTGACGACCATGTTTAAGATTGCTTCGTGAAGGGGAACCGCATCTGCCAATTTTGTGTAATCTTCGTTTCGGTACGCCTTAATCACGTCGTCGAACCTTATGTCCCTATTTTTGGCGGTGTGAGCGGTGAATCCCCATTTGTGCAGCGCAGAACCGAAAGCCACGTTTCCTTTGGCTGGGTCAACCTTCCATTCGCGTTTGAATTCAGGTTCGCCGTAGGTCTCGATTAAGCTGTTGAAGTCGCTGATTATCTGCGCCATCTTTTTCTGGATCTCTTCGCTGGTCAGCCTGAGTTCTCGAATCAGCCTGTCAACCTTGTTCACGAAAAGGACGGGTCTGACGCGTTCGTTTAAGGCTTGTTTTGTCACGGTTTCCGTTTGAACCATGAGTCCCTCAACCGCGTCCACGACCACGACGGCGCCGTCAATCGCCCTCAACGCACGGGTGACTTTGCCCGTGAAGTCCATGTGTCCCGGCGTGTCGACAAGGTTAATCACGTAAGAGCGGTTTTCAGCCTTGTGCAGCAGGGAGATGTTTGCGGTTTTTATGGTTATGCCCCGTTTTTGTTCCTCCTCTAGGTAGTCGAGGGCTCGGGCTTGTCCCGCAACGTTTTTTGACAGGATTCCTGCTTCCGCCAGTAGCGAGTCGGTCATTGTCGTTTTGCCGTGGTCGATGTGGGCAAGTATTCCGACGTTGCGGACGTTTTCTTTTGCGCCCATAAGCCTGACTATGTCGGGGAACTGTCTGAAACGTGGCATAAACTCTTCAATCCGTTACGGCTTAACTATAAAATCAGAAGTGGAACCTAATAATCCTACACGGTGTCTTGGAGCATTTTTACTTGTATCTAGCGCGTCTTTTCTCTCTCTTCTTTTTTTCGCGCCGCATCCGTTTCTTTTTCCACTTGGCCCTCATCCGCATTCATCTTCCTTAGGTTCTCATCAATGGTTCAGCAACGTTCAGGAACGATGCTGGCAAATCCCAAACATGAGCTTTTGAGAATTCTCATGTTCTAACCTTTTAAACCTTTTGGAAAACCATAAGACGTTGACGACATGGTGCTTTTGCTTTTTGGTTGCCCATAAAATAGGCATCTTGTTTGTCTCTGTTTTTTGGAACCTTGCATGCTTGTGTGGCGGTGGCAAAAAGTTATATTTGTTTTTAATAATTTTATGTTGGGTAGATAGTTTATGAGTCGAAGGATGAAGATACTGGATTACATAAAGAAAGAGAAGAATCCAAATTTCGCCCAGATGACCAGCGACCTCAACCTCCACACCGACACTCTCGCGGCAGAACTGAAAGCGCTGAAAGACAAAGAGTGCATATTAGTGTTCTCGGACGGCTACTACTCTATAACGCAGGAAGGCGAAAGAGAACTGAAGATGCTTAAAGGCGAGAAACCTTAAGGATTGCTCCCGTCCAGCCTGAGCTGTTGCGGACGTTTAAGAAACGGACGGTAAGGCGAATCTAAGGCATTTATGACCTTGCCTGCTGTGACTTTGCCCACTCCTTTAACCGTCGAAAGCTCAGCTGCTGAGGCTGAAAAGACTGAACGAACCGTCTGAAACTTTGTGAGCATTCGATCCGCAAGCTTCAAGCCTACTCCGGGAAGGGCGGAAACAAGCTGAAGCTGTGTTGTTTCAATGTTCTCGACTTTGCGTGCCCTTTTAACAATTGGTTCCTTCAACACGAGCGGCTTCTTTCTCCTCAACGCAAAAATCAAGTTCGCTGTTTGCGTCTGATCGGAAGTAAAAAACACTTTAAGCCCATAATTGAAAGCCAAAGTTGCCAGAGCTCCCCAGTAGGCTTGCGGCTTTATTCCGCGGTTAATGACTTGGGCAACATCTCCCTCGACAACCAGAACGGGATTTTCGTAAACTTCGCGTAGCCTGTGAGCCTGATCGAAAATGCGGTGCGAATAAAG
>CAZRIK010000128.1:0-4429 GCA_964600125.1 uncultured Candidatus Bathyarchaeia archaeon
CCATGTAAAATGAGAACCCATTGAATGAAATTGAAGGTGCGTTACATGGAGGCTGAAAACACCAAAAAAGCTGTCGAAACCCTAAAGAAAAACAAGGTACGATGGGTACATTCCGCGTTCGTTGACATCAGAGGTCTAATGCAAGACATGCTCATACCAGCAAGAGACTATACTGAGGGAAACGCCTTCACCGCAGGCATCGGCTTCGACGGTTCATCAGTCAGAGGATTCAAAGCGATCGAGGAATCGGACATGATTCTTATGCCTGACCCAGAAACACTGGCAATAATTCCTTGGACTGCTGAAGAGAACCAGAAAAGCGCCATTATTTTAGGCGACTCGTATGAAGCCTATGGCGGCAAAGAGCCTTCCGAAGTATGCCCTAGAGGATATGTGGCAAAAAGAGCCGTGAAAGCAGCGGAAGAAGCAGGATACACAGGACTCTTTGCACCGGAACTTGAATACTTCATTTTCACTTCGATAGACCCAACGAAGCTAACGTGGGACCTTTGGGTAAGCCCGAAAGGAGGCGAAGGAGACTCGTGGGGAGCGCCCAGAGTCGTGCCGCAATCGCCAGAAATAACTCCTGGAAATTTCACTTTGAGACCTAAAGACGCCTATTATAGGCCGCCACCAGAAGACACGACAATCGAGTACAGAAACGAGGTTTCCTCAATACTCGAGGATAACTTTGGCTTCACCATCGAGAAACACCACCACGAGGTGGCTACCGCTGGCCAAATTGAGATTGATTTCCGTTTCGGCGAGCTCGTGAATACTGCTGACAAAACTCTCTTCTACAAGTTTGTTGCCAAAAACGTTGCCAAGAAACGCGGGTTGATAGCGACGTTTATGCCAAAACCTGTCTACCTGGATAATGCGAGCGGAATGCATGTTCACATCTCACTTTGGCGTGACAAGAAGAACGTCATGTACGACAGAAACGACGAATACGCTGAGCTCAGCCAAACAGGAAGGTACTTCATCGGAGGATTGCTGGAACACGCCAAAGCCTTGACAGCTGTGTGCTGCCCAACAGTAAACTCGTACAAGCGGCTGGTTCCCGGTTTCGAAGCCCCCATCTATATCATGTGGTCTCGCAGGAACAGGTCTGCCTTGGCAAGGATACCGTTGTACTACAAGGGACCGGAGTTCGCATCTCATAAGCGTGCGGAGTACCGAGGAGTTGACCCGTCATGCAATTCGTACCTTGCCTTCTCTTGCCTGTTGATGGCTGGGCTTGATGGTGTAAAAAAGAAGCTGGACCCAGGCGACCCTGTCGACGAGGACGTCTACAAATTGACTCCTGAACGTCGGAAAGCTCTCAGCATCAGGGAGCTGCCGACCACCTTGCGTGACGCCTTGGAAGAAATGAAGAGCGACGAGGTTGTGCATTCAGCTCTCGGAAGCCATATATTTGACGCCTTCATCGAATACAAGACGAACGATTGGAACCAGTATTGCCTTTATGTGACGCCTTGGGAAATAATGAAGTATCTTGACTATTAAAATTGGAGGAAAAAAAGAAAAGAGGAAATGGTGAAAAAATGAAAGCCTACATATTCTTGGAAACGAAACCTGCGACATCGTTGCAAGTCATTGAGAGAATCAAGAAAAAGGTCAAAGAAGTCGTTCATGCGGACGCCATCTACGGGAGATACGACGCGGTCATCGTCATAGAGGTGCCGAACCTTGAGGGCATCAACGAGATCCTGTACAGAGTCATCGAAAAAGACCCCAACATAATCCACACGGAAACGTCATTGGTGCTTAGCAGTCTCTAGACTCAGAAAAGGTCTATGCCCGGAGGATAACGGAGTGTCTTCGACGAAAGATTTGCGCCAGAAAGTTCTCAGAGCTTTTGTAATGGTTACTGTGAAGCCTGGAACGTCAGAGGAGATTGTGGGATCGAGAAAAATTAAAGGCGTCAAAATGGCCAATTCCGTTATGGGACGGTTTGATGCTGTGGTCGTTGTTGAAGCGGGAAGCCTTGACGAACTGAACCGAATCATCTACGAGATGGTGGAACAGCACCCGAACGTCATTCACACTGAAACAATGATCTCAATCTTTCATCCTTCTCCGCCTGGTTCGTCACAGTAACCTGCTTTCTTTATTTGAAAGCGGACTTCACTGAAAATTAAGTGGTGAACATGACTTGAATTCCAAAGAGTTCGGATTCTGCAACCTTCCCCTAGACACGGACCCCATAATCGACGATACCACGTTAAGGGACGGCGTTCAGATGCCAGGATTAGCGGTTACTCCGAAGGATGCTGCTGAGATTGCCCGTCTCTTGGACGAAGTTGGCGTGGAAAGAATCGAGGTCCACCATTACCAAAAAACGGACAAGCAGGCAGTAAAAATCATGCAAAAAATGTGTTTACACGCAAGCTTAGCTGGGTGGTGCAGAGCCGTAAAAGAAGACATTGATGACGCTATAGAATGCGGGTTTGATGATGTCGGGATTTCGCATCCTGTTTCGTATATTCATTTTAAAGCTAAGTGGCCAGAGAAGACTCCTGATGAGCTTCTGAATAGGGTTGTTGAGGTCGTCGAGTACGCTGCGAAGGATCATGGGCTAAGGGTTTTTGTTCACGGCGAAGACAGCACAAGGGCGGACTGGAACTTTGAAAAAAGGTTCATCAACGCCGTTGCTGAAGCGGGAGCGGAATGCTACAGGATATGTGACACCGTTGGTATCGGATTGTCTTCTCAAGAGGCTGCTTTGCCCGTTGGGATACCAGCCAAGATTAAGGCGATAAGGGCTGAAACAAGAATTAACAATGTTGAGATTCATGCGCATGACGATTTCGGGAACGCGGTTGAGAACACGTTGGCTGCTGTCAGAGCGGCTTCAGGAGTTTGGCCTAGGATTTACGTCAGCACGACCTACTTGGGTATCGGCGAAAGAGCGGGGAACGCTGAGACTGAAAAGGTCATAATGAACCTTCTAATGCACCACGGCGTCAAGAAGTTTGAGGCGAAAATCAGTAAACTTAAGGAAACAGCTGATCTCATAGGGAAAGCCACGGGCTACGTGGTTCCTCCGAACAAGGCTATTGTGGGCGACTACGCCTTTGCCCACGAATCTGGGATTCACACGCACGGCGTTTTGAGTAACGCTTTAACCTATGAGCCTTACCCTCCTGAGCTCGTCGGGAACAAGCGCCGATTAACCATAGGCAAACAGTCAGGCAAGACCATCGTCAAGTATTTGATTGAGGAGACGACTGGGAAGACGCCGGGCAACGAAGCGGTCATAGACGTTCTTCAGAGAATCAAGGCAATGTACGTGGGCGGAAGAAAAGCGTCCTTAAGGGAAGAGGAGTTTAAAAGAATTTTGAGAGAAGTCGGGTTGCTGGAGAAACCAGCTAACAACTCTCACTCGTTTGTTCGGAAGCCCTAAATTCTTTTGACGCAGCGACCATGTTTCTCAGCTTACTCAACGATATTCGGTAAGCTTCCTCCGTGTCCAAGTTGTTCCGTAGGAGCTTTTTGAATCCGCAGTCTGGAGTAAAAATTAGGGCTTCTTTGTTTTCGCTGAACTGCTTCATCAGCTTTAGGATTTCTTGCGGGGTTTCCATTCTGGGGTTTTTTGTTGACAAGCAGCCGACGGACAACACTTTCTTGTTTTCTCGAAGTTTTTCTGGCGAGTATAATGTTATGTTTTGTGGGGTGTCGAAAAACTCGTGGCTGACGAAGTCAAGTTCGGTTCTTAATAGAATGTCTGCTAGCTTTGGGGAGATTCTTCCGCAAATGTGGGAACCTACTATCTTGTCTCCGCAAGCCTTCCTGAGACTATTGTACACGCCGATTATGTCTTCATCTCGGTATCCGAAAGCTGTTTTAGCTCCCACCAACACGCTCAGGATGGGTTCGTCAATTGATATCATGCTGGCGCTTTTTGAGGCTGCTTTGCAGCTTTCGGAGAGGACTTCAGCAAGCTGATTAACTAAGTTCATTTCTGAAACAGCGGTGTTGTAGGGGAACGTGCCGGGTTTTGTTTCAATGAATGAGGCGAGGGTGAACGGTCCCGTTATGGGGGCTTTTAATCTGATGCTGCTCGTTAACCCTTTTTTGTTCAAGTATTTTGTTGTCTCAAGAAACGGTTCTAGACCTAACGGAGGACCGTCGTATTCGATTTTTTTTCCGCTGATCATGTAACGGTTTTTTTCTTGTTTGACTCCGCTGCCGTATTTGGTTAGGTCGTTGAAGAACTGTGGACCCATTTCGGACAGCTGGGGATAAGACGGATAGTCCAAGCCGAGTGCTAGGAGGTCGTCTACGCATCTTTTTCTATTGGCTTCAGTGTCTTCGAGAGTGAAACTGCCAATAGTTGACGTGAAAATTCCAGATATTCGCAGCTCAGCCACCTAAACAGAAAAGGTACTTGCATTAAGAAAAACTTTCCGCATTAAGATAAAAA
>CAZRIK010000129.1:0-4200 GCA_964600125.1 uncultured Candidatus Bathyarchaeia archaeon
TAAAGAATGGGGTAAGAAGCCTAACGGGCTTTCTGAACTTCTGCATTCGCGAATACCTTAAGGAAAAGGAAATCATCTGACCTCTTCACGCAAACAATAATGACGTTGTTGCGTATAGACGGTTGGAAGGGGAGCCTCATTCAAGCCTTCCTTTTTTAGTTTACTCCCTCAATTTTTTTGATTTTTCATTTCTTATTAAAAGGTGCTCTCTAAATTGAGGGCTTTTCCTGTTCTTGCTGATTCGATGGATTTTATCATGATTTCGCTCAGGTGCCTTCCCCACTCCACGTTCGGCAAGGGATCCTTGTCGTTCACGATGCAGTCAACGAAGTGCACGAGCTGGTTCATTCCAAGGGGCATGGTTCCGAAATGGTACCAGCTGCTCGCGGATTCGTCATGTGGATTTCGGTATTTGCTATCTTTTATCAGCGAAAGAACCGACAGCGATGAGCCTGCGACGCCTCCGACGATCAGTCCTCCCTGTTCACCGTACACCTCGAGGCTTGCTTCGGGAATGGGGCGTCTAAGCCCGTGGGGCATGATGAAGTTGGAGATAATCAGACCTAAACATCCGTTGCCCATGTCCAGCAGGGTGAAGGTGTTGTCTTCAGCCCCGATTTTGACGTCTTCATGCGGGAGGCTGGGGTCCCAAACTCGGTATTCTCCCCCTTTAAGGTAATCGGTCAAATTTTTTGTGTAAACGTCCTTCGGCATAAGGGAACGGGTCGGAATCGATATTGTCGCCAGTCCGACGACGCGTTTAGCTGGACCCAAAACATACGTGACGGGGGCAATCGAGTAGACGCCGAGGTCGAACAGGGCTCCGCCAGCTTCCTTGCTGAAGAAGGTTTCGGCGCCCCAGTCAGGCGCGTCCCTCCCGAATCCCGATTGGAACCACAGCGGTTTTCCGATGTGTCCTTCTTTCATGATTTCGCGTGCCTTCCTGTAAACGGTGGAAAGCGGGGTGTCGGGTCTCACTTGGGCTTTGACTTTGGCTTTCCGTGTTTCCTCGACCACGGCGTCGGCGTCCTTCATGTTTGTCGCCATGGGTTTCTGGACGAAGAAGTGTTTTCCTGCCTTCGCCGCTTTTATTGCCAGCGAGGCGTGGGTGTTCATGCTTGTGGCGATGATCACTGCGTCTATGTCGGCTTTCTCCAGCATCTCGTCGAAGTCCGTGTAGAAGCCTTTCGCGTGCCACCGCTCCTTGGTCAGCCTAGCCCTTTCCTCAACGGAGTCGCAGACCGCCGTCAGCTCAGCCCTTTTCTTCTTAATCAACAGGGGAACGAGCTCCCTCGGAATGTGGTAAGCGTTCGTTATCCCCCCGCAGCCCACGATGCCGAACTTGACTGGTTCAGGTTTCATACACTTTCACTTCCGCCGAATGATTGTCTAAAATTCCCTTCAGCTTAATAATACCTATCTTTTATTTTTAAGATTCCTGCGGTAATAAATCTATGTCGCTGACGTTTTGTTAGTGAAAAGCTTATTTGCAGCGACGCTAAAACCCATAAAAGCTGAAGCACACAAAGAAAGGAGACTCGAACAAATTCGGGGTCGTCTGCTAGCTTGGTCTTAGGCTAGGAGACTTGGGCTCTCTTGACCCCGGTTCAAATCCGGGCGACCCCACCATTCTAAAAACTTTTTATTATTTTTTTACAATTACGCTATGTATAATCCCAAAATCAGGGTTTGTTTTTTGTAGACCAATAACATTTTAAGTAATTATTGAAAGAACGTTTATGAATTTATATAAAAAGAAACTTTAGCAATTTTTGAATAAGAAGTGCATCAGTCTTGGATAAAACATCATTAACCATCATCCAATATGAATAAATATTCGGGTCTCCGTTCTCGCTAGGCATTACACCTGTATGGAAGACACTGATCCTTAGATTATAGATGTTTAATAAAACTTGGACAAGACTTTCAATCCAATTTTCTACACGCCAATATAAGTGAAAGTCCAAACCATGGTAATAAAAATAATCATAATTCATAGTGTTCTTTTTTTCAATTTTTCTTTCTTTTTTTATTAGATCAAGTGTCCTTTCATGAAACTCTTTGATTATTTCGATGTTCTTAGATTTTTCCACTGCTTCAAGTTCACCAGAAAAACCTGCGCTTGCTCTTAGTTCGTATGGTGGCATGTATTCTGTGAGAGCATATCTATGGGGTTCGAGAATCTCTTTACATTCATTAGCGTCATTGAAGCTATTTTTGACACAGAATTTTATTTTTTCCCTTGTTCCATCATGCATTTTTTTATGTTTTTTATGACCACATTCCAAAGGTCTTTTGTTCCAAATATAGTCATAAAGCATGTTGAAGGTTACCCATAATGAGATGAACTTGTCTAGTGTTTCCTTGAGTTCCATGCTTCTATTATACCATCTTAGAACCATGTCAAACCTTAGAAGATCATTGCTTCTCTTTACTTCTTCAATTGAAGATTGGGTACGAATAGGACCTCCGGGATGAATCTTGGTGAAAGTATTTTTTATTTTCCCAAGAGTAGGACCATTAATAGTTCTGGGTTTTGGTTTCAAAGAACCGTGTCTTGGCCACTCGAGGCTATCATATTGTCTTCGAGATTCATCGTCTGCTGGAACGATCTCAATTAATTCAGTGTCAAACGCATCCATGATGTAAGGAGCTGAAACCTCTTTTAACATTGTAAGCATCTCTTCAGCTCGTTCTTGTTGTAAGAAAGGTGGTTTACTTACCTCGGAGTCAAAGGTTATACCAATTTTGGTACCTTCCTTGTCTGAGTTAATATCATAGTGTATCTCTTTTCCGAAAACATTATAGGTAATACTCAGGGGTTCATCAACAATGTACTTCCTTACCAAAAATAGGGCTTTCCAGCTCATCTTATCCCTCGACAATGTTGTTAAGTAATAGAACTATCACTTCACAATTCTATAAAGATTTTTAAAATCATTCGTAATAAAGTGATATTCGTATATTTTTATATAAGGAAAAAGGTCAGGAAATCCACCGAACCTATGTATAGATCCCCCTCTTCAGGGATTGTGTATTGTCATTCAAACGGAAAATTCTATTGTCACTCAAATCAGATGAACCTAGTGCGAAATGTTAGACAAAATTTGAAAACTGATGTTACACAAATCAGATAGGGTCTAATATAGCACCAATTGTTGTTCAAACAGCATTTTCGAATGTTGAACAAATCAGAGCCCTAGTTAGTATCAACGATGAATTATGTCTGTTTACCTGATTCCAGCTTTCTGTGAAAACGGTGCTTAGGTTTGGGAAAACAGCCTCATTCTATCCTGACAGAGTCCATGATGGGTTCCAACAGGTTCTTCTCTACGAATTTTCGGTCAACCAGTTCCCCATCTGCCGCATTCAAGCCGTTGCAGCACGGAATGATTTTCAGGACTCCCGTGCTGGGGCTTGTTAACGTGAATTCGAACGGGTAAAGCCTGCAAAGAGACGGCCTAACGTCGTAAATGGAGCACGCGTGCTGCTTAGACTCGTCGTCGTATTCCAGAAGGACGCATGACCCATTTTCCGTTTCTTTCAGGCAAATTCCAACGTTGTCTTTCACGATTTTTCCATAATTATCTTCATTTATACCAGCTTGCTTAAGCCTTTGCAGGTCTTTAACGTTAAGCATTGGTCCGCCGAGCCTGCAACAAAAAACCGCGCAGCGCTGGCATTTGAACCTGATGTCTTTTCTCAAGAGTTCTAGCTTTTTCAAGCGTTTCGTCTTAGGATTAAAGGTTATCTCAGCGATTTCTATGCTCAAAATGGACAGCCAGCATTTTTATTTTATTTTTACTAAAAAAAGAAGATGATAGCTTCTAATATTTTGAGCTCCGAAGCATTGAGCTCAAGATAAAAGATGAATGGTCAAGTTTTGGACTTAGGTTTCCAGTGGCGAAGTCTCTTCGAGGTCTGGGTCTTCTATTTCGAGTTCGCTGTCTTCGACGATTTCTGGCTCTTCTTCCTCGGCTTCGACGGCAGGTTCCTCAGGCTCCACCAGCACGGCTGAAGGGCTCGTTGGCTGCATGATGATTTTTGTCGACACACCTATTTCGTCCATTTCCTGCTTTGTGGCTTCGAGCCCAAGGATTATGGCGTCGTTCTGTTTTTCGTACGTTCCGTCGTCCACGTCGCCCGCGGCATGGTGAATCTCGAGGCTTGCCAGAAACAGTTCAAGCGTGCTCATTTGCC
>CAZRIK010000130.1:0-4192 GCA_964600125.1 uncultured Candidatus Bathyarchaeia archaeon
AGACTGGGTCTGTTTGATGACGTTCATTTTTTACCACTAACAGTTGTAATGTTTATTAAATGGTTGAACAGATTTCGTATAATAAGGTTTCCAAACTTTTCCTAAGGTGAAAGGTGGGTTTATCGATGAGCATTAGCGAAAAAGCAAAGAGCGCTTTACGTGAAGCTGGGCTCACAGATTACGAGACACGCTCGTACTTGTATCTTCTGCAGGTTGGAGTGACAACAGCGAGCAAAATCAGCAACGAGACGAACGTTCCTTACTCGAAAATTTACGAGGTCCTGAACTCGTTAGAGAGGAAAGGCTGGGTCGAAACGCGGACGGACAGGCCACGCCAGTATTACCCGAAGTCTCCGAGCGAGGCTTTGGACGCGACTAGGCTGAGGCTTGAGAACGTGATGAAGTCTTGGCGGAGCACGGTTCTGGACGAGCTTCAGCCCTTGTACGAGAAGCGAGAGATTCGGGAGAAGCCTGATGTTTGGATACTTCGCGGCGAATTTGACGCCTTGGCTAAGCTTAAGGACCTTGTTGGGAACGCCAAGGCGGAGTTGATGTTCGCGGTGCCGCCTTTGACGGAGTCTATTCTTAATGCGGTTACGCCTCTGTTTGGTGAGCTCTTGGGAGCGTCGGTAAAGGTTCAGATTATGGTTTCCAAAGACCTGAACTTGGACGTTGAACCCCTTTCTCGGATTTATGAAGTCAGAAGGAAAGACAGCATGTTCGGCGGAGGCGTAATAGCTGACGAAAGGGAAGCCCTCCTCATTCTCGGCGAAAACAAGCCCTCGCTGATAATATGGTCAGACCACAGCGGACTGGTGAAATTCGCGAAAGACTACTTCGAACACCTCTGGAACGCTGCAGAGAAAGTTTAACATTAACCTAGATTGCCATTGTTTGTATTGTTTCTTTTAGTTGCTCAGCCCCTTTGTAGAACAATTTTCTTTCATATTCGTCAAGGTCCCATTCAACGACCTTCCCCACTCCGTCACAGCCAAGTACAACGGGGACTCCTAAACTAACACCTTTGAGGTTGTATTCTCCGTTAAGAACGACTGAGCATACGGACACCTTCTTTTTGTCCATCAATATCGCTTCGACCATGTTGGCTGTGTTGCTGGCTGGCGCATAAATCGTTGCGCCCTTCTTGGAGATGACCTGCAGCGCGGACTCTTTCAGCCTACTCATTATCTCGACGCGTTCTTCTTCCGTGAACCTTTTTTTGTGTTTCTTTATCGTGACTTGGCTGAAAACGGGAATCTGGTTGTTTCCGTGTTCTCCTATGACGTAAGCATCAACATCAAGAATGGGCACATCATATTTGCTGCTTAGGACCGTTCGGAACCTTGCTGAATCCAGCATTCCTGCGCTGCCGAGGACTCTTTTGCGGTCGTTGCCTGTTGACTTCCACATCACATAGTTCATGACGTCCACGGGATTCGTGAGAGTAATTATAGTAGGCGTTCCTCCGAGCTGTTTCAGGTTAGTTGCCACTGACGTGACGATTTTCTTGTTCGCCTCAAGAAGTTCCATTCTCGATTTCATGTCAGGCGTCCTCGGCTTTCCCGCTGTGACAACAACAACCTTTGATCCCCTTGCGTCCTCGTAGTTTCCAGCAACGATTTCGGTGTTGTTTCGGAAAGCCATTGCCTGCGCGATGTCCGCGGCGTTGCCTTCTGCGAGTTCGTGGTAAACGTCGACGAGGACGATTTTGTCCGCTATTCCGCGGCTCGCAATTTCGTAGGCTATGCATGACCCGAGGTTGCCGACGCCGACGACCGTAACCTTGTTCATACTGGAATGTAAAGGACGCCCGTCGCATAACAGTTTCCCTAAACAATGATTAATTGACACAACAAATGCGAAAAAAGCATGTTTGAAAGGCTTATTAGAAAATCAACATCACCATTAGATCGGTGATTGTTAATGCGTTCTGACGTTTCGAACACAAAAAAACAAAGCCAAATAAGCCTCATAATTCACGCTGACGACATCGGGATGTGCCACTCCGCAAACAAGACATCCATAGAAGCCTACGAAAAAGGCGTCGTGTCCTCAGGAAGCCTCATGGTTCTTTGCCCATGGTTCATGGAGGCGGCTGCGTACTTCCGAAGCCACCCCGAGTTTGACGTGGGCGTCCACGTTACGTTAACGAGCGAATGGCAACTCTACAAATGGCCTCCCGTGGCACCGAAGGACGAGGTTCCTGGACTAGTCGGCAAAGACAGCTTCATGTACCGAACCTCAAACGAAGTCGCGGAACACGCCTCTGGACGAGAGGTCGAGACCGAGATAAGAGCCCAGATTGAGCGTGCTTTGGAATTTGGGATCAAGCCCACCCATTTGGACACGCACATGGGCACGGTTCATTATAAACCTGAATACCTTGATGCCTATGTAGGATTGGCTGAAGAATACGGGATTCCGGTTCTGCTTCACGATGCTACTCCTGAACAGAAAAAGAAGCTGTCGCATCTGGTTCCCATAATGCCCCAGTATGTGGGATATTCGGGACAGGGAAGCTTTAGTGACAGAAAAGCTGGGAGTCTTCGGATGCTTGAAAAACTGAAGCCCGGCGTGTACGAGACAATTCTCCATTTGGGTGGCGACGACGAGGAGATAAAGGCGATTATTGGACCAGACGCTCACCTTAGGCATGAGGAATACTTGATTTTTAGCGACCCTGAAGTTAGGCAAGCCATAAAAAACTGCGGAATAAGGCTCGTAGGGTGGCGGGATCTAAAGCAGTTGGCAACACTTAAGTAAAAAAAACAAATCGTACTATGTATTTTTAGGCAAAACCTGTTTAAGAAGCAGCGACTAGTATTCTAATTAAGACGAATTATTGTGAGGACGAAAAGTTGACTAAGATAATAAAAATTGTAAGCGAAAAAATTGGCGTAATAGAAGCCGAGATCGTTGAGGAAAAGAATCCGAAGACGGCAAAGGCAATCTGGGACGCTCTTCCCTTCGAAACACGAGCCAACACGTGGGGCGACGAAATATACTTCTCTGTCCCCGTGAAACTGGGCGCAGAAAAAGCTCAGCCAACCGTGGAGCTCGGAGACATCGGCTACTGGCCTCCTGGGCAAGGATTCTGCATATTTTTCGGTCCAACGCCCGTAAGCCGCGGAGGAGAAATTAGGCCTGCTAATCCTGTGAACGTGTTCGGGAAGGTTAAGGGGGACCCGAAACTCTTAAAGAAGGTCAAGGACGGGGACAAGATTAGAGTCGAGAAAGCCTAGCCACGTCTAAACCAGATTAAAAAATATTGTTATGTTTTATTTAGCGTGTGGCGTTGTCTTAGACCTGTCTGTTTTGTTCAACATTAGTTTTTGCTGTTTGAACAACAATTATTTTTGAAACTAACTATCTAGATAGTTGTGTTGAACCAGTTTTTCGGGTCTTCCGTTATTTTGGCATAGGCTTTCTTTATGTTTCTGATTAACGATACCTCTTTTTTGTCCTCTAGCCCGCATGTCACCCTAAGCACGTAATCTATTCCGTGCGGGTAAACGTCCTTTACGAACGCTTCATCCCGCGGATCAAGTTTCCCTTCGTCGTTTTTTCTCCTGAAAAGCATCGCAGCAGGAACTATTAATGCGGTGAAGGGTGCAGGGACCGAGTTTTTCTGGTCGAGAAGCAGTGCTCCTATCAGCCTGTCGTTTCGGGATAGTTTACGTGGGATGTCTCTTCCTACGCGGAATATTGTGTCTCCCAGAGACCTGTTGCTGAAACGTTCAACCAAATCGTTTATATGTTCTCCTAGGTTTTCGTTGTTAAACTCGTCAGCATACTCGAGAATCAAGGCTTCGCCAGACTCGCGCATGGCTTCTTCCACGGATTCACGAATCTGCTTGTTGCCGATGGCTTCCCAAACGTATTTCATGTCGGGGTCAGTCAAATATCCAAAATATGCAGTTGCAGCGTGACCCATGTTGTGTATGAAGAGTTTGCGGTCTACGTAGGCGGATATGTTATTTTTCGGTTCAATTCCGTCGACCTTCGGAACGCCGCACTTGAAGCCTTTTGCGTCGAGAATTATCTTATTGTAGACTTCAGCATAAACCAGCAAGGGGTCTTTTCTTTTGTCCATTTCGCCCATTATGGGAACCATTTTTCCGATGCATGTCTCAACGAGCCCCGCCATGGAATCCAGACGGTACTTCTTTGGCAGATACTTCGTCAAGCCTTC
>CAZRIK010000131.1:0-4178 GCA_964600125.1 uncultured Candidatus Bathyarchaeia archaeon
GCGCCCACGCCCGCCTTGTCCCGCTGCTGGGTAAACTCTCCATCACTGAAGGATGAGAATCATCCGTCTTTGTCGAGTCCGTCTAGGCGGGCCCATCTGTGGGTCAGGCGGGATTAACTGGGCTCATATCATCGCCTTTCTAGACTGTGACGCGGTTTTTAGATAAACATTTCTGTCTAAGATTTGTGGGCTGAAAACTATTCAAGGTCTTTACTGGAGGCACTGCCTTAGCTTGTTAAGGTTGATTTCGAAGGCGGCAGCTGGGTTTTCTAAGCCCCAGTTCTGAAGCACCTGAGGGTGAACCTCGCCGATGAGCCCCAGTTCCGTGCCTTTAACGACTATTTTGCCCATTCTGCCTTCGATGAAGCTTCCGTGACGGGCTTCCGTCAGCGAGTAGGAAACTCCAAGATTAACGAGTAAAGCGTCGAGCGCCGATTTCGCCTCGGTGAAACATGCATCCGAATGAAGCGTCACGCAGGCAAGGGTTTCGACGTCGCTTGTCCTGTTCTCTTTTTCCTCGTCGTGGACGACGCAGTATCCGACCTCGAAGATTTTCTGCGGATACTCCACGTGAGTGTTGTGGCTCAGGAATTCCATGAGGTTTGGAAGCAGCCAGTTTCTCAGGCAAGTCATTGTCGCAAGCCTCGGGTTCGCGATTTCGACGACCCTTTGCGGCTCAACGTTCATTTTCGTGGACAAAACCTCGGGAGCTGTCATGATGTAAGTCAGGGTTTCCTGAAAGCCGAGTCCCACCATCAATTCTCTTATGAGGTCGCGGAACCCCGTTTCGTGCGATAAAGTCCCAATCGTAAGCAGCTGCGGCCATCTCGGCTGGATTCGGTTGTAGTTGTATGCTATGGCGATGTCCTCGACCACGTCAATCGGGTGAAGCACGTCCACGCGGTAACACGGAACCCTCACTGTCACCTCGGATTTCGATGCCTTGACCACGCCGTAACGGGCTTTCGCCAGAAGCCCCCTGATTTCCTTGAGGCTCAGCTGCATTCCTATGACTTTATGGACGTAGTCAACACCTATCTTGACCGTTTCGCCTTTCAGGTCAGGCGTCGTCATGTTCGCCGTGTCCTTGTAGGGGTAGCGGACTTTCACTGAATAGATGCTTCCGCCACGGTCAGCCAACGCAAGCGTAACGTTCGTTAAAGTGTTGAGGACGGTGCCGATGGCTGTTCCTGTAACCTCCACCAAAATGTTTTCGGTTTCAGATGTGACCCGACCCAAATCGTTAGAGTTGATTACAGGCGGGAACGAGAGAACGTTGTTTTCGGAATCCGTGAAAATTGGCCACACTGGATGGCTACGGACGATGTGCCCGTACTCCATTCCCTTGGGGTGCTTTTCCAGAATTTCCTCAAGGGTCAGCTTTTCTGAAAAGTCAAGTGGCACAAAACTGACCACTTTGGGGTCGGCGACTCCGTAACGGAGCGGAGGGTTGATCAGGTCGAAATCGTAAAGTCCGATCGACGTTCTTCTTCGGTTTCTTCCATAAGTCTGGTCCATCTTGTCCTGAAAATGCATTATTTGGCGGATCGCCACGTCCGATAGCTTGACGCCTTTAACTACGGAACAGCCGATGTAGGGGCGTATGTTCTTCAGCTTCGAGTCTACGTGAACGACGACTCCTGAACTACCCACTATTTCGTAGTTTTTCGGTCCTGTTTCGAGTCCGAGGTATCCCCTTAAGGCTCTGGCTAGCCCTTCGACGCTCCAGACGTCGGCGCGGTTGCTGTCTTTGAGTTCCACTCGGATTTCCTGAGACTCGAGGTTTTTGGCTTCGCCCTTGACGTACGAGAGTATGTTGTTGAGCTCCTCCTCGGTTCGAGGCAGCTTCATGCCAAGCAACGATTCCAAGTCTTCGAGGTCAACTTCTATGGTCGGCACCTAAACCATCTCCATGCGCCTCAACCAGCCCAAGTCCTGTGCGAACAGGTAACGGATGTCGTCGATCCCCGCCTTCATCATGAACAAACGGTCAACGCCCAACCCCCAAGCCAATACTGGTACTTTTATGCCGAGGGGAAGTGTGAGTTCTGGGCGAAAGATACCTGATCCGCCAAACTCCATCCATCCAAGGGTTTTTTTATAGGCAAGGAGTTCAACACTCGGTTCTGTGAATGGATAGTAATCAGGTCCATACCTCACCTTTTCAGCGCCTGCGATTTCTACAGCAAACTTTTCTAAGACACCCAGTAAATCTTTAAGGGCTAATTCTTTTCCTATGATTATTCCTTCTACTTGATTGAATTCAGGCAAGTGCGTTTTATCTATCACATCTGGACGGAAACATCTAGCAATAGCGAAGTATTTGCCTGGAATCTCGAGATCGGTGCTGATTAGTTTCCTTGCGCTTGCAGCAGTTGTATGGCTTCGGAGAAGTAGCTTCGCAGCCTCAAGCATTGAAAAAGAGTACCTCCATCCTTTTGAGCCAGTTTTCCAGCCGTTTTCATGAGTCTTTTTCACGTTCGCTAGAAAACGTTCATATTCATCAAGATGACCATACGCGGGATCCTTCACTAAACACATATCGTGGATTTCTCTGGCGGGGTGGTCCTGAGGCATGAAAAGCCCGTCGCAGTTGAAGAAGCTGAGCTCAACGTTTGGACCATTCATCTCCTTAAAGCCGAGGGCGACGAGTTTCATTTTCAGATCATCAAGGAACCTCAGGTACGGATGCTTCTTTCCTGGCCACGAGTGAGCCACTGGCGCCTTGACGTCGTAAGCCCGAAGCCTCGTTTCCCTCCATCCGCCTGAAACGATCAGTTCAGGCGCGAGCTGACTGACCTCAGTGGTTACTTCTAAGCCTTTATTGACAAGGTCCCATCCATCTGGTGTGAGCTCCAGCTGCCTCTCTGTTTCAACGTGGACTTCGACGATTTTTCTGCCCCTCAACGTTTCGACCGCTTCTTTCAACTCGTCGCTAAGGTCATCGACAACCACGCTTTCTTTTTCTTTTAACAAAGACAGAAGCTTCTCGTCTGAGCCTTCAGCTGGTTCCTTCAACAACCTTAATTCTTGGGTTTCCTTCTCTATCGCCGCCCATCCCTTACGGTTTAACCAGCCGAGAGCGATGACCGAAATGTTTCCGTCCAATGAAGCATCCTGCAACACGGATTCTTTGCTTGCCCTCCCTCCCATATTCTGAAGAATTTCTGCTAACCTTCTTTCTGGAAGCCCATCTTTCGCGTATCTTCTTCCTTCGTCGTTAAGCGAAATTTTTGTTCTCTTCTTTTCGTGGACTTTAACCAAACCTAATGTTTCAAGTGAGAGAGTGCCCCGCATGACCGCGGAATCAGTCAATCCGCTGGCTTGAACAATGTGGTCAACGGTCGAATGTCCCCCAGACTCCTTTAGGGCAAGCAACGTCTTGCTTTCGTTCTCGCGGAGATCAGCCATGTTTCAGCCTTCCATTTTCGGATTGAGACGTTTTATCGGATTCGCGTTTGACGAACCCTAGCTAATAATTTATGTTTTATTAATAAGCCTTCGTCGATGGAACAAACGGGATTCTGTTAGAACCACGCTTCCAGCGTGGTCTTCTTTTTTGACTCCTTCATTCCCTCGGTCGCCCTTGAAAGAGCCTTCTGCACACGTTCCTCCGAAAAGTCTTTTTCGCCGCACAAAAATCCTACAGCGCCTTCAACGTCTAGTTCCCGCCAATTGAGGACGTAGCTGTCGGTGACTCTTGGGTGAACAAAAACGTCTCTGATGAGCCGAGGTTCAACGGGGAACGCGGCATCCTTCAAAGCGGGAAGCGCGGCTTCGAGGCTTCCGTGTTCCTTTATCAGCTTAAGTGCAGACTTGGGTCCCACGCCTTTCACGCCGTCCGGGTTGTAGTCCGTGCCGATGAGGATGCCTATGTCGATGAGCTGCCCGTGCGTGACTCCCAGCTCCTTAAGGGTCTTCGCCATCTCCACTATTTCGGGAACGACCTCGATGTACACGTTCTTTCTGGGAAGCTTCCTTTTGCCCGAAATCGTCAAGTTTCTGAGAAGAAGCGGAGCTCCGAACAGGATGCTGTCGAAATCTTGGCTGGAACAGTAGTCAGCGTCTCCCTTTTTGGCAATGTAAGCCGCCTGAGCCTCCCCCTCCGATGGCGCTTGAACCCAAGGAACCCCCAAGCACTTCAGGAGACGCTTCGAATCGTCCGCCATGTAGTCCTT
>CAZRIK010000132.1:0-4175 GCA_964600125.1 uncultured Candidatus Bathyarchaeia archaeon
TTGTATACGACGAGAGACATCCCCTACAGCGTCTGGAAGTTCAAGCAGGCAGACCGAGTCGTCAACGTAATCGGGATGGAGCAGAACCTGTCCCAGCTGCAGCTAAAGATAGCCCTCTGCGCCTTGGGATACATTGAGCAAGCCAAGAATCTGGTTCATTTCTCGTACAATCTGGTTAGTTTCCCGGGGCAACGAATTTCGGGCAGAAGAGGTCGCTACGTAACGTTCGACGAGGTCGTCGACGAATCAGTGTCCAGAGCCTACGACGAAGTTTCAAAGCGGTCTCCAAGCCTGCCAGAAACGAACAAGCGCGAAATCGCTGAAACTGTAGGCGTGGGCGCCGTAAAATACGCTTTGGTGGAAACTGACCCTCAGAAACGCGTGGTCTTCACGTGGGACAGAGTTCTGAACTTCGAAACTAACAGTGCGCCCTACATACAGTATTCTCACGCAAGAGCCTGCAGCATCCTCAGAAAAGCGGAATCTCAGCCCAAAAACGCGGACACGTCATTGTTGAAGGAGCCCTTAGAGCGCGATTTGGTGCTATTGGTCTCTCGTTTCCCCGAAGTTTTCGTCGACGCTGCGGACAACCTTAAACCTAACGCAATATCTGATTACGCGAATGCTCTTGCTGACAAGTTCAACACTTTTTACGCTTCTCTGCCCGTGATTAAGGCTGAAACACCTGAGCTTAGTGGCGCACGGTTGATGGTCGTTGAAGCCGTAAAAATAACGCTTCGCAACGCTTTGCAGCTGATAGGCATCGAAGCGCCTGAACGCATGTAACCAGTTTGCTACTGAAAAAACAGAAAAACGACTTTTGAGCCATTTTACTTTAGTGGAACGTACATGCTGCTTCGGCTTGCGCCTATTCCGGGGGTGCCGTGTTTCACGGGTTTGTTTGTTATGGCGAACTCGCCCAAGTAGTGACCGACCATTTCGGGCGCTATCGTGAAAGACGTGAATTCTTTGCCGTTGTGGACCTGAATGTTTACGCCTATCATCTCAGGCAGGATAACCATGTCCCGAGCGTGGGTTCTGATTGGTTTAACCGTCTTTCCGCGTTCAGCCAAATCCTTTGATTCACGCATCTTTTCAAGCAGTCTCCTCTGTTCAAGGCTTAGTCCCCGCGTAAGGCTTCTGCGTTGACGTGAAGGCAGTAGGCTGATGAACTCGTCCATCGAAACGTTCTGCAGCTTCTCCAAATTGTAGCCGCGGAACATGAATTCTTTAGGCATCCGACCACCAAACCAAACTGAAACATGTGTCCATTTAAACGTTACTGCAAACCATTTGAAAGATTACTTTTTCCTGTGACCTGCCCTTCTGGCGCCGATGAGCCCAACCTTCTTGCCTGGCGGAGCTCTGTGGGAGACTGTTGTGACCTTCCGTCCTCCCCTTCTGCCGCCTCCGAAGGGATGCACAGCCGCAATCATGGCTCGTCCACGGGTCCTCGGGTACTTGTGTCCTTTCGCCTTCATCAGATGGAATTTGTTTCCAGCCTTCAGGAACGGCTTCTCGGTTCTTCCTGCTCCGGAGATGACGCCGACCGTCGCTAAGCACAGGTCGTTGACGTAACGCGTTTTTCCCGAGGGCATCTTCAGCACGGTTCCTTCCGGCGTGTGCGAAGTGATGGTTGCGTAGGAACCTGAGGAACGTGCTAGTCTTCCTCCGTCCCCAGGCTGAAGTTCAACGTTGCAGATGGTTATTCCTTCAGGAATGCTGCCGATAGGTATGACGTTGCCGATTTTGACTGGGGCTTGCACGCCGAGTTCGACGTTTTGGCCTTCGATGACTCCTTCTGGAACAAGTGAATAGTAGGTTTCGCCGTCCTCGAGCTCGATGAGGGCCAGGGGGCAACCCCTGCCTGGGTCGTGCATGAGCTGCTGAACCTGTCCTGTGATGACTGTTTCAAGTCTCTCTTTCTGCGGATTCGGATATTTTGCTGGCGCAACCCGCTTGTGTGTTGAAGCTTGGAAGGTTTTTGAACCTCTTCCTCGCCTTTGAACTTTGATTCTTTTGCCCAAACCTCACGCCTCCATTGACTATAACAAACCAAGTTTGATGGCTACGTCCGTCGCGCTGTATTCAGGTTGAAGTCTGACGAAAGCCTTTTTTTCGCCCTTAGTTGAATTGGCGATGTTCACGTCTTTGACTTTAACTTGGTACAGTTGTTCCACAGCTTTCTTCACGTCCAGCTTCGTGGCTTTTATGTTCACGACGAAGACCAGCTTGTTCTCGCTTTCAATCAGCCTGCTGGCGACCTCGGTCATCATGGGATACGAGATAACGTCTTCCGGGTTCACGGTCTTAGTCTCCTCCAGTCAAGGTTCGAAGTTCCTCTACGCTGTCCTTCGTCCAAACCGTGAGCCGTCCAGCATGGGTGCCTGGTGCAAGCAGTTCAGCGTTCAAGTTTTTAACGTAGGCGACGTCTACTCCCGTAAGGTTGTTCGCAGCCTTCACTACTCCATCGTCCACGTTAATCACGATCAAGGGTCCAACGGCGTGTTTCTTCCTTCTTCCACGCATCTTCCCCTTTCCAGCCCGAACCTTGATGCTTTCTTTAACTCTGTAAACGTCTGGCCAGACGCCCAAGTTTATCAGGGCAGCTTTCAGGTCTTTGACTTTTTTCACGCTTTGCAGGTCGTCGGTTACGACCAAAGGAAAATCTTTAACGTCATCCACGATGTGTCCCCGTGCCTCAGCGTTTTCTTTCAAGCCTGTTGCGGCTATAGCTGAATGGAGCGCCAACCGTTTCTCGTTCTTAATAATCTTTTTGGAAATCTTCTTTTCGGAAACTGGCGGGTGAGCTGCTCTGCCGCCGACTGTTCCAGGCGCGAACGCTATAGAAATCCTTGACTTGCCACGGCCCACTCCCAACGACTCGGCTACCGTGTGTTTGCCAGCCATCACGTCTCTTCCCTGAGGTTGAATCCTGTGGGACTGCATGGAAACCACTGCCCGTTTGATGACGTCGGGCCTGTAGGTTGTTTGAAAGACGGCTGGAAGCTTGACTTTTCCGACGTCTTTGCCTTCAAGGTCAAAAATTTTTGATGTAACTTTGCCCATGTTTTTCGTCTCCCTGTCATGCGCCCTGAAGAGATTCGACGCTTAAGTATGAAACTTGCGGTGGACTGGCGCTGGCAGCTTTCGGGGGTCTCGCAGCATATCTTAGCCTAATAAGCCGTTTTGCGGGTCCTGCGACGCTTCCCTTCAATATCAAGTACGTGTTTCTCACTGGGCCGTACCTTATGAAGTCTCCTTTTGGTGTGACTTCGTCGCCGTTTTTGCCGATTTTGAGAACTCGCTTGTTGAACTCCGTCCTCTGGTGGTAGCCCATTTGTCCGGGTCTCGGAACCGTGTACAGGACTCTTGCGGGTCCCCACGCTCCGAGGGTTCCGATGCCGCGTATCCTCTTGTTGCTCTTGTGTTGGAGGATTGCGACGTGCCATCGTCTTACTACGCCCTGCCATCCCTTGCCCTTGCTCACTGATATGGAGTCGATGAACTGGCCTTCTTTGAAGACTTCGTCAACTTGAACCATTTTTCCCAGAATCTTGCATACGTAATCGTACTGTTCCTTTGTTGAGGCTCCGCCCACCTTGACTTCCATGAGGTCAGGCTTCTTCTTCGGAGTTCCAGACAACCTTGGCTGCGTGGCTGCTAGGATGCGGAACTCAACGATTTTTTCGAGGTTTTCTTCAATCTTTTTTAGGCTTTCTTCCAGCTTAGGTTCTCTGGGGATGCCTTTGATTCTTTCAAAATCTTTTGGAAGTGAGCCAGCCCAAGCTTCAGTTAAGGTTTTCAGCACGTTTCCGTCTTTGGAGTAAGCCCTCACTGCGCAAACGGTCATGGGCGGCGCTTCTATTATCGTAACCGGGTTGGCTATTTCTTTGCCAAAGCTCGGTGAACGCTGCCTGTCCTCAACCATGAACACGTAGGACATGCCGGCTTTGTAGCCTGCGAAGCCCAGCAGAACGGGGCCTTCCTTAACCTCGGGCCAGTAACGGATCCTTCCGTTAGAGTGGGAAGCTCGTCCCCTAGGCAGATAAGCTAATGAACCGTGTCTGGGTGCATGCTGTTTTCTGTGACCCATCAGTTTTCAAACTCCTTTAAAGTCGTGTTATTTGGATTATGGCAACTCTCAACATATTAAAGGAATAATATAAACGTTT
>CAZRIK010000133.1:0-4033 GCA_964600125.1 uncultured Candidatus Bathyarchaeia archaeon
AACAGCCTTCATGGGAGCACTCTTAGCTTGGCTGCTACCTCCAGGAATCCCAAGCCTGACAAGCGCGATTTTCCTGCCGTCCCCCGTAATAAACGCCTTCACGGTCGGCTTAATTTTCAGAGGAAAATGGAAGCCAGCCTTTGTGACTCTTGCTGCCGTAATCTTGGCTTTCTGGCTTCTCCCAGCAACTCAGCCATGGACCGAATATTCGTACGTCGGATTTTTCGTCATGTGGGACAAAATCGGCGCATTGTTCCTGATAATTCCCTCAGCACTGCTTCTAAAAAAGGCAACAAAAAATAAAACAAATACCGAACTAATCTCCAATTCGCAGGCAAAGAAACGATCAATAAACGTTTCTTTCGTCCTCATCGTTACAGCGGCAACATTTATTCTAGTCAACGCCTGGACAGTTGCGACAAGCGGAAATCCGAAGTACCAGTTCGACGTTCTGGGGATGACGTTTAAAATGAGTCTGGTTTCCAAGGAAATGCTGCCTACAGTTTCATCCATCGGCTACGGATGGCTTCTGTTAGGCATCGGCATACTGGTCTGCAGCATCCTCCTCTGGGTGAGACCGAAAGAACGGAAAGTTTGGAGCACCACAATATTCGTGTTGTCATGCGTAAGCGCAGTCATCGGCGGAGGCTACGTCGTCGGGCTGTTCTTGGGCGTTCTAGGCAGCATGTTCGAAAACTTAACAAAAAAGCTGTCCCTTTCTAAGCGAACCTTCTTCGGAGACATGATAATATTTTTCATGTTAGCGTACGTCGGCAACGAAGCTGACGGCGCCTTGGGCAGCCTCATATTTGGGCTTCCGCCAGTTTACGAAGGACTTTTCCTGATGAACATAGACGCTCTCCGCCTATCCTTCATCGTTGCGCCTCTGTTCTATTTTGCGGTAAGGTTACTCCAAGCAGTAATCACGGCTCTCATAGCAACGCCGTTACTTAGGAGCCTCAAATCATCAGGATTCAACATAGGATGACCATAAATCCCAATAAAAATCGTTTAACATAAAAAACATAAAAATTTTAAACATTGCGAAAAACAGTTGCTAACTGAATTTTTTTGGGCAAATAATTTTAGCTGATTATCTTGTTGATTTTTTTTGCGAGTTCCTCTAGCTCCAGTTTCACCATGCCAAGCGGGGTCTCTGGGTTGCTGAAGGCTATTACCAGCAGTTTTCCCTCGTTTCGCGCAACCACCCGCCCTCTTTCGCCTTCGATGACTAACGCTTTTACGGGATCAATTTTCGCCATGTTTGCGGATTTTGCGCTGATCTGAAGAAGCCTAGACACCACTATGCCCAATTTCTCGGGGTCGATGTTTCCGGGTAAATCCGCCGAAATCGTGTCCCCATCGTTGTCCACGACCGCTGAACCCTCCAGTCCGACTGACTGCCTAAACTCTTTCAGCACGGACTCTATTTTTTCGGTTCTGCTGGTTGACCCACGTTTGCCTTCTGTCGGCTTTGGCGGATTTCGTCTCCAAAGCTTGGAGGGTCCAACCTCAATGTAGTCGATTGTACCTGCTGACCTCAATGAAGCAAGATACTTCAACGCGGTTGTCTTGCTGATCCCCGCCTTTTCAGCGACGTTAACGGTTGTCAGCCCGTCTTTGTTTTGGTCGAGAACCTGAAGTATCCTTTTTTCATAATACGAGGACAACTCTTCTCACGTTAACTACGCAATTACCTTCTATTTAATTCATATGTAAACAATGTTTCATCTTCAATAATCTGAACAGCGCTCAAAAGCCAAAAAATCCATTTACATAACTGAATGGAAGTGTGCACTTTCACTCTCAACCTGATTTTTTGAACACTTTAGCTAATCTCAGTGTCATATACATAGCAAGTGAGCTTCATTCTCCATTCGAGATGAAACTGAAAATGAGCTTGAACCAACCAAAAGTCATGTGCCTAATAGTTTTATGCAGCGCAGGAGTCTCTGACGAAGGCAAAAAGGAACTGGAACAAACTATTGTGTCACTAAAAAAAATGGAAAACTGGGAAATCAGCCGCGTTACGCTGATGGAAGACCAGAGAGACAAGCACTGAAACAGCCTATAACTTTCGAAGCCACCGCATTTGTCTGTTCTTTTGGTCAGTGAAGAAATGAACAACATCGGCATCGTTAACCTAAGCGAACTTGTGTGGAACGAAGCCATGGGACTATTGGAGATGCTGCTCAGCGACGGATGGGAAATAATGGCAATCAAAGTTCTCCCTGATGGAGTTTGGGTACTTGTTCAAGAACGCATCCTCGAATGGATTGACGAAAAGATAAGCTAGAAATTGTTTTTTCTCCGTTTTTTTTGAGTTCGGATAATTGGGAAAGGTTAAAGTGCTTTACGTTATCATTTAAAACTTGAAAGTTATGGAAAACAAGAAATACCGCAAGTTTCTGGAAAAGCAGGCTGAAGAGAACCCAGTGAACATAGAGGATTCAACAGGCGGTAGAGGTTTTAAAATTACGTGGGACAACGTTCACGAGGAACCTGTTCGAAGCGGTTCATCCGACATTCTTGATTCTCTTTACTTTGGAAAAAACATGGAAGAAAACGTGACCGTGGAACGCAAGGTCGCTGGGCTAATCAGAGACCGTCTTAAGGGACTGGAAGAAGAGAACCTTCGGCTGCACAGACGCATTACTTCGTTCAAGGTGTTGATGGTTGCTCTTGGAATAAGTTTTCTGTTCGTTCTAGCCATTCTAATCAGCCTTGTCTTCCCCCAATTCAGAATAATGCTGTAGGTGACAAAATTTGAGCCTCCAAAACACGATCAAACAGCTCGAAAAAGAGATTAATTTAAGGTTCGTAGGCAACGAAGAAGCAATCCGCATGATGATTCTGAACCAGATTCATCCCCGTTCAACAACCCTCATCCGTGCAGGCAGAGGAGTCGGAAAATCCACACTGATGCTTTTGATGCTTAAAGGCATGTGTGGAGACGATTTAGTCGTTGTCTCGGGAGCTTCAGAAGTCAAAAGAGGCGAAGTAGTGGGACGGCTGCACATCCCTTCACTAGAAAAAGAAGGAGTCGAAAAGGTCCTCTGGGCAGCCTTCACGAAAAGCAGAGGAAAAGCCTTAGACGAGGTTAACAGGCTCAATCCATACACAACAGCCAACATCCATCACCTGATGCAGTTCGGCGAAGTCTGGGCTTACGGAAAAAGGGCAAAGATTGCAGATTACACCTTAATCGCAAACGAAAACCCCATGGACGCAACTTCATTCATTCATCCGCCGCCCTTTTACGATCGGTTCGACGTATGCCTTTTCCTTCGGTCACTGACTTTGAGTGAAAAGTTTCGGCTTCAGGAATTGTTAGAAAAATACGATTGGGACCTCATCAGCTCGATGCCTCAAGTTTTTTCGTTCAACGATCTCGAAGCAGTCAGAAAAGAGGTCGTTGCCGTGGAGCTCGACCCAAGTCTAATTGGCTACATCAACCTTCTGGTCAGAGATTTTCAGGCTTGCGTTCGCGACAAGGAGGAGTCGGAGATTAAACCCCCCGCTCTTTGCGAAGGCTGCCACTTCATCCGCGACATATGCGGCACGATTAAGGAGCCACTCAGCGAACGAGCAACGGTGGCTTTAACCCACCTCGTCAAGGCTACACAGTGGCTAAACGGAAAATGCGAGCTCGAGGACGTTCTCCGCATGGCTTTGCTGGTGTTTCCCCACAGGCTGACCCTTGTGCGGACCAGAAACATCCTCAACGACATGGTTGAGATTCTTGAAAGAGAAAGAATCAAGATGGCTGACAGGAACTCGAGGAAACAGTGGCCACTGTTGAACGAGTTGTTGAAGGACTTTAACCGTTCGGTCTATGGGCTGGCACGGGAAGCCGCCATAGAGGACGTTGCTTTTGCTGAGGAGCTGATTCGCCTTGAGGACCAGTGGGTCAACGAAGGACGATTGAAACGAGATGAAACACTTTCCACGCAGATGGGTTGGAGACGTCCATCTTACCAAGGTGTCCCGTTCTAAATGAAGGAAAAAGAAATCGACATAATGAGCCTGTTCA
>CAZRIK010000134.1:0-3724 GCA_964600125.1 uncultured Candidatus Bathyarchaeia archaeon
GAGGGCACGCGGAATAAGCCTCATGGGCAGGGAACAAAAACGGGAAATGGTCGGGGAACTAATAACCTCCGGCGGCACCACAACTTTAACGCTGCCAATCAGAGAAAGCGTTCAGAACGGAGAGATGCTCTTTTCTTACATTAGGGAAACTATTGGGAAATTCAAAACGTCGCTCGTGGACACTCACTCGGTCAAAGGAGAGTTGTATAGGGACGGAACATTCGTCGTGTCCTTCGTCGCGTTGGGCGAAATGGCTCGGGTCACTGTGCCATGCGAAATAAAAGGCGTGAGAGAAGGCGACGTCCTCATACCCGTCATTCAGTTCCCAGTAAGCTACCGCAGCTACGAAAGGATTAGGCAGATAACCCGAGACTTGGAACAGTACATGATAGGGTTCTCTTCTTGGAAAGAAATGCAGCTGAAGATGACGATTATTAGAGAAGCCCCACGGAAAGTCAAGACCATAGAGGAAATTATGTCCGAAATCAAGGAAATCGTGAACCAAGTTAAAGACTGCAGCAAGAAAATCAGGATACTGGACGGACAGAAAGGCAAGCTTTCGGACGAAATCTACAACGAGTTCCGAGAGAAATACATCAGCATAATTGAAAGCAAATCCAAGAATCTGAGAACGATGACCATTAACCTAGAGCCTCATCACAAACAGATTCATGACGACATCGGAAAAATCGAGGTTGAGGTAGAAAGAATAACAACATCATACAACCTAGGCGAAATCACGGAAGAAGAATACGTGAAAACGTGCGGACCCCTACAGGCAAGACTTGCGGAGCTAAGAAACAAGATACAGGAAATGGAGGAAATCTTCGACTTCCTGAAGAGACCCCTAGGTATAGAATACACGTAGTCTAAATGAACCAAAAATAGAATATGAATTTATTTGGTTTTTCGTGCGTAGTAAAGGCTTTTACCCAAAGAAGACTTTTGCTTCTTCATACAATTCTTTGCTGACGGTCTTGGTTTTCCCTGTCGCCTTCGAAAGCGGCACTGGAACAATTTCCCCAGCTTTCAGCGCCACCATGTAGCCGAACTTCCCCTGCTTTACTAAGTCAACAGCTGCCAGTCCATACCTTGTTGGAATAATGCGGTCCATGGCTGTTGGGGGTCCTCCTCTGATTGTGTGGGCTGGAACAACAGCTCGGGTTTCTGCGCCCGTTGCCTTCTCTATCTCTTTCGCTAGAAACTCCCCTATGCCGCCGAGGCGAACATGCCCAAACTGGTCGACGCTTGCGTCCTTCGTTACGGGACCTTCGTAATCTTTGATTACGGCTCCTTCAGCCACGACAATTATGAGTGATTGGCTCTCCTTGTTTGATGTTTTTTTCTTCACAAGGTTCACTACGTCCTTGATGCTGAAGGGTTCTTCGGGAATCAGGATCAGGTCAACGCCAGCAGCCAGTCCAGAGTAAAGGGCAATCCAGCCTGCGTGCCTTCCCATAATTTCGACCACGAAGACTCTGTCGTGGGATTCAGCTGTGTCTTGAAGATTCTCGATTGTTCGCATGGCCAAATTAATTGCTGAGTCGAAGCCTATTGTGAACTCCGTTTCGGGAACGTCGTAATCAATCGTCTTCGGGATGCCAATAACGTTCAGTTTAGCGTCGCTTAACGCAGCAGCAACGCTTAATGTGTCGTCTCCGCCTATTGCTATAAGCGCGTCTAAACCAAGTTTCTTGAAGTTTTGGGCTGCCTTCTTTATTCCGTCCTGCATTTTTATGGGGTTGGTTCGGGAAGTCTTAATCATTGTGCCTCCCTTGTGAATTATGTCTTTTATGTCGTCGTATTTCAGTTTCATCGTGTCAAGCTCCAGCAGGCCACCCCAGCCATACCGGATTCCGACGACTTCGTATCCGTATTTTTCGCATTTCCTGACTATAGCCCTAATTGTGGCGTTCAGTCCCGGAGCGTCTCCTCCGCCAGTTAAAACTCCAACTTTCAAGCAAGATTCCGCCTTTGTGCTCATTTTTCTCATAAACATACGAAACAATCAGAGAAAAGGCTTTCGCTTTAAGCCCACAAATATGGGCATAAAGTTTGATTTCTAGTAGGTTCGTCGATGTTTTGTTGTTGTTAATCTTTCGAGACGCAGGATTGAATAAAGCCGTTAAAAAGCGGATTAGGCTTCAAGACTCTTGACGTGAACTCGGGGTGAAACTGGCTCCCGATAAAGAACGGGTGTTGGGGGAGTTCGCCTATTTGCATTATTCGTTTGTCAGGCGTCATCCCCGAAAATACAAAGCCTTTGTTTTCTAGGGTTTCAACGTATTCTGGATTTATTTCGTACCTGTGTCGGAACCTTTCAACAACTTCTTCGCGACCATACAACCTGTATGCGAGGGTCTCTGGCTTTATTTTGACTGTTTGTCCACCCAGCCTCATTGTTGCTCCGTACTTCGACTTCTTCAGGATTTCCTTCTGTTCAGGCAACAAGTCAATCACGGGGTAGGGCGTTTCAGGCACATTTTCAGCTGTGTTAGCTCCTTCTAGTCCGCAAACGTTTCTCGCGAACTCCACAACCGCCAGCTGTAGACCAAGGCAAAGACCGAGGTACGGTATGCCCCTTTCTCGGACATATTTTATTGCTGCTATTTTGCCTTCAGCTCCCGTTTTTCCGAAGCCTCCGGGGACGATTATGCCATCAACCTTTTCCAGCGTTTTGAGGTTTTCCTCTTTTTCTTCGAAGAGCTTGGAGTCTATCCAAGATATGGAGGGTTTTCGGTTATTGTGCCATGCTGCGTGCTTGATTGCTTCGATGACGGAGACGTATGAGTCGGGGAGCTGGAATTTTCCTATGTCAAAGTATTTTCCGACTATGCCCACTTTCACTTCCTTTTTGAGTCCATCTACTTTTTCGATGAATTCGGTCCATTCCCTGTTTTGAGGCTTCACTAATTGCATGTTCAGTTTTGCGAGGATTTTGTCTCCGAACTTTTCCTGCTCGAAAATGAGTGGGAGCTTGTAGATGTTCTCGATTTCAGGGTCTGAAATAACGTCTTCTTCGTTGACGTTGCAGAAGAGGGCAATCTTCCTTTTCCTCACGTCGTCGAGGTAGGTGTCTCCTCTGCCTATGATGAAGTCTGGTTGAATGCCGATTTCCCTCAGCTCACGGACCGAATGCTGGACTGCTTTCGTCTTCATCTCCCCGAGGCTTTTAGGAATGGGCAAATAGGCGACGTGAACGTAGATTACTGGCTCTTTCTCTCTCCTCATCTGTCTTGCCGCTTCGAGAAAAAGGATGTTTTCGTAGTCACCCACGGTTCCGCCTATCTCCACAAGGAAAAACTCTGCCCCTGAACCTTTGGCGTTTTCTCTGAGCCGCCTTTTTATCTCGTCCGTGACGTGCGGGATTGGCTGAACCGTTTGTCCCAGGTATTTTCCTGCCCGTTCCTTCGTTATGACTTCGTTGTAAACTTGGCCCGTCGTGATGTTGTGGCCTTTCGGGATGTTGACGTCAAGGAACCTTTCGTAGTGTCCCAGGTCTTGGTCGATTTCTCCCCCGTCTTCAGTCACCCACACTTCGCCGTGTTCGGTGGGTCGAAGGGTGCCCGCGTCAAAGTTGATGTAAGGGTCAATCTTGCAGGCACTTACCTTAAAGCCTCGGAACTGAAGCATTTTGCCAATAGAAGAGGTGACGATGCCTTTTCCTAGGCCAGAAATGACGCCGCCAGTAATAAAAATAAACCTTGTCTGCATACTCTATATT
>CAZRIK010000135.1:0-3724 GCA_964600125.1 uncultured Candidatus Bathyarchaeia archaeon
CCGGGGGTTTGTTCGCCGTCTCTCAGGGTTGTGTCAAAAATTCGGATTTTACTTGGGAAGCGGTCTAATAAAGCAATACCCCATTTTCAGTAACACCGAAACAACAACCCATCCGCAAGATGTATAAAAGCCTTTTGGTCTCTGGATTCTGTTAAGTTTGTTGTGATGAACAATAATTCTGACAATTCAGGTCTTCTTCGCTAACATGGTCATCCAATCATCATTGAGCATCTTATGTTCTTCAATGTAGCTGTTACGTCTAAAATAGTCATCAAGTTCCTGTAACACTACATCATTGACTTTGGCTAGAAATAAGAATAGATCAGCTCTAGAATGTTTTTGTATCCCTTGCCTAACTAAAATTTCCATGTAGTAATTGGTATGAGTTATCGTTTTAATTTCAATACCTACATCTAGATTTGTTTTTTTATTTTTAACGATAACATCGCAGTCACGTTTTCTCTTTCCGTATGTAGTGACTTCATAGCCTCTATCAATTAAGGATACAATGTATTCAGTTTGTGCCCAATTTTCTATACCAGTATCTTTCCATTTCTTCTCGCTAAATACATCGAATAGGTGGGTTCTGCCAACGAAGGTCTGATAAGCCGCATCTAGAAGAACACGCTCTTCTTCACGAAACACCAAATCATTCACTTGAATTGTTATTGTCAAAAACATTACTTATAACTTGGTGGTGTCAGAGTTCAGACAGCGAAACTCGGAAACTCATTTTCAATGATTTCAATGGTATAGGGAAAAGGTTTAAGTGGGTTTGGTTGAAACAAGTTTTGGGTTTTGGGTTTGAGAAGCGATACTGTTAAGCGCGGGTTAGAGAGGGCTCCTCACAGGGCAATATGGAAGTGCCTCGGGGTAACCGAGGACGATTTCGGGAAACCCTTCATAGCGGTAGCTAACAGCTTCACCGAAACGGTTCCGGGACACATGCACCTGAACAGGCTCGTCGAGTCCGTCAAGGCGGGAGTCCAAGCCGCGGGGGGAGTGCCCTTCGAGTTCAACACGATCGCCGTGTGCGACGGCTTAGCCATGGGACACGAAGGAATGAACTACTCTCTTCCCTCAAGGGAACTGATAGCCGACTCCGTGGAGGTCATGGCTCAGGCGCACAGGTTCGACGGGCTCGTGCTGCTGACAAACTGCGACAAAATCACGCCTGGAATGATGATGGCAGCGGCGCGGCTGGACATTCCGTCAATCGTCGTGACGGGAGGACCCATGCTTTCAGGCTACTACAAAGGAAGAAAAGTCGACGTTACCGCAGTCTTCGAAGCCGTGGGAGAAGCCTCAGCGGGAAAGATAACGGAGGAAGACCTCAAAGAAATCGAAGACAGGGCTTTCCCCGGATGCGGCTCCTGCAACGGCATGTACACGGCGAACACCATGGCGTGCGTGGCAGAATCGGTCGGAATGTCTCTTCCTGGCTGCGCCACAGCGCTGGCGGTCTCGTCCGAGAAGGCGAGGATAGCCAAAAAAAGCGGAGAAAGAATCGTCGGACTGGTCAAAGAAGGAGTAAAGCCCTCAGACATCCTGACGCGGAAAGCGTTCGAGAACGCGATAACGGTGGACATGGCGCTTGGGGGTTCAACCAACACGGTTCTGCACTTGAAAGCCATAGCAGACGAAGCTGGCTTAGACCTGCCTCTGGAAGTGTTCGACGAGATTGCGAGAAGGACGCCTCACCTGTGCGACATGAGACCAGGAGGACCACACGACTTCGCGGAACTCGATGCTGCAGGAGGAATCCCAGCCGTCATGAAGCTGCTCAGCGGCAAGCTCCATCTGGACGCTATTACTGTGAGTGGTGCAACGGTCAAAGAAAACGTCAAGGACGCGCCCCTCTACGACACCGAAGTGATTCGCCCTCTGGAAAATCCTGTTCACAGAGAGGGTGGGATAGCTGTGCTGCGCGGAAACTTGGCTCCAGACGGCGCCGTCGTCAAGGTGACCGCTGTGCCTTCCAAGATGCTTGTCCACAGGGGTCCAGCCAGAGTCTTCGACTCCGAGGAGGAAGCGATGAAGGTGATACTCAAGAAACAGGTCAAGGTAGGAGACGTCGTCGTCATCCGATACGAGGGACCGAAAGGCGGACCAGGAATGAGGGAGATGCTTTCCCCAACGTCCGCAATTGCGGGAATGGGCTTAATCGAATCGGTAGCTTTGGTGACTGACGGCAGGTTCTCGGGCGCATCAAGGGGACTCTGCATAGGTCACGTTTCACCTGAGGCGGCTGCAGGCGGACCCATAGCGGCTTTGCAGAACAGCGATACAATCCAAATTGACATTCCGAAAAGGACTTTGAATGTCGTTTTGAAGGGCGAAGAGCTGAAGAACCGTCTGGCTAAGCTGAAGCCTAAGCCGCCGAAGATTCAGAAGGGCTACCTCCGAAGGTACTGGGCTCTCGTGCAGTCCGCGGACGACGGCGCAACGTTCAGGACTCCGTGACTTAAGCTTTTAAGCCTTAAACATGAAGATAACGAAGGATTGAGGCGAAACATCCTTGAAATACGATGTTACTCTGGCTTTGGCTGACAAGCCTGGCAACCTGCTGAGGGCTTTGGAGCCTATTGCGAAAAACGGAGGAAACATAATCTCGATAATCCACGAACGGGAGAAGCCGTCTGAAGGCTTCGTTCCGGTCAGCCTTGTTCTGGATTTTCCGTCAAAATGGAACCTCAGGAAGACAATCGATGACCTAAAAGCCATGGACGTGGCAATAATCAAGTCTGAAGAAATCATCGAAACAACAACCGTGACGTTGGTCCTCATAGGCAAAATGGACCTGAAGAAGCTCATTGAAACCAAGTTTGAGAACACGAGAATCACGGGGTTCGAGGTTTCCGCTCCAAGCTCCAAAGAAGCCTGCGTAAAAATGGAGTTGGAAGTTCCCACAAACCTCGTAGAAACGGTTCTCGGTGAACTGAAAAAAATCTCAAAGGAAGAAAACACGATCCTAATATCCTCAGTCTAGGAAAGGTGCACAGAAAAATGAAAGCAATTATTGTCGGGTTCGGCTTCATGGGAAGAGACCTCGCGAGGGTCCTTCACGAAAAATCGGATGTTGTCGCCAAGTTCGACGGGGAGTTCAAGGTTGTCGGCGTTTCGAACAGCAAGGGATACATTCTCGAAAAGAAAGGCTTGAACCTTGAGAAGCTGCTGAAGACCACAGCCCTCTCAGACTACGGTAAAAGCTTCAACGCCGGAGGCTCTTCGCTTGAGCTCATCGAAAAAAGCGGCGCAGACCTGATGGTTGAGGCTACCTTGACCCGCATACAGGACGGGGAACCCGGCGTAACCTTCATCAAAGAAGCTTTGGGCAGGGGAATCCACGTGGTCACCCCGAACAAGGGACCGCTAGTTGTTGCCTTCAAGGAGCTAACAGCCCTAGCTGAAAAGAGCAGCTGCGAGTTCCTCTACGAAGCCACGGTTGCAGGAGCGGTTCCCGTGTTCTCTCTTGTCCGCGAGTGTTTGCAGGGCGACAAAGTGCAGCGGATTTCGGGCATACTCAACGGGACGACAAACTACATTCTGTCGAAGATGTATTTCGAGGAAACCAGCTTCGAACTTGCACTGAAAGAGGCGCAGGAAAGGAGAATCTGCGAGCGAGACTCAACCTACGACGTGGACGGCATCGACGCCACTTGCAAGGTCGTAATATTGGCTAACGCGTTGATGAAAAGAAACGTCAAGTTCGGCGACGTTGAAC
>CAZRIK010000136.1:0-3718 GCA_964600125.1 uncultured Candidatus Bathyarchaeia archaeon
ACGCTTTCTGGCGGAGAGGCGCAACGTGTCAAGCTGGCAAAGTTTCTCGGCAGGGGAATGCTTTCGGATCGTGCGCTTGTTCTCGATGAGCCTTCGACTGGGCTGCATCCTAAGGACCTGTCAGGTTTACTTAGGGTTCTTGACCGTCTCGTTCGAGATGGAGCTACCATCGTGGTTGTCGAACACAACACCGACATAATTCGCGCGGCAGACTGGATTGTCGACTTGGGTCCCGGAGCTGGACCGAAGGGAGGAAAAGTCATCTACGCGGGACCGCCAGCCGAGCTGCCGCAAGTTAATGATTCTGTTACTGGTCAATTCTTGAAACAAGAAGCATCCATTCATCCTAATGCAGGCGAACAAAAAATTAGGTCTGCTGCTTCAAGGTATATTTCTATCAGGAACGCTCAAGCGAACAACCTCAAGGGCGTAGACGTTGATTTCCCTAAAGGCGCATTCACGGTTGTGACAGGCGTTTCGGGTTCAGGCAAGTCCAGTCTGGTTCGCGACGTTCTTGAGGCGGAAGCGAAACGGAGGTTTCTGGAAACCCTTTCGATGTACGAGAGGCAGGGAACTCACGAAGGACCAGAGGCTCTCGTTGACTCTATCGCTGGACTAGGCGTCTCAGTCTTCGTTTCGTCAAGCAGCGGACCTTACGGGCGCCGTTCAACTGTTGGGACAATTTCTGAAATCTCGCATCACTTGGCTATCTTGTTGGCTTCGGTTGGCGAAAGGGTCTGCCTGAATTGTGGAGCAGCGATGAAACGGAACGAGGAATGGGGTTGCCCCAGCTGCCACAGTAAAGCTCCTATAGCGAAGCCTCGTCACTTCTTTTCTTCCACCTATGCTGCTGCCTGCCCAAAGTGTCACGGTGTGGGAACAGTTCAGGTTCCTGTTCCAGAAAAACTCATCATCCACCCAGAGAAGCCGCTTTGTGGCGGCGCAATGTATTCTCCGGGCTTCTTCCCCAAAGGCTACCTCTGCAAGCCCTACAACGGTGGATACTACGTGGTTCAGGCAGTGGCAAGACGCTACGGGTTTGACCCGTCGACGACCCCGTGGAACAAGATGACCGCTGAGGCGCAAAAAGCGTTCTTGTTTGGCGACCCGGAACCTTTGGACGTGATTTTTGAGAGCCGCAAGAGACCGCCTACAACGCGTAAGCTCGTTTTCCGCGGCTTCTACGGTTGGGTTGGAGACTGGGACGTTGGCGGAACCTATACTAGGACAAGTCCTTGCCCGCAATGCAACGGAAGCGGGTTTAAACCTGAGTATTTGGCTGTGAAACTTGGCGGCTTCAACGTCCAGGAGCTTGGCGGATTGTCGCTGTCTAGGCTTGCTCAGGTTATCGATGAAATACGGGTTCCCGATGTTGACCCATATCATATTGAAAGCAGCTTACATACGATACGGAAGCGTCTCCGCTTTCTTCTTCAAGTCGGGCTTGGCTATCTGAGCTTAAGCCAGGTTTTTGGCACGTTGTCCGCTGGGGAGGCGCAGAGGATTCGGCTTGCTGGTTTGCTGGGCAGCGGTCTGACGTCCTTGACGGTTCTTGTTGATGAGCCGACTCGTGGGATGCATCCTTCCGAGGTTGAAGCGTTAGTAGATGCTTTGTTGGAGCTGCGGAACGAAGGAAACACCGTCATCGCTGTTGAGCATGACCCAGTCGTAATTCAACGTGCTGACCAGCTGATCGACATGGGACCTGGAGCTGGCGTCAACGGAGGAAAAGTTGTGGCGGCGGGAGCTCCAAACGAGGTTTCCAGAAGCGGAACTCTCACTGCCAAGTGGTTGCTTGGCGAAAGAAGAATCAACGTTAAAAGGGAAAGGCGTTCTCCAAAGGGTAAGCTGACAATAAAAGGTGCCTGCGCGAACAACCTGAAGGGCGAGACCATCCAAATTCCGTTGGGAACGCTGGTTGGAGTTTGCGGAGTCTCGGGTTCTGGCAAGAGCACCCTTTTGATCGATACGGTTGGGCGCGTGTTGGCTCCGAGAAACATTACTACAAGCGTTGCCCATGAACCGATTGAGCCAGGCAAACATGACGCCATTGAAGGTGCGCCTTCCAAAACCATTCTTCTCGATCAGTCTCGGGGAGGAATCCGAAGCTCAGGCGAGTTTCTTAACTTGTTCCAGCCGCTTCTTCACGTCTTCGCAGAGAGCGAGGACGCTAAGGCGCTGGGGCTTGATGAAAGGGCGCTTTCTAGGCCATGCGAAACGTGCGGAAGCGGCGGATTAATACGCTTAGACATGGGTTTCCTGCCTGACGTGTCCACGGTTTGCGAGTCCTGTCACGGAACTGGTCGACGCCCAGAAGCCAGAGAAGTACGCGTCAAAGGCGTGGCTTACTCTGAGCTGGGCGGGCTCACGATTGACGAAGTCTATGACTTGTTCGGCGACGAAGAGTCGTTGTCGAGAAAGCTGAAGGCAGCCAAAGACGTGGGCTTGGGGTATCTGGTTCTTCGTCAGCCGGGATACACGTTGTCAGGCGGCGAAGCGCAACGGTTAAGGATTGCTGTGGACCTTTCCCAGAAGACGAACGATAAGACGTTGTACATTCTTGATGAGCCGACGGTTGGGCAGCACATGGAGGACGTGGATAGGCTGATTGGTGTGCTGCATAGGCTTGTCGACGAGGGGCACAGCGTATTCGTCATAGAGCACCATCCGCACCTGCTTGCTGCTTGCGACTGGCTCATTGAGCTGGGTCCAGGCGGCGGACCAGAAGGCGGACGGGTCATTGCTTGTGGGACGCCTGAAGAAGTAGCCAATATGCATACTCCAACGGCACCATTTCTCGAGGATGTACTGGAGGGAAAACTGTGAGTTGGGCTTCTCTCCTTTTGGCTGACCCTTCGCCGTGTTTACGCATTCTAGTTCTGAAGGAGCTAATGCATCGGTCTGACAGCGACCCTGAAGTTCAGGAACTTACGGCTTTGCGTGAAACTGACCCGATTGTGACTCGGCTGTTGTCTCTGCAATCTGAAGATGGAGCGTGGGGCGAAGAAGCCTTGGGCGGAAACGTGCCAGGAGGCAAGATTCAGGCAACTTCTCAAGCCTTAACTAGACTCGGCTATCTCGGGTTTGGCTTCGAACACAAGTCTGTACAGAAGGGTGCTGAGTTCCTTTTTTCAAAACAAATTAACGACGGTTCTTGGCATCGTCCCAGCGGGGTCGAAAATGAGGAAAAAGCGAAGGAAAGCTACACAATGATGCCTCTTCAGACCGCGTTGCCTCTGCGTGGATTAGCAGCGTGCGGTTACGCTGTGGATGAAAGGGCGGAACAGGCGTACGATTGGCTCGTTAAACAAAGACTTGAGGATGGGTCTTGGCCGACTGGGAAGGCAGGAAACGTTTTTGGCTATGTTGCTGGGTATCGCAGGTTGGCTCATTCGCGTTGGGGGTGCCGAAGCAACACTACAGCTTCGTTGATTTGCCTCGCCCTGCATCCTAAGCGCTGTTTCAGCGACGAAGCGCGTAGAGCTTTGGACCTTCTGCTGGGGCGTGAGACGCGTGAAAGGCAGAACGTCGGATTCGAGATAACGAGAATCATCGGCGTTGAGCCTCCGAGCGGCTTCATCACGTTCTTTGCGAGGTACGATTTAGCTCTTATTCTGGACCTTTGCTGGAGGGTTGGTGCAGACCTAGGCGATGAACGGGTCGCTGAAATAGTTGAATACATCAAGCAGTCGCAGGGACCTTACGGGCTTTGGGACTA
>CAZRIK010000137.1:0-3695 GCA_964600125.1 uncultured Candidatus Bathyarchaeia archaeon
CTTTTGTTTGCAAGAATAAAGTCTAATTCTAGAAGCTTTGCTTCCTGCGCAATCTTAGAGAAACGTTGCCCTCTCTATTAAACTTATTCATGGCGAAGCTAGCTAGCTGCTAAACAATGCCTTCCCTAGCTAACTGCTCATCTTTTCTTCTAGTGTTGAATGAAGCTGCAAAGTCAGAAAGGAAAGGTTTTTCAGATTTGTTACCAATTATTTAGTGAAGCTAGCTAGAAATTCATTGGTACTCATATTATTTTTTGCAGGCTTAATTTCAGGTTTTGCGTGATACACGGGATATATGTGATATGGAGTAAGGTAGAGAGAGAATAAAAGAAAGAATATGAAAATAAGTGTGTGTGTATTAAAATTTAATAGCGCGCGTGCGCTCTTCTATTATATCATTCACTTGCTAGTTAAATAAAGTCTCTTTCAAACCGAAAACTTGTCCGTAACTGTTTTTCAATAAAAAAAGAATTCTGTTCAGCTAAAAAACCAACCACAAATTTTGTCAAATTGTTCTGAAGCCAGAGAACAAACTATCCCTGAAATAAAGCGTTTTTCGCCAATTCTGGAATGATAATCAAAATTTGAAAACTGATGATGAACAAATCAGATAGGTCTTCAAAGACAAGTGTTGTCACTCAAACGGAAAATCCTATTGTCACTCAAAACAGACGGGTCTAGGACAGCATTTGTTGGTCAAACAGCATTTTCTATTGTTGAACAAATCAGACCAGATATCCCGATGTCAGCATCATTATCGCGAAGGCGGCTGCGATGCTGACTGCCCAAGCAGCCTTGTTCCACCAGAACACCTTTGCCCCGTCCAGAATGCCCAGAGGAATAAGGTTGAAGACAGCTATCCAAATGGCGAGGGACGCGCTCCTAATCAACAAGATGCCTGAGCTGCCGGGAACAAGAAAATATGAGCCGAACAGTACGCCCGCAAGCCCCATGCTTGTTAGTGGACCCGCAAGCGCCGTTATCCCGATGATTTTTTTGTTGGCTGCGCCAGCAATGTTTACGGCGCCCGGAGAAACAATCTTGATCAGGTTCAACGGTATCGTCATCAAAGTGAAAGCTGCGCCAATCGCGCTTATGCGGAACTCAGCCCAAAGCCCGAACTGTTTGGCGACCGCTTTGTGCGCCAGCTCGTGAGACAGAAAAATGAACGTGAAGAGTGCAGCTGAAACAAACGTGTTAACGGGGTCAGAGAAGATGCGGAAGACCCAGTCCAAGCCGCTGCTGCCCCAAGAAAGCCCAACAGCCATGACAATCAACGCTCCCGCGGCTAAGTGAACCATCTCGGTGCTGCTCATCCAGCCGACTCTCTGCACCTTGAACCTGTACTGGAAAGAGGGCTGTCTAACAGTCCAAGGCGGACGCGCTTCACCTGATTGTTGCGAGCTCTTTTCTTCGAGTCTGGGCTGCCGAACCATCGCTTGCCAAAGTTCGGGGCAGTTGTGGTTTTCGGGCATCCTGTGTTCGCCGCAGAAGTACATTCCGCAGAATGAGCATCTGAATGGAAGGTCGACGTTCTTGCTGCAGTATTGGCACTTCATTGTTTGTCCAGCTTCTCGGTTTGCCTTAATGTTTCAGGAAATCTTAGGAACCGTGGCTTAAACTTGTTTCGTTAAGAAAGCTTAAAAGTGAATTACGAATTTCATGATTAAAGAAAAAATTGTTCAAAAGTTGGGTCAGTTATGCAAACAAAAAACGCGAAAAAGAACACGGTCAAATGCGCCGTGTTAGGTTACGGACCAGCGTTCAACATGGGCAAAGCACACTGCGACCAAATAAAGGCAACAAAAGGTCTTGAGCTTGCCGCAGTCTGCGACGCCGACCCTAAAAGGGCTGAGGCTGCCAAAAAAGATTTCCCCTCCATCAAAACCTACGAGGATTTGGGCAAGATGCTGAAGGAAGCGGATGTTGATCTCGTCACGGTTGTTACGCCCCACAACGTCCACGCCAGTTTGGCTCTTCAGTGCCTGAAGGCAGGAAAAAACGTCATAGTCGAGAAACCGATGTGCATCACCACGGCTGAAGCTACAGCCATGATTGACGAGACGAAGAAAAGGAACCTGATGCTTTCGGTTTTCCACAACAGGCGGCTTGACGGCGACTTCATGGCTCTGAAAGAAGCGATAGACAAAGGGCAAATCGGTAAAGTCTTCCACGTAGAAGCGTTCATGGGCGGATACGGGCATCCGGGAACGTGGTGGCGCTCGAACAAGAAGGTTTCAGGCGGAGCCCTCTACGACTGGGGAGCGCACCTCCTCGACTGGGTCCTGAATCTGGTTCCAAGCAAAGTCGCGGGCGTCACGGGCTACTTCTATAAACTCGTGTGGATGGATGTCACGAACGAGGACCAAGTGGAAGCAGCCATCCGTTTCGAGTCAGGCGCAATCGTCGACGTGCAGCTGTCCAGCTTGGCAAGCATAGGCAAATCTCGTTGGCGAATCCTCGGAACAAAAGGCGGGATAACGACCGTGCCCGAAAAAGAGTATTTCCGAATGGTGACCTACAGCGACGGAAAACCCGTCGAATCGCAAATCAATTTCAAAAAGGGCGACCATTCTGCATATTACCGCAACATCGCTGACCACCTGCTGAAGGGAACTGAACTGCTCGTTAAACCCGAGGAGGCGCGGAGAGTCATTGCGGTCATGGAAGCTGCAGAAGAGTCGTCGAAAAAAGGCGAAACGGTGAAGCTCAAGTACCCGTAAGCGAACTTAATCACTCTGCTTAATGTCACCGTTCCGTATCGATGTTTGTTAAGACGGTTGATGGAACATGAGGCAACTTTCAAGGAATAAAGTCCCCGTCATTCTGGACACGGACATCGGAAGCGACATAGACGACACTTGGGCTTTGGCGATGCTGCTTAAGTCGCCTGAGCTGGACGTTAAACTCGTCGTTTCCGACACGGGGAACACGGCATACAGAGCCAAAATTACAGCTAAAATGCTGGAAGCCGCGGGAAGGACCGACGTTCCAGTCGGAGTCGGCGTCCACCAAAACGACAAGACGGGTCCACAGCAGGAATGGGTCGAAACGTATCAACTGTCGGACTACGGCGGCAAAGTGCGTCAGGACGGCGTAAAAGCCATAATCGACATAATAACGGACTCACCTAAACCTGTGACGTTAATCTGCATCGGACCAGTCCCAAACATCGCCGCTGCTCTAGAACGGGAACCCGAAATAGCCAAAAATGCCAGATTCGTCGGGATGCACGGGTGCCTCCGCAAAAGCCCGTGGGGGTACGACGGAAAAAAAGGCGGCGTCCTCGCCGAATACAACGTTTACGCGGACCCGAAGGCGCTACAGAAGGTCTTCGAGGCGTCTTGGCCAGTGACGGTCACTCCGCTTGACACCTGCGGCTTCGTCGTGCTCAAGGGCGAAAAATACCGCGCCGTCCGAGAATGCGGCGACCCCGTCGTCAAGGCGCTGATGGAAAACTACAGAATTTGGCTGAAAAGCCGCGAAAACGGGCAGCAGCAGTTCGAGACCCGAAGCACAATCCTCTTCGACACCGTGGCTGTTTACTTAGCCTTCTCCGAAGAACTTCTCGTCATGCAGAAGTTAGGCGTCCGCGTGACCGACGACGGCTATACCCTAATCGACAACGGCTTTAAAGCCGTAAACTGCGCTGTCGAATGGAAGAACCTTTCCGCGTTTGAGGATCTGCTTGTAGA
>CAZRIK010000138.1:0-3609 GCA_964600125.1 uncultured Candidatus Bathyarchaeia archaeon
CAAGGTTCAAAGTGGCAACCTTCTGTTTTTCTCCCCTCATCCTTTCCACAAAAGCTGAAGTCAGCTGGGACTTGCCTGAACCCGCAGTTCCAATAATGAACGCCGTAAAAACCATGCAATCAATCCTCCAATAACTGTTCTTGAGGTTTACTGTAATGACGCAACAGGCTTGACCTTGCCGCCTTTTTCCTGAATCATCTCCGAAATCTGGATAACCACGCGCCCGATTCTTTGACGGGCAGCTTTCGGGTCGTCCGAGGTCGTCGAAAGGTGAATCTCAAGGTGCGGAACCTTCTCGGAAGCCTGCGGGTGAGACTTGATGTAAACGTAGGGGTTGTCGCGCATGACCTCGTCAATCATCGGCGCCAGCTGCGACTCAGGCATCCCCCTAACGTCGAGGCTTGCCTCAAAAAACATCATGTCGCCCGAAACCTGCTTCAACAAAGGCTCAACGGACCCATCGAAAATTGCCATCATCTCCGAAGGCACGCCTGGAAGCATAATCAGCTTCACATCGCCTTCTTCTACCAGAACGCCGGGAGCGGTGCCTACAGGATTAACCAAGGTAGTTGCGCCTTCGGGGAGCCTAGCCATCTTCGCCCTGTGCGGAGTCATCTCGAACTTTTCAACTCGACCTTCGTCAATGTACTGCTTGTACTTCTTTTTCACCATGTCCAAGGCTTCCTTGTTGTCCTCGAGCATGCGTCCCAGACCCTTGGCGACTCCCTCAAGAGTCATGTCGTCGAACGTTGGACCCAGCCCGCCCGTTACAATGACGAAGCAGGGCTTGCGTTGAACTACCTCTTTGACCGCCGTGGAGATTTCGTCAAGGTTGTCGCCAACCTCTGTTACTCTCTTAACATTCAAGCCCAGAGACGTGATTCGTTTTGCTAGCCAATGCGCGTTAGTGTTGAGGGTTTTTCCGATTAATAGTTCGTTTCCGACGCACAAAATTTCAATATTGGGATTTGTCAACTTTTGTCCTCCAAACAAATAATTGATGATGCAATCTTATCCTTCATTTTATTTGATGAGCCAATTTAAAACTATGCTGCATGAAAAAGGCTGCTTTAACGAGCTGCCAGCCCCAACGGCTATTTTACTTCTTTTTTGAGAGCCACCACTCTAGGTATTCTTTCCGAACCTTCTTCCGTTCGTCTTCCTCGGGCTCAGCGCGACTCCTCTGGCGGTCACGCATCTCCATAAGCTCCTGATGACCGAGAGTCAACCCGCAGCTCTTACACGAATAGCGTTTCGTAAGGCTCATGTAATGCATTTCGCCCCCGCATTCCGGACAGTAAGGCATGCTTTCACTCCGACCTTGGAATGGTCATAACTAGAAGAAACCTAAGAGAAATACCTTTTGGAAAAACGAAACGTTCATTGTGGACCAACAAAACCTTTAAAGAGACAAAGAACGCTTTTGATTTTGAACTAAGCCGGGAGCAACCCGTTGCCAAGCCCGTCAACAGGCTCAACAAGGGGTGGCAGAGCGGAAATGCGCTGGACTCGAGATCCAGTGACTCCTCGAGTCGCAAGGGTTCAAATCCCTTCCCCGGCGCCAAATAATATGAATTCTCGAATGTGGTGTTAGGTTGAATATGGTCTTTTATTGGTTCTTTATTTTATATATGAATTGATGAATTTTGGTTTTAGAGGTGGATGTTGTGGTGAGGAAGGTTTACAGGGCGTGTGTAACCAGCGACATGTTCAATTACCATTTCAATCCCCCGATGGACAGGAGGTTGAGGCTCTTCCGCGAGTACGGTTTTGAATTTATCCACTGGTGCGACAACTGGAACGACGATGTCCATTACTCCGATCAAGACATCAAACGTTATTGTTGTCTCATAAAAGAGGCGGGACTCAAATGCATAGACGTTCACGGTACAGCCACAGACATGATCCGAATCGACACAGCTGACCCGAATTTGCGAGAGAAGTATGTTCAGCTGCTCGAAAACCGCGTCAGATTTTGCGCCTCAGCAGGAGGAGACAGCGTAGTCGTCCACCCGCCCTCAGGAGAACCCGGCACCACAATATTGCGTGAGAATCTGAGCCGTTCCCTGCGTGTTTTCGAAGAGGTTCGACCATTGTGCGAAAAATTACGTGTAACTTTGGCGGTGGAGAACTGTTCGAGAGCTGCCGAGGAACAATTGAGGTTCTATTTTGAACGGTTTCCCGATGACTTCGTTGGGTTCTGTTTTGACTGCGGTCACGCTCACTACCAAAAAAACTTTGCCCAGCTAAAGGCGTTCGCTGATCGGCTTAAGGTGCTGCATCTGAGCGATAACATGGGCGAAGGGGATGCTCATCAGCCGCCTTTCTGGGGTACGGTGGACTGGCGGATGGTTGTTGAGTGGATAAAATCTACGGGTTACTCGAAGCCAATAAACTTTGAGGTCACGCATTACCCGCACTTCTTTAACGGAACAATGATAGAATTTCTAAACGTCACCACGGAATCGATCAAGAAAGTCATGGCAATGTTCGAGGATTGAATGCAAAGGCAATTCATTCTTTTTTGAATAGTATGCTTGTTAAGTAATATTATGATTAATCTTCATTGTAATGTTTTTTCTATCTGAGAATAAGGAAACAGTTATCAACAAAGGTCGCGTCAATATTAGGAAGTCTGGAATGGACAGAAATGAAAGGCGCCGATTTGTGGAAGAAATATTGTGGTTTCTACGAGAAGCCTTTTTCTGAACAGTTGGAACACAACCGACGACAAATGGACGAATACTTCGAAAAATGGAAAAAAACCGACCTCGCAAAAATGCTATGCAAGGAACCACCCAAAAGCCACAAAGATGTCCCAGTCACGACATACAGCGACTACCCAATGCTCACCGATTTCGCCCAAAAAATCGTGGATGTTACAGAGAGGAACCCTCGAGGAAACGATGAGCTTCTCGGAGAATATTATATGCGTGTCAGCAGACAGGCAGGCGCTATGCTTGATAGATACATGGTTGAACCTTTCTATTTTTGTGCAAAAACAACTGGGACCCAAGGCGTTAGTAAATGGATTGCCAATGGAAAAACGTTTTATGATAACTTCACTTCGCAAGGTATCTCTGTTGTTTTGATTGCTTGCAGTAACAAATGGGGAGAAACAAAACTTAGTAAAGGCGATACTGCCTTAAACTTGACCGCACCTGTTCCTTACGTATCTGGGTGGGGAGCAACATTCATGAATAGTTATCTCAGACTTGTTCCTCCTTTAGAAGTAACTGATAACGAGAAAGGTATGGCTAAGAAGTTTTTCTTTGTACTTAATGCTATAAAAAAAGGAGAAAAAATAGATGTTGCTGGGGGGGTAAGCTCTATGTTTTATATGATTACTAAGTACCTTACTGAACCAGAAAAATTTTATGAGGAATATTATTATTCTATGGATTTTGGACTAAAGAAGTTATTACTTTTACTTAAAATGTTTCAATGTAGATTAAGTGAAAAAAATGTGAAACAGACACTAGATTTCTTGCCTCTTAAAGGCATAATTTTAAGTGGCATTGACACGCGGTTGTATTTGGATTTTTTTAAGAACGAATTTGGCTTTGATCCATTACAGATCTATTCATCCACAGAGACTGGTACACTTAT
>CAZRIK010000139.1:0-3574 GCA_964600125.1 uncultured Candidatus Bathyarchaeia archaeon
GCGAAACCCGCAACATCCCAGAGCTGAGGAGGGTCAAGGTGCGCCTCCAGCTCGTCCACACGGTTCCCCATGAACCCTTAACGTCCAGCTCCCCTTCAACAATCGTGTCAAGGTTAATGTCAGACGGTTTTCCCGTAAGCCCAATCAAACCCACTTTCCCGCATCTTCTGACCATGCTGAAGGCTTGTTTTCGAGCAGCAGAAGAGCCGCTAGCCTCGAACACCACGTCCGCGCCCAGTCCTTCCGTAAGGCTTCTAACAACACTGACTGGGTCTTCGTTTTCGACGTTGATTATTGTGTCCACGCCGAGTTCCTTCGCAATGGCGAACCGTTCCTTGTCTGCGCTGACCCCAGCCAAAATTATGTGTTTTGCTCCAGCGATTTTTGCTGCTTGAACTGTCAAGAGCCCCATCGGTCCCGGTCCCAAGATGGCGACTACTTCTCCGGGTTCCACCCTAACTCTCTCAAAAACAGCTCGGACGACGCATGCTGCGAGCTCAGCAACTGCTGCTTCCTCCAGCAAGAGATTCGCAGGAATCTTGTGCAGAATCATGCTTGGGACAGCCACGTACTTCGCGAAGGTTCCGTTGGCTTTGTGGGCGCCCAGAATCCGCTTCCGTTCTCCCGTGCACCTGTTCGCGTGGTTGGTTCTGCACATGAGGCACTGTCCGCACGGGATTGTCGCGGGAGACGTTACGCGTTCGCCCAGCTCGAAGCCTTGGACTTCCGCACCTTTCTCGGTTATGATGCCTGAGTACTCGTGCCCTAGGACGACGGGGGGCGTGTAAAAGGCTGAGTCGTGATAGATGTGGATGTCGGTTCCGCAGATTCCCGTGAACTTGACCTCGACCAGCACCTCGTCGTGCTTGATTTTTGGGACCTCGACGTCTCTCAGCTCGACGTTTCCCGGTCCACGAGCCGTCTTCACAACCGCCTTCAATCCGTTTCCATCCAAGAATAGACTATACGACCTTAAAGGATTTAAGAATGCGGAGTCAGGCGAAAAAAGAATTACTCTTCGGTTCCACTGCGTTTTTCGACCTGTCTGATTTGTGTGACATTCGAGTTTTTGTTTTGAGTGACAATCCAAAATTGTAAAAAACTAACAGAATCAAAAATTGCTTGTTTTTTGGCTTTGAAACAATTTGACCAAATTTGTTTGGGTTCTGCCGCTTCAAAAATTATGGTTTCAAAGGCGGAATCTGTTTCGGTGGTTCAAGAAAGGCGAAGCTCTTATCCTGTTAAGCCGTTCTTTAGTGTGTTCAGGCTTGAGTGCTAAAATGGAAGAGTGGAGGCTTCTAGACGATGCGGTTCCGAAAGGGGCAGCGACAAACCTAGCTGTCGAGGAAGCAGTCTTCGCAGGAAAAATCGTGAGCAAAGGTCGTCCGACTGTGCGTTTCTGGATTAACCGTCCCGCGGTGGTGTTGGGTTACTCCCAAAGCGTAAAAGCTGAGGTTAACCTCGACTTCTGCAGGGAAAAAGAGATAGAGGTGGTTCGGAGGTTCAGTGGAGGAGGAACCGTTTACCAAGACCTCGGAACCCTGAACTACAGCATAACAATCGACGCTGACCATCCCCTTGTTGTAGGACAAGACGTTGTGCGGTCTCAGGAGACGCTTTGTTCAGGCGTCATCGCGGCATTAAGGACATTTGATATCCGTCCCGTCTTTGAACTCCCAAGTAATATTCTGATAAACGGTAAAAAGGTCTCTGGGAACGCTCAAGCAAGAAGAAAAAACGTCATTCTGCACCACGGAACCCTCTTGGTCAATGCGAATTTGGATTTGCTTGTTAAGTCTCTCGATGCCCCGAATCCAGCGAAAACAGCGAAGGGCGTTTCCAGCAAGAAAAGCCCTGTGACTAACCTTTCTGACGAGCTTGGCTGGCTAGTACCTATGGAAAAAGTAGTGGACGCCCTCAGACAAGGATTCGAACGAGCGTTCTCGGCGTGTCTCCTGAAAGACGGTCTCAGCGAAACGGAGGAAAGGCTTACAGGGAAATTTTTCAGGGAAAAATATTCGCGGGACGAGTGGAACTTTTGGCGCTAGACGTAAAAACCTTATTTTATTTACCGTCGTGTGCTGAATTGTTATTTAGAGCTTCATCGTATCGTTAGGCGAGTGTGGTTCCTTGAAAGGCAAGATGAAGGCTGTTAGGTTTTACGCCCCCGGAAAGATTGTGCTGGAAGACGTTGGCGTCCCCCAGATTGGCTCAGACGAACTCCTCGTGAAAGTGAAGACAGCGTTAACCTGCGGCACAGACGTCAAAATGTTCAAGCGAGGTCACCCGAAGGTTAAACCGCCGATAACGCTGGGTCACGAGTTCTCTGGCACGGTCGCCGAAGCTGGAAAAGGCGCAGCCAGCCGATTCAGGAAGGGCGACCGAGTCGCAGTAGCCAACTCAGCGCCGTGCAACGGTTGCTTCTTCTGCAAAACTGGGAAGCCGAACCTCTGCGAGCACTTGGAGGAGACCCTCATCGGGTTCAGCGTCGACGGTGCTTACGCTGAGTACATTCGCGTGCCCGCGCCAATCGTGAAGCAGAACACGTACGTTGTGCCTGACGATGTTTCTTTCGAGGAAGCTGCGCTGCTTGAGCCCTTGGCTTGCGCGGTCAACGGGAACGACGCCGCGAACATCGAATTAGGGGACATTGTTGTAATCATCGGCAGCGGACCCATCGGTCTGATTCATCTCCAATTGGCAAAGCTGAAGGGGGCGTCGAAGGTTATTGTCACGGACATGCAGGCTGAACGGCTCAAAATCGCGAGCAAGCTCGGAGCTGACGTTGTGATTGACGCCCAAAAAGAGGACCAACTAAGCCGCGTCAAGGAGCTGACAGGCGGGTTGGGGGCGGACAAGGTCATAGAGGCGGTTGGTCTTCCGCAGACTTGGGAGCTCGCTTTCCAGATGACGAGGAAGGCTGGGACGACGTTGTTCTTCGGTGGCTGCCCTTCGGACACGAAGATTTCTCTGGACACGGAAAGGATTCACTACGAGGATTTGACGCTTAAGGGTATTTTCCACCACACGCCTGCGTCTGTCTTAAAGGCTTACAGGCTCATAACGAGCGGAAGGTTCAACGGAAAGCCCCTAATCACGGAAAAGGTGCCGCTTTCGGGCTTAGAGAACGCTTTGCTAAAGATGAGCAGGGGAGAATGCATCAAAACAGCCATCGTGCCCTAACCAGAAAGGTGCGACCAACGGAAAAGCAATTAAGCAAGCTCGTGGGTTATTTTGGAAAAACGTGGAAGGTTGAGCTGAATGCCGAGCGAGAAAGAAGTCTTGTCGAAGCTGAGGGACGCCATAGTCAACTTGGACATTGACGGAGTCCAGAAAGCATCTAAAGAAGTCGTGTCTTCAGGGATTCCAGCCTACAAAGCCGTCATAGAGGGGATGGCGAAGGGCATGGAGATTGTGGGACAAAAGTACGAGGACGGCGAATACTTCCTCGCTGAACTGATTATGGCGGGAGAAACGATGAAGGAAGGCATGACGGTTCTCGAGCCCTACCTCAAGGCGGGAGACATCAAGTCCGCGGGCAAAGTCGTCATAGGCACAGTCAAAGGCGACCTGC
>CAZRIK010000140.1:0-3533 GCA_964600125.1 uncultured Candidatus Bathyarchaeia archaeon
GGTCAGCGTTTCAGTAACGCTTGGGAAGCTGTCGAGGATTCGCGTGTCAAAAGGTATGTTTTTAAGCCGAGTGACCGTGTGGTTTGGATCGTTGTCGGGAGGAAACGGGATTACCTTATTCTCCCTGCCGCGGGTTATTGTTCCTGCGACGACTTCTACTACAGCGTCATGGAGGGGAAGGCTTTCCTCTGCTATCACCTTATTGGTCAGAAGATTGCTGAGGCTTTGGGGCGGTTCGACCTGATCGAAGAAGACGACGACCTCTACGACGTGTTAATGAGGGAGTGGAAGGAAGTAACATCTTAAATATTCGCATCCACACAATACATGAAGGCTGAACGAACTATGTCTGTTGAAGAATATTTCAGCACAATCATCTGGATCCTGATGGGACTCACGTTCATCGCCATCTCGCTCATATTTCTGTACATGATTTATGGCGAAAAAGAGGAAGCAACCGAAACCTCAAGCTCGACGAAAGCAGTAACGGTCACGCGCCACGTTTTAAGGTTCACAGGCAAGATTTCAGCATTCCTGTAAGCATGTTTAGTTATATTATTTTCTGAAGTTAAAAATGCTGAGCACGATTGTCGAATCTGCCAATATGCGATTGTTAGAAATACGTGATGCTTCAGATAGGTTTTAATGTCTTTTCATGAATGTTCAAAAAGGTTGAAGTGCCAAGAATGCCGCTTGATGATATCATACAAAAGATTCTCAGTTCCCGCCCAGACATGACACGCGAAGAACTGCAAAAAATGATTGATGCGAAGGTTGAAGAGGGCAAGGGCTTCTTGACGCATGAAAGTGCAGCTCGGGCAGTCGCTGTGGAGCTCGGAGTCGAACAGTTGAATATTCCGCTCACGCACAGAATAACCGTAAAGGACTTGGTTTCAGGTCTTGGCGACGTCACGATTTCAGCTCGCGTCGTTTATGTGGGTCCTCTCCAAAGATTTTCTGGCTCAGATGAAAGAGAAGTGAAGCTGAAGCACTTGGTCGTTGCTGACAAAACTGGAGAACTGAGAGTCGTCGTTTGGGGCGACAAGGCTGACTTAGCTGATTCGTTAAGTTTACTCGGTCAGGTTGCCCAATTCTCGCATGGTTACGTTCGCGCAGGCTATAACGGAAGACTTGAACTGAGCATCGGTTCGAAGGGAAGCATCGAGGTTGCTTCGTCTGACGTGTCAGGGGAAGGTTTCCCGTTGTTGACCGAATTTCACAAGAAAATCGGAGAGTTAACAAAGGACGCCAAAAAAGTGAGTGTAATCGGCAGCGTTGCTGGGGTTCATCCAGCTTCAAGTTTCAGCCGTGAAGACGGCAGAGAAGGGACGCTGAAAAAAATTGAATTGCAGGATGAAACGGGCATAATCACGGTTATTTTCTGGAACTCAAAGGTTCAGGAAGCAGCCGACATTAAGAGTGGAAGCTTGCTGCAGGTTTATGGGGCAAAAGTTAAGGAATCACTTAATGGAGGCGTTGAACTGCACGTGGACTCATCTGTTGGCTTTGCTTTTTTGAAGGCGTTGCCTGTCGGATACGAGAATTTATCAACAGACCCCACAAGAATAAGGGACCTTAAACCTGGTTTGAAGGTCATGGTTGAGGGAAACGTCGTCACCCAGCCCGAAACTAGGGACGTGACAACGTCCAAAAACGAGAAAATTAAGTTAGCCTCCTTTGAGCTTGACGACGAAACTGGCAGAATCAAAGTGTTGCTGTGGCGAGACTTTGCAGTGCTTGCTGAAAATTTGGAAATAAACAAAAAAATTAGGTTAAGATGTATCTACGTGGATTATGGCTCATTCGGAAAGTTGATACTTTCCTCTAGTTCAGGAACAGGATTAGACAGAATTTAAATGTCTTTCCTAGCAAACCTAGTGAAGTTTCTGTCTGAACCTTGCCTACTTTCTGACTAGCACTATTTCCATCGAAGATACGTTGGACTTTGGTCTATCAGGGCTTGAGAGTTCTACTGTGCTAATGTCGATTTTTTCGACTGAAACGTCCTTCATGAACACGCGTCGTAGAAGCTCCGCTGTGTCGACTGCTCTGCTGATGGCTCTTCCTCTAGCCTTCACTACTACCTTCTTGGCGCCAGAGTTGAACGAGGTTAAACAAGCAACCACGTATGCCATCACTGGTTTCTGACCGACTAAGACATAGTTTTCTTCAGTTTTCGCTGCAGGTTTAGGTTCCAGTTTTTCTACTGGTTTAGTCACTGTCTTTTCCACTGGTTTAGCTTCTGGTTTTTCCACAGGTTTTCTCGCAAGTTTTTTTTCTGTTTTCTTTACAGTTTTTCCTTCAGCCATATCGTGTTTTCCTCCTTAATATTAGTTGAGCACTTCGGTTTGTTGGTTTGGATAGCATATGAGCTTCGTTGGTCTTCTTATATCTTTCTGTAGAGCTTAAGATACCGATCAAAACAGAGAAAGCAGTACAGCCAAGGCCAATCCGAACGCTGGAAACACTATTGCTGACGCTTTTTTCGCCTTTTTCGCGCCCTCGTCAACGATCAACGACAGTTCGTCGATTTGCCGTTCGCCTATCACCCTTACGCCTTGAGCCGTCATCCGCTGCCAAGAAACCTCTGCTGGTTCAAGGTTCCCCAAAGCCAGTGCAGCGGTCTGCTTGATGTTTTCTATCAGTCTTTGGTGGTCAATGGCTTTTCCGACTGGGTTGTATCCCATCTCATTCATGACCACAGCGTTCACCACGTGAGTGTCGGTCGTAAGAATTTCGCCGCCGTTTATGCCCAGTTCAAGTAGACCTTCGAGTATCTTTTCGCGTAAGCCAGACACCATGTTGTTTCCGTCAATAGTGACATAGGCGGCTGTCTGACCGTCAGTCCTGACAGCAGTCACGGTTATTCCGCCGGGTCCCATTCCGTCTTCAACGCTGAATTCTGTGGGCACAACTTTTGCAGCACCCACCTCAAAACGTGATTGCTTGTGGCTGGACGCAAGTTCAATGATTGCCTTGGACGCCTTTTCCACAGGCTTAACAGCTTTCTCAACGTCGAAAAGCCCCTGAATGCTGTTATGTGCGTCAACTGCTACAACCCAAGACAGCCCTTTTTTCTGGGCTTCTTGCAGGATGGTTTCGTTTAGTTCCAAAGGCAGGTCCTCCATTGTTTCAGGCGCAAGCGTCAACGTGACTAGTGCACAATCACCGAAAATCTGGCATCCCGCTGTGGCTCCGTCCAGTTTGGTAGTCTCGAACGACGTCGCCTTAGCGCTGAAGGCTTCGAACTTCACGGACTCAAGAACGAGGTCTATGAGTTTCGTATTCTGAGTTTGGGAAGCCAAGTCGAGCTCGTGACCTGAAATGCCATGCGGAACAGAAACAATACAACCAAACTTCCTTTCTAGGGCTGCCTGAACCATGCTTGGGATTGCGCTGCTTCCAATGTTCTTGAACGGTCCCGGATGGATGGCTGGGACAACCATCACGGTCTTTAAACTGTTTCCTGCCTTGAACGCTATGAGCGAGACTGTGATGTCCCGTTCTACGCTGAATTGCTCAAGGACATCTTC
>CAZRIK010000141.1:0-3366 GCA_964600125.1 uncultured Candidatus Bathyarchaeia archaeon
TAAACATTACAACTGTTAGTGGTAAAAAATGAACGTCATCAAACAGACCCAGTCTCTCTGCCCCGAATGTTTGAAGGTTTTGGACGCTACGATATATGAAGAAGACAACAAGGTTTACATCAAAAAAGAATGCCCCGACCACGGCGCCTTCAAAGAAGTTTACTGGTCCGACTATGGACAGTACGAGCGAGTTAAAGCCTTCGAATACGTTGGCAACGGAATCGAGAATCCGCGAACTGAAACAAAGCTTGGCTGCCCATACGACTGCGGAATCTGCCCAAAACATAAATCGCAAACAGTCCTCGCAATAATCGACGTCACAAACCGCTGCAACCTCAGATGCCCAGTATGCTTCGCCACGGCTGGAACAACGGGCTACGTTTACGAGCCGTCGAAAGAACAAATCGAAGCGATGCTTGTTAACCTCCGAAGCAACAAGCCTGTGCCCGTTGATGCGCTTCAGTTTTCAGGCGGAGAACCCACAATCCGCGAGGACCTGCCGGAGCTCGTGAAGATGGCGAAGGAACTGGGCATGAAACATGTCGAAGTTAACACTAACGGCGTAAGGCTTGCGTCAAGCGTGGAATACTGCCGCAGCCTCAAAGAAGCCGGAGTCAGCACGATTTACTTGCAGTTCGACGGCGTCACGCCCGAAGTTTTCAAGTTCACCCGAGGAGCCGACCTGTTCCAGACAAAAATTAAAGCCATCGAAAACTGCAGACAAGCAGGATTACACAGCGTAGTGTTGGTTTGCACTTTAGTAAAGGGCGTCAACGACCACCAAATAGGCGACATCATCAAGTTCGCCATTGCCAACTTCGACATCGTCAGATGCGTGAACTTCCAACCTGTCTCGCTTTGCGGCAGAATCCCAGAAGAACAAAGAAAGCAGATGCGTATTACGATTCCTGAATTCATGAGTGACGTCGAAAAACAGACAGACGAACAAATCAAAGTTTCAGACTTCTATCCTGTTCCCACCGTTGTGCCTGTTTCGCGTGCAGTCGGCGCCTTAAAGAAGAAACGCTACGTCGAGTTCACCGCCCATCCGCACTGCGGCATGGCAACCTACGTTTTCGTCGAAGACGGGAAGATTGTGCCAATCACCGAATATGGCGACGTCGACAATTTCATCAAGGCGATGGAAAAAGCCTACGAAGAATACGAGAAGGGTCACGAAACGAGGCTGAAAATGCAGCTTGTGGGTTCGATGCGGCACATCAAATTTGACATGTTAAGAAAATACATCTGGCCGCTGCTGAAGACAGGCAGCTACTCTGCCTTGGGCGACCTTCACCGTAAGATGCTCATGATTTCGTCAATGCACTTCATGGATCCTTACAACTTTGACCTAGAAAGGGTGCAACGGTGCTGCATCCACTACGCAGTTCCAGATGGAAGAATCATCCCGTTCTGCACCATGAACTCCATTCACAGACCAAAAATCGAGAAGGAACTGGGCATCCCAGTGGACAAGTGGAGGCAAATCCACAAGAAAGAGGTCGAAGCCGTCGCCTAGAGAAACCTATAAATTTAGGCGATGCTTGATGGGTGTGAGGGCATAAAACATGGGTGGCGGAAAAAAGAAGAAAAACATCACTCAGATGGCGAAGTCCCAAGAACTCGAAGAACGCAAAGGCCAACCGAAGGGCAAGGGAAGCGGAGCTGGAATCTCTTCATCCGCTGCTGAAAAACGGGTGCAAGGAATAACAGTCCCGAATTTGAAAGACAAGAAGATCGAAAAGGAACTGCAAGCCATGAAAGTTCTCACACCCTACATGGTAGCTTCGCGCTTTAACCTCCGCATAAGCGTTGCACGCGATTTCCTCGAGGAGCTTCAACGCGAAGGACTCGTGTCCTTTGTGACAAGCGGAAAAGGAACAAAAGTCTACAAACCCGTAGCTAGTTCCTAAATTTTTTGGCAGTCCTTTTTTGCGTTTTTGGCTAAATATGATTTAAAGTCTCGTAGATTTTCATGTTAACCAGTTCTTATACGGAGAAAACTAAACATTTAAAGCCGAGCTTAAGCAAGTGATTGTTAGAGGGAATGTTTCAGACATCCCATGTTTCTTGGCTCGGTGAATTTTGGTTATGGCTCTCGACCAGTTCATCTACACAAAGACGATTCTCATCGACGACGCAGGTTGGGGAGACCTGATACTTGGCGCTGTCATAGGGGCATTGAAGCTTCCTGACCACAAGTACATGGAACGCAGAATCCCCGTCACAGCGTTTCAGCAGCCAAATTTCGAGAACAAGGCTTACCTCGAAGAAGCCGTTAGAATAGCCAGAGAAATTGTGGATGTCATGCAGGCTGACCAACAAACCTGCTTTAAAGTCTGCTCAGGGTTCATCCTGTCTCGCGTTCGCGATTATCTACATGAACAAGGATACCGCGTAGAAAAGGTAGCAATCACTGGCGAACTTCAAGAAAAAGTAGAAAAAAGCTATGTCGACTGGTGCGTCGAAGTAGGCGTTCCAGAAGACAGGTTCGAAAATGTGAGACGGTTTTACCCAATCCTTGATTGGGTGGCTGACATGTTTGAACTCAGAGAACGTCTCGTTAAGACAGGCTGGAAAAGCTGGCAAAACAAATGGAGACAAAAAGCTCAGGAAATTCATCTACAAAAAATTGTGCAATCTCAAGTAAACCCATAAACAAAAAAAAACTTATTATAAATATTTTCCAAGTTTTTGTAGGATTTGACCCTTTTTATGTTCTCTTAACTGTTATTTTGGTCCCACTTTTTATTTTACTAAAAATTTCAAGGTTTTCTGTTATCCTGCCAATTTGGTTTATGGAACTGTAGGGATGGGTTTTTTCGTAGAATATGCAGAAGGCTCTGCCCATTGGCCAATACGCCAGAGTCCCTTTTTCTGCTATGTTTTTGGATTTTTCTTCTCCCATTGTCAGAGGGACTTCGAAGAACACCTCGTTCGGATGCAGTGCAGCTCGTCCCTCTATCGGCAGCTTCCTGACTAACGCATCCACTGTTCTCGGAGCAAGGAACCTAACTAATTCGGCTTTTGCTTCGCCTACGCCTTCGATCACGAACGTTACAGGAATGCGCGAGATGCTTTCGGTCGTGCCTCTGCCTCCACCATTAATTGTTCGGGAAATCTTAATAAATGGTTCCGTTAATTCAACCGTGATTCACAATGTTCAACGTTGAAGGTATAGGCGTAAAGAAGAAAGACTTGGAAAAACAGAGGGATAGTCTGGTCGACGAGATAAAAAAGCTCGAGGAAAGACGCAAAAAGGGAGAGTTCGACGAAAACACCTACAAAGAAAAGAGACGAGAAATCGAAAGAGCCATAGTCGAAGTCATGGACAGACTCGCCCAAATGAACTTCCTGTCAGGACAA
>CAZRIK010000142.1:0-3287 GCA_964600125.1 uncultured Candidatus Bathyarchaeia archaeon
GATTAGCTGCAACGGCTCCTGACTGAAGCTCCATTATCCAGTAGGGCTTCTTCTTCAGGCTCCGCATAATGTCGTGGCACATCGCCAAGGGAGCAAGGTCCAGCTGCTCTCTCCATTTCGGGTAGTAGTCGAAGCAGACAAGGTCAAGCGGTTCAGCGAGCCTAAAGTAGTCCAAGCTCTTGTACATGCCCATGAAATTGTGCGTCACAAACTGGCTGGACGTATGCTTTCGGATTGCGTCCACCTGCAGCTGTTGGTACTTGACCCAAGAGTCGCTCGTGAAACGCCGCCACTCAAGGTTGAGGCTTGGGCTCTGCATCGTTGTAGGTGGTCGGGGCGGGAAAATCTCGTCCCATTCGCCGTACTGTTGCCCCCAGAAGATGAGCCCGCACTCCTCGTTCAATTTCTCCAGAGAACCGTACTTGGTTTTCAACCAGTCCCTGAAGGTTTCCACGCAGTTCCCGCAGTAGCAGGGGTCGCCCATGAACTCGTTGTCTACTTGCCAGCCTACGACGTTCGGGTTGTCCTTGTAATGGAGGACCATGGCTTCCGCGATTCGTCTCGAAAGCTGGTTGTAGGCGGGGTTGTTGGGGCAATAGTTCTTCCTCGTTCCTTCAGGCGCTCTTCTGCCGTAACCGTCAACCCGCAGAACGTCGGGATGAGCCTTAACTATCCAAGGAGGAGGAGCAGCCGTAGGGGTGCCCAGAACCGCTTTGATGCCTTTTACAGCAAGAGTTTCTATGGCTTTGTCTAACCATTTAAAACTGTATTCGCCTTTTCTTGGCTCCATTTTGCTCCACGCGAACTCGGCGAGCCGGACGATGTTGAAGCCAGCCTCGTTCATCATGGCAGCGTCTTTTGGCCACCTTTTGTCTGGCCAATGTTCAGGATAATAGTCTACTCCAAACGGGAAAGACAACGGATTTTCGCTCCAAACTTGTTCTTTGACAACTCATAAGCAACCAACCCAAATAATACTTTTCACCAATAATCAGCATTAACCAAAATGGCGCACAGGTTCATGCAAAAAAGGTCTTAGTTTTTCTATAACGTCATTTGTTGCCCTTTTCTGAGCGGCTCGAACCGCCACGAGTCCTTGTTGACGACCATGTCGGTCAGGATTTCTTTTGAAACATTCAACGGCAACGAAAGGAAAACCCTCACAACGTGTTTGCAGATTCGTTTTTCGGGGTACTGTTTCGCCCAGTCTTCGCAGTTGTGCCTAATTGTCCTGTTAACAGGGTCGACGTGGACCTCGTATTCCTTCACGTTCGCAGAAACCATCTTTTCTGTCGCCTTCTGGAAAGAAACGTCGGGCTGCCTGATTGTTTCCGCCCTGTCAATTCTGCCTGAGTCCGCGAATTCTCGGAGGAGCTGCGACAAACCTAGCTTCATGGCTTCCTTTGGAGATGTTATAACGGTTTCTACTGGGAGTTCAGCCTGTTTCCCCGCGATGTAGTCCTGAATCGTCTTCCGAACCTTAGTTTGGAGGCGCGTTGCCTTGCCGAGCTTCTCGAGAATCTGGATGCAGTTTTCGGGCGCGTAGCCGTGGAAGTGGTTGTTGAAGTAGCCGTACACCTTCTTCGTCTTCTCTGCGGCTTCCCTCACCTTCGGAACCCACTCGTCCAGCTCCTTCTCGCTATAGCGGTAGTCGAACCAGGGCTGACTGTGCCTCCCGTGCCACCTGAAGTACGCGAAGTCAGCCGTGAAGACCGTTTCGGGCGGAAGAAGCGGCTCATCCACAATCGTGTAGGCAACGTTGTGCTTTCTGAGGAGAGCCCAAGTCTCGTCCCTGACCCAAGAAACGTTCCTGAACTCGGCGGCGAACCTGAAGCTCTCAGGCAGTAACGCTAAGAATTTGCTTAGGGTCTCTATTTCTTTGAAGCTGAACTCGGGGGGCAGCTGAATCAGGAGGGGACCGAGCTTGCCAGCGTCGTTCATGGGCTTCATTAGTTCCAGAAACTTTTCGAGGTCAGCCTGCACGCCCTTTTCAACGTTCAGCTTCTTCGTGTGGGTAATCAGCTTTGGCAGCTTCGCAGCGAAAACGAAGCCCGCGGGAGAACCTCGGGTGAGTCCGTAGACCATGCCTGGGTTCGGGTAGGCGTAGAAGGTTGAGTTGATTTCTGAGGTTTTGAAGACCCTCGCGTACTCGCTGAACATCTTCTTGCGCTCAACGTAGAACGGTCCGACCCACTCCTCGTAGCTCCAGCCTGAAGTGCCGAGGGCAACGTTGTCTTGGATTGGTTCTTCCTCGTCCGAGCCCAAGAAACACACCCACCAAAGTCTATTCTATAAGTAATAGGATATAATTCTACCCTACCCGACCACCACTGCCACGAAGCGAAGAGAACAATACTGCTAGCCAGTGTGTTGAAGAAAATTTTCTCCAAAAAGCGACCCTCCCTTTTTCAATCCTCTGTGTAAATCAGGTTCCCAAAATTCTGATTAATTTTCTCAAATGTCCAATAGAAACTAACACGGTGATTCTAGAGTCAACTTTCTCCCCTGAATAATATCGAGAAATAGTACTTGCTGAAAAGGTTTTTCCTAGCTGCTGAATCCTCTGAAGTTGTCGAGGACAATGCTCATCGACTCTTCCTTTTCTCTGATTTTCAAGGAGAATCCCAAGTTTTCTGGTTTAGTTTTTACTTGGATGGGGACGAGAAGACGCCGGTTGGCCCAGTAACGTAGAAGGAAAGTTTTTTGGATTATGGGCCTATGGTCTAGCTCAACCATTACGTCGATTTCAGCCTCGCATTCGCTGCGGTTGATGGCGTCAAGGGCGATGTGGGTGAACGGGCGGCTTCCGTCAAGTTTTATGGACTTGCTTAAGACTGCCTCTCCCTTCCCCGCCGGGATCTCCCAAAGCGCTGATTCTGTGCCCTCCGTTACACCTTCTGGGTAGGCTATCTTTTCAAGGTTGCCATTCATCCATATACCTCGGCTCTTATAGGGCGTGAGGGTTCCCCGACTAGCACTCCAAGAGCTCAGATCCTTACCCTCGAAGCTGCCAAGCAATACGCCAGGCATGTATGGCCATAAAGCGTCTTCGGGAATGGTGGTCCATGAGCTTTCTACGCTGAAATCCTCTTTATACATCTTCATCAAAATGCTCATATCCACTGGAATAATGTAAACCACGCTTCGAAAGTGCGGATTTTCCCCCCTAGTGTCCGTTCCGGAGGCCACGTCGCTGTGTAGACACGGTCCCCATCGGATACCGACGTGATAGGCATTCTCGCTAGCCAGCGTAATCATATAGGAATTATCATTTGCCACCCATCCCA
>CAZRIK010000143.1:0-3212 GCA_964600125.1 uncultured Candidatus Bathyarchaeia archaeon
AAGAATGGCCAAAATGGCAGTACGGCAAAGGCTGCCTTTCAGACCAGATGATTGGGCAATGGTATGCCCACATGCTTGGTCTCGGGTACCTTTACAAGCCGTCCAACGTTAGAAAGGCTCTTAATTCGGTCTTTAAGTACAACTGGAAGCCCGACTTGTCTGACCACCCCTGTTTTCTGCGGATTTACGCAGTTAACGACGAAGCTGGGTTAGTCATTTGCACTTGGCCAAAGGGAGAACGTCCGGGATACGCCTTTTATTTCGCTGATGAAGTCTGGTGCGGCATAGAATACCAGGTTGCCAGCCACATGATTTACGAAGATATGCTGAAAGAGGGGCTGTCCATCGTCAGGGGAGTCCGTGAACGCCACAGGGGGGATAGGCGGAACCCGTGGGACGAATTTGAGTGCGGTCACCATTACGCCCGTTCCATGGCGAGCTACGCTGTCCTTCTTGCTTTAACGGGATTCAAGTATTCCGCGCCACAAAAATACTTGGGGTTCGCGCCCAAGGTTAACCAGGAGGATTTCAGAACCTTCTTTTCGACAGCCTCTGGCTGGGGACTTTATTCGCAGAAAATAGGCAAGGAAGACGCTGAGTTCAGTATTAAGCTCGAGTATGGTTCGTTGCGTCTGGAAATGCTTGAGTTGCCCAAGGTTGAATGCAGAAACAATGCTTTGGATGCGTCTTTGAATGGCAGAAAAATCAACGCGAAAATCAAGAAGACCCGAAACAACATCAAAGTGCTTCTGGAACCCACGTTGATAGAGAAAGGTCGAACACTGAAAATCAAGCTCAGTTAACAAAACATTCTGATTCATCAAAAAGCATCCATCATATCACCATTAGTGCATATGAGATTATCTGGTCTGATTTGTTCAACAATAGATTTTTTTGTTTGAACAACAATTGCTATCTTCGAAGGGCTTTCTGATTTGTGTGACATCCGAGTTTTTGTTTTGTGTGACAATGTTGCTTATGCCAAAGAGTGGTCCTGACAAATCCTTTCCTTTTTTAAAAAACATTTTTTGGATATTGAGTAATGTTGCTAATCGTCTTTATTCTGTTCACGAATGTTGTGGGTTGAGAACCTTGAGTTCCCTAGTTGGGTTTGCTGCTGCGTCTTCTCATTACTAAAATGCCGACAATCGCGGCGACTCCAGCAACAGCCGCCCCAACAACCACGTATATCATCGGGAAGCCCTCGATAGGCGTCAATGTCACATCTGGAACTGCGTTCACCGTTTCTATGCTCGGTATCGCTGCGCCAGTGAACCAGATGCCTTGGTATTCAGGTTCGTTTGACCAGAAGTTGACTTGCAGGACGACGTTGGCGTCGGAATTTACCGTGTGAACTCCTGGCAAATTGTATAGCAAGCTGGAATCAGCATGAACTGTTTGGGTGTAGCCATCAATCGTCAGCTGAGTCGTCTCGCTCGCGAAGAAGTACGCCTCAACGTACGCAGATGTTGGCAAATAAATCAAGGTGTCCTGATTTGGCTCAATGCCTATGAACATCACTCCTACGCCGTACTTTATTGGGTTCTGTTGAATCGAGCCGTTATTGGTAAAGGTCAGCGTGATCGGTTTGTCGCTCTGAACAGCTACTGTGTTCGCCGAAGGCTTGAACCAAACTCCGCTTCCTCCCTGCACCAAAAACTCCTTTATCACCTCCTTGGAGTCGAGGTCAAACACTTTCACGTTCGCGTCCTCAGAAGCCAACGCTAGATATCCATAATCCGTTGTGGCAGACCAGCCACGGTTTGACCTCGCAAAGAAGAACTTTCCAACAAAACCTCCTTCTGCGGAAGGCACGGGAAAGGAATTTCTATAGTTAACTCCTCCTAAAGCGGACAATACGACGCCTGACTGCACCATGATGTTGCCCGTTGACTCGATTCTGTAGACTTTGAAGGGTTCAAGCATGATGTACTTGTAAGAGTTAGCGTCAAGAACATGCGAATTTTGGCTACCTCCTTCATCAGTCACAGTCACCGTGGACCTTTCCACCGCCAGTAACGTGAAAAACGTGTTTGGCACAAGGGCTGTTTGTTCAGAAGCCATCAACACGAATTCCTTGTCAATGTATAAACCGTTAACGGAAGTGTAGAAGGTGTGGGGCAGCGGTCCCTCCTGAACGTTGTCGGGAGGATTCTGTTGGTAATTCAGAAGCAAAACGGAAACTATCTTGTCTGAGACCACTTTGAAGTGGGTGCCAATATCGAGTAAAACAAGGAGCTTCTCCATGTTATCTAAATTGCCTTGGGAAATCAGATTACCCGTTGTTAAATCGTAAATCTCCACATTGGTATCGTCCTCTGAGGCAACGATTGCAAGCATCGATTTCAAAGCCATAGTGAAGCCATTATAGAATGGAGACCCTGTATTCAGTGCGGATTCGTTTCCGAGAATCCACCCCGAGGTCAGGTTATTCGCGTCATTGAGCGTGTACACGTAAATTTTCGAGGGCACAACGCCGTAGTAAGTGTAATTTTGTTCTGTTTGTCCTTCCGTTAAGCGGACTGATGCGGACGTTTGGAAGGTTAGGCAAATCATTAACACGACGAAGATTGTTTGAAGTTTGCGAAGCCTTAAGACCATTTCGTGATGCACTCCCTTTCGCTCCTGAATATACTTTTATGACTTATATGAAACATTACTTTAATATTTTGGGGGAAAACATTCGTTGCACGTATTTAACAGTGACGAGAAGATGGCGGAACTCTTCATAGGCACCGGCGGGTGGGCTTACTTCCAGATTCCCGGCTTAAAATCGTTAGAGGCTTACGCGAGAGCCTTCAACTTTGTCGAGGTGAACTCAACGTTCTACAAGGTTCCAAGCTCTGAACTTGTTGAATCTTGGAGAGAAAGGGTTCCGCGCGACTTCGAGTTCGCTGTTCGCTGCCACAAGGACGTAACGCACACTTACGAGATGGAGCCAACCAAAGAAGCCATAAGAGCCTTCAACGCCACGACCGAAGTCTGCGACATATTGAAGGCAAGGTTTCTGGTGTTAGAGACTCCAGCCAGAACCCGTTTCAGCGCCGAAAAGATAGATGCCGCAAAAAACTTTCTGAACAGCGTGAACCGTCGAGGAACCGAGCTTGTTTGGGAAGTCAGGCACAATGAAGGCGAAAAGATTCCACAAGACCTGAAAGAATTGATGAGCGACCAAGGCATAGTTCACAGCGTTGACCTTTCGAGGGAGAATC
>CAZRIK010000144.1:0-3004 GCA_964600125.1 uncultured Candidatus Bathyarchaeia archaeon
CAGCTGGTGCAGCTCCAACCGTAAAGCAGCGGATATTGCGAATTTGCGAGGATTTCCGCGCTTTTCCTGATTGCTTCGTCCAACGTTGTTTCTACGAGTTTTCCGTCCTTCCGTATCATGGGGCTCGTGTTTCTGTGTTCATTAAATTTTCCGAACTTTGCAGCGCTTAGGGCGCACGCATTTTTTACTTCTGTTATTTTGTTGCCTTCGATCGTGACCTCTATGTCGTCGCAGCAGCACCCGCAAACTGGGCAAACGACGTTCGAGACCACAGGCAACTTTGTTTCCTTCCTACATCACTTTTCCTTGGACGTTCAATAAAAGTTCACGAATGCTGAGAACCTCAGAATCGGAAGGTTCAACGGTCGCCTTGACTCCCTTCAGCGACGGCATCCCAGTCCCGTCAGTGTTCGACGCCAAGACTTGGTTTACCCATGGACCATAAGGAATGAACACCATGCTGGACGTTTTGATTCTACGCGACTTTTTGGCTTTAAGCACAACTGAACCGAACTCGGTTGTTACCTTGACGTTGCTGTTGTCTTTGATTCCGAGTTTTTTCATGTCTTCCGCGTTCATCTCGCAGACCGCAACGTTTTCCATGTATTCTTCGGAGAGTTTGCCTGCTTCTTTTCCGCAACCCTGATCTATCGTTCTACCCGTCAGCAGTGTAACTTCCAATCCCAATCATCCGCGAGCATGTTGTTTACTTGGTATTGGCTTCCCGCGTTTATCAACTTACCGTTGAACGTTATTTCATTCTCTTTATGATATAAAATCAAATACTCAATTTTTCGGAGATTTTTGTTAAGCCTTAATATGGCTGAAACGCATACTCCTAGAATAGGACTGCACAGACAAGTCGACGATTTTAGAGCATGAAACGGAGAAATGGAGAATGCCCAGACTGAACGGGGTTGAGGTTGAGGACACCTTTGCTGAGCTGTTCGAGATGTGGGCAGGCAGAATCATAATCACAGCTGAAAACGAGAAGTGGGCTCTCACGGCAGCTAATGTCGCAACAGGTTACGCTTCATCCATTATTGGTTCTCCCGCTGAAGCAGGCATAGAATGCAACGTTGCGTCAAACGAGACTCCCGACGGCAGACCTGGCGTGATAGTTCAGATTTACCACCACACTCGGGGAGACCTCAAAAAACAGATGATAGGCAGAATAGGGCAGTGCGTCATGACATGTCCCACAACAGCCACCTTCGACGGTTTACCCTCGGCAGCCAGAAAGCTCAGGGTCGGCAGAAGCCTACGGTTCTTCGGCGACGGCTTCCAAAAAAAAGACTATCTCGAAGGCAGAAAAGTCTGGCACATTCCGGTTATGGAAGGCGAGTTCGTTGTTGAAAGCAGCTTTGGCGCTGCGAAGGCGGTGGCTGGCGGTAATTTTCTCATCTTTGCATCCGACCTTAAAAGCGGTCTCAGGGCATCTGAGGAAGCTGTGGATTCTATCCGTCGCAACGCAAAGCACGTGATTATGCCTTTTCCGGGAGGAATTTGCAGGTCAGGCTCCAAAGTTGGCTCCCTGAAGTACAAGCTTCCGGCATCGACTAATCATCAATTATGTCCAACGTTAAGGGATCATGTTTCGGACACTCAGGTTCCAGGAAACGTGAAAAGCATCTACGAAATTGTGATCAACGGTCTCGACTTGGAATCCGTAAAGAAGGCAATGAGCGAAGGAATAAAGGCAGCCGCTAAAGTGGAAGGCGTAGAAAAGATTTCCGCAGGCAATTATGGCGGAAAAATCGGTCCCATGAAGATTTTCCTACGCGACGTCGTGTAGTAGAAGCTTTTTATGATAATTCTTGCCATGGCTGAAATGTTCTTGCCCATGATTTTTGTGCGAAATTTCCTTAAATACTGGTTCATTGTGAACAGAAACCTGAAGCGAAGACCAGCATCAACATTAGTTCAATGTGCGGGACTTACATGACTAAATGTTCGGTTTGTAAACGGAACAGAGCTTTTTACTTTCGGGTTCACTCAGGCGAAAAGCTTTGCGTCGAATGTTTTCTCGGTTCAGTCGAAAACAAGGTTCGGGTCACAATCGGCAAACACCGAATGTTCGAGTTGAATGATCGAATCGCTGTTGCGGTTTCGGGAGGAAAAGACAGCGTCAGCCTCCTGCACATACTGTCAAAGATCGAGGCGGAGTTTCCGCAATCAACCTTGCAGGCAATAACCGTCGATGAAGGCATAAAGGGATACAGGGACGAAGCGGTAAAAAACGCGGCGGAAAACTGCAGCCAACTCGGAGTCAAGCACTTGACGGTGTCTTTCAAGGAGCTTTTCGGCTACACCCTGGACGAGATAGTAAGAAAGACCCGTGAAGAGAAGCTGACACCGTGCGCCTACTGCGGAGTCTTGAGACGAAGAGCCCTGAACGTCGCAGCGAAGCAGGTTAACGCGACAAAGATTGCCACGGCGCACACCTTGGACGACGAGATACAGACTTTCCTACTCAACATCGTGCACGGCGACCCATCCAGAATAGCCCGTTCAAACCCTGTTTTTAGTTCAGAATGTTCGGGGCTGGCGCCGAGGGTGAAGCCTTTCTGCGAAATTTTGGAACGGGAGTCCGCGTTGTACGCCTTTGCGAAGCGTATTCCGTTTCAGGAGATGCCTTGCCCCTATGCGGGCGAAGCCCTAAGGAACGACGTTCGGAACACGCTTAACAGGCTAGAGGAAAAACATCCCGGCATGAAGTACACGATTTACAGTTCAATGGAAAAAGTTCAACAAGCAATGGAAGCAACAAGCGAAGAGGCAGCTCTAAAAGAATGCGAAAACTGTGGAGAACCAACAACTGCAAACCTGTGCCGAACCTGCCAGATTTTAAAGAAACTTGCTGTATTATGAAATTTTTCAAATCAAGATAAGTAAGGGAAAGTGGCGGGCCACTGAAGTTGGACGCACAGTTTTCGCCGGGTTCCGTCGGACTCTTCACTCGTACCCGCACCCCTCTGAGCGCCGAACGTCCAAGCCTAGGTTG
>CAZRIK010000145.1:0-2988 GCA_964600125.1 uncultured Candidatus Bathyarchaeia archaeon
TGCAGTTTAAGCTACAGGGAAAACAGAAAAACGAGTTCTTCGACGCACTTCGACGGCTGGAAAGAAGACGCATAATAAAAATCGAGCTATTCGAGCTTAAACTTCTGTAAACTTCCGCAACTTTTTCTATATATTTTAATTTTTTTTCGGTAAGTAGCGGTCACTCTTTTTTTGGCTGTATGGCTTCTTGGAACAGCTTCTTTACAGCTGTGATTCGGGCTTTCTGTGCGAGGACATCTGCAGTCACTAAGGTTAAGGCTTCCTCTGGGCACCATTCCACGCATTTGGGTTTTCCTTCGCAAAGGTCGCAGACGAATACAACCTTTTTTTCTGGGTGAAGCATGATTGCGCCGTAGTCGCAGGCTTCGATGCACCAGCCGCAGCCATTGCACTTGTCTTCGTCCACTATGATGACGCCTGTTTCGCCCGACTGAGTCAAAGCGTCTCTTGGGCACGCAGAAACGCAGGGAGCATCTTCACAAAGCCTGCACGTTAAAGCCATGTTGATTATGGGCGCAAGACGGACAGCGCGGATACGAGACTTGACGGGGTTGAAAGCCTTCTCTTTCTCGAACGAGCAGGCGTACTCGCACACACAGCAACCTACGCACTTGTCAGGGTCTGAAGAGACGAATTTTCGGTCATGAATTGATGCCATCCAACTTCCTCCTGCACTTCCATTTTTTGATGCTAAACCTTGCTTTCAACAATGTACGCTAGGTCGTCCATGGCTAGTTCTTTCAGTTTTTCGACTGTTGGAACGCCCTCTTTCGTCCAACCTCTTTGGGCATAGTAGTCGTCCAACATGAAATCGAGCTCTTTCTGAGAAACGTAACTACCCTTAGACACGGTGTTGTCGGGTATGGGGGTGCTCATGACCTTAGGCGGCATGTGGTCGTCCTTCCTCGTGAAACCTTCCCGAATGTTGAAAAGCCTGCCTAGAACGTTGATTCTTTCGCCTGACCTCTTAAGTTCCTCAGCAGTCATCTCTAAGCCTGTGGCTAACGCGTAGTATTTGGCGAGGTCTTCGTATTCCTTGTAGTACACTCCTCTGGAAAACTTGCAGACAATCAGCGAGTCAATGACGGTGTAAAGGTCCTCGATGTCCGTGACTATCTTGGAACGTCCCTTCTCGACCTTGAAGCGGTCAACCGTGCCCTTCAGGTCAGCAGCGTAGGCTCCGTGACGGTTGTGGTCAGCGCCACGGAACGAAACCGCGTAGCCGATTGCAGCCGTCTTCAGCCCCCTGATGTCGTAGCCAGTCATCTCGAGACCTTTAATGTGGTTAGCAAACTTGTCGGCGCCTTTGCCGATTTTTTGAGCCGCCCTTTTGACGCCTTCAGCCAAGACGTCGCCTAGTCCTTCACGTTTCCCTATCTTGTGGACCAGTTCCACCATGGCTTCCGCGTTGCCAAAATTAAGGTCGATTCCGCCCGTGTCTTCCTTGGTCAAGATGCGGTGTTCATAAAGGTCCATGGCGAAGCCCACAGCGTTGCCTGTTGACAGATTATCCAGTCCATAATAGTTGCAGAGGTCCATCGCCTTGATTATTGCGTCCAACCTGTCCACTCCGCAGTGTGGACCAAACGCCCACAAAGGCTCATACTCAACCCGACAAGTGGTTCCCTTGTAAGGTCCCTCAGGAACAGCAGCCAAGTGCTCGCAGCGCATGGCACAAGACGAGCAGCCATCAATTTTCACGACGAACCGTTCGTTCAGGTATTCGCCGCTGACTTTCTCTGCGCCTTCGAACACGGCGTTCGTGAAGTTTCGCGTCGGAAGCGCACCTAACGAGTTGTGGACCAGAACGTTCACTGGCGTCCCCAAAGTCCGATATTTGGCTGTCGCTGGACCCTTCATCCGTTCATGCATCGTCTTCACGAACTCGATGAACTCTTCGGGTTTAGCTACTTTGACATCGTTTGTTCCGCGTACCGCAACAGCTTTAAGGTTTTTGGAGCCCATGACTGCTCCCATGCCTGTTCGGCCAGCAGCTCGGCTTACGTCGTTCATTATGCAGGCGATGCGTGCCCGTTTTTCTCCTGCGACTCCTATGGCGGCAACTCGGACGTAGTAGTCTCCTAGGTCGTCCCGTATGGCTTCCTCGGTTTCTTGCGGAGACTTGCCCCACAGGTGTTTTGCGTCCATCAACTGCACATTGTCGTCGTCAATCCAAACGTAAACAGGCTTGTCTGACGCGTTCTCGAATATCACGGCGTCGTACCCCGCTCTTTTCAGCTCCGCGCCGAAGAACCCGTGCGACTTTGCCTCTCCCACGCCGTTCGTTAGAGGAGATTTCGAAACAAAAGCATGCCCGTTTCCCCCAGTAGGAGCCATCGTTCCGCTTAAGGGTCCCGTTGCCAAAATCAGCGGGTTCTCTGGGCTGAATGGGTCAGTGCCAGGCGTCGAATTGTCGAGAAGGAGGCGGATTCCAAGCCCGATTCCTCCAATATACTTTTTGGCGTATTCGTCGCTTAGTGGGCTGGTTTTTGTTTTGCCGTTCGATAGGTCTACTCGCAGAATTCTTCTGGCGTAGCCAAACAAAAATTGGAACCTCCGTTAATGGAAAAATAGGAAAACATTGTGATATTTAAACGTAATCACCATTTAACGTATGAAAATTTTGTGCTGTAAAGAATTTGTTTCACTTTTTTTCGTATGGTTTAGCCTGTTCTCTTAGCCACTTCGCCGTTTCTTTTAGGGCTGGGTGTCCTGAAACGTCTATGACTGGGACTTCGAGCCCGCTCAGTTTGATGGATGTTGCGTATTTGGGCATGAGCGCGAAGCTTACTGAGCTCCAGTAGATTCTGCCTTTCAGATAGTGTTCCATGAGGTCGTTGGTGTCTGGGACAAGCGGAAAATAGAGGAAGATGACTCCCTCAGCCCATTGCGCCGAGATTGGGATTCCGCTTTGGATTAGGCGGGCAAACATCTGGTCCAGTTTTTCTATCGAGAACTGGAAATAGTCAAGTATCACTATTTCTTTAG
>CAZRIK010000146.1:0-2972 GCA_964600125.1 uncultured Candidatus Bathyarchaeia archaeon
CTTGAGGCTAGGCTGAGCTACGAGAAGAACCACGATTTCTATTTCTGCCAAACGGAGGGCTGCAAGCGTCTCCCGTTCGAGGAGGCGACCGAATACGTTTTCCGTTGCCCAAAATGCGACAAGCACCTTATGCATTTCGACAACAGCAAAATAATCGAGTTTCTTTCCGAAAAGGTCGAACTGATAAGGAGCGAACTGGGTGAGTAAGCCCCTTCCCTCGCTAGCGGAAGCCGTCAGAATTCTTGAGGAAAGCGGATGCTCGCCGAATGTTGTTCGTCACTGTGAAGCTGTGGCGAAGGTTGCTGTCCAGATCGCAAAGAAATGTGCAAATAACGGAGCCCACGTTGACGTTGATTTGGTTCATGTTGGAGCGCTTCTTCACGACTTAGGTCGGGCTGAAACTCACGGCGTCAACCATCCGATTGTTGGAGCCCGAATTGCCCATTCGCTGGGTTTGCCTGACAGTTTAGTACGCATCATCGAAAGACATCTTGGCGGCGGCATCAGCGGCGACGAAGCCCGCGAGTTCGGGTGGCCTGAAGGAACATACATTCCGTGTACTTTGGAGGAGAAAATTGTGTCTTACGCGGACAAGCTCGTCGAAGGCGAAACGATGATTCCGATTAGACAAACGGTTCAGAAGCTAAAAAGCAGGCTGGGCGCGGATCATCCTTCAGCTGAAAGGGTGCTGAGTCTGCACAAAGAGATGATGAGGCTCTGCAGGCAGCCTCGTCTTTAGGGCTTAACTTTTTTTGTTCGGTTCTGTGCACAGTTCGGCTTTGACTGTGTATGGCAGTTTTTGGCGGACGCTTTGGACTTCGGTGTTCTCGTTTATCCGCATCGTCGCTTTTTCGGAGAGCGCCAGAACGTCGTGCCACACGCCTTCGTACAGCACAACGGGCTTGTCGAGTAGGAACGCTTCCGGGTTGTTGGGCGTTGGACCGTGGGCTAAGACTATGATGGATGCCCCGCAGAGCGGCTCGAAGGTTTCTTTGGTGTTGGGGTGGTTCTCCATCATGTCCGTGAACCTTTTCGACACGGTGTAGTGGGACATCAGCCATCCCTTCGAGACGGCTTTTTCTAGAATGATGTAGGCCACCGTGGGGTCCTCTACGGTTTTGTTCTCTTCCTCGGTCGGGAACAGGATTCGCCCGTATTTCGCAAGGTTTTTTGGGGTCAACGGTTTGATTTCAAGGGTTTTCAACGCGTATCACTGGCTCGTTAATCTGAGCAGGGGATTCATAAAATTTTTGATATTCCCTAATATTCTCTGGCACGGAAGCAGCGGTGTTTTGCATAAACCCAAACGTTTTCTGTCTAGATCTGATTTGTTTAACAATAGTTCTGCAATTTTGTCTAACAAACGGCGCTGTCTTAGACCCTGTTCTGATTTGGGGCGCATTTTTTCCGTTGTTTTGGGGCGCAAACGTTAGGAAACATCTATGTTCATGTTTGTGGTATTTCTTGGTTTAGTGGTTTCGTTTGGCGAAGGCTCAAAATAGTTTCGTGTTCCGTTCGTTCCGCGCCTTTTTGTTACTGTTTTTTCTGGGGATTTTGGTTGTCTGGTCTCTTGTTCCGCCTGTTGTCAACGAGCCAGCGGACGATGATTCAGCGTACAGGTTCTTCACGCTTGTGTCCACCGTGACCTATGAGAACAGGAACAGCCGAGGAGAAGTCTGGGTCTTCGCTGACGAAGACAGGGTGCTGGGTTTGTTCATGAACAATAGTTGGCAGACTGTTTACTTGCTGAACGTTTCGTTTCCCGTGGAGAGGTTCGAGGTTGATCAGGATGGCAACCCAACGGCTTACATTGATTTCCCAAAGTCAGAGTTGGAGCCGCACGAAAATTTAACATACCAAGTTTGCTACAGGATTGTCCTTAAACCTCGGGCTTTGCTGCAGATTTTTGTGAACGTCTCAGGCAGTCTAGCGGATATTCCTGAAAGCTTAAAGGCTCTGTATTGTTCTTCGGGCTTTTGGCAGTCAGACGTGTCCCTGATTCGCGATTTGGCTCAAAGTATAGCAGGAAACGACACGAACGTTCTTTCAATATTGTCCGATTATATCCTTTGGATCACGCAGAACATTGAGTACGGAAGCCTCGACGTTCCCCGTTTCCCTAACGAGACGTTGTTGGGGGGCACGGGCGACTGCGACGACCAAGCTAACCTTCTGATTGGATTGTGCCGCGCGGCGGGTATTCCCGCTTACCTGCAGATCGGGTGCATCTACATACCTGGTAGAAGCAGCACAAGCAACTACTGGGACGGTCTGTGGACAAGCACATTAACTGACATCGGCTGGCACGGCTGGGCGGTCGTGTACGTACCTCCTTGGGGTTGGCTGCCTGTCGACTTGACTTACTCTAGGGGGAACAGTTCAGATCCCCTGAGCCACATCACCTCGTCGGCGGTCATAACAGATCCGACCGTGCAGTACGCGAACGTGACTGTGTCCGATTACGTTTCGGAGTCGCGCCGCTTCAAGAACGTCGTGGTTTCTGGGATGCGCAGGATCGTTACGAGCGACGTCTTGGCGGAGGAGGTTCATGAGGAAGAAGCGTCAGAGTCAACTGTTTGGGGGCTTCCGCAGTCTAACGTCTACTTCGTGGCTTTTATGTGTGCGACGTGCGTGGTTATGCCGTTTTTCGTGTTTTCCAGGCGTGTTTGGGTTCGTAAAAGAGCGAATGCTTAATAATGGAGTCTTCGTTCATTACGTTCCAAATTCAATGGCTGTTTCGGAGCGAGTGTTTCAAGATGGCGAAGTTTAAGGTCATAGTTTCAGACCCTGAAGAGGGAAAGTCCAGCGTAGTCGAACTTGAGGAAAGCCGAGCTGCACCTTTCATAGGCAGAAGAATCGGCGAAACGATAGACGGCACCGTGCTTGGGCTTTCGGGGCACAAGGTCGTCATAACGGGCGGAAGCGACAAGTCTGGGTTTCCGATGAGACCCGACGTTCACGGCGGAATCAAG
>CAZRIK010000147.1:0-2919 GCA_964600125.1 uncultured Candidatus Bathyarchaeia archaeon
TATTAACCGCCGCTTATCAACGTCATGAACGTTACGACGTCTCCGTCCTTAAGCGCAACGCCGCTTCCTCTAAGCGGGTCTCTAAGAATTCCGTTAACCGTCGTTATGAAGGTTGGGTCTAGACGGCTTTCGTTCTTTGTTTCAAAAAGGAAACGAAGTTTTTCTCCATAATTCTTCGCCAATATTTTCAGAAGGTCATCTAGGGAAGAACCCTCAGCAACTTCGCATTGCTCTTCGTTTTTTCCAATTCTGCTCCTAACTAAACCGAGATAAACGATTTTTACTCGCATTTTTTCCCTTCAAATCACATGAACGACGGAGAACATTAAAACCTTTTCCAAAGAACTTACGCAATTAGACGAATTTCTTTGGATTGAAGGAATGACAAAAGGATTTTTCATGTAGATGTTCATTTGCTGTTTTTTCCTCAACATTTATTAATAAAGTGTTTTTACCTTCTTTGTCGATGGTGTCATTTCGATGAACGCTGAAGCCCTTTCAACCGCTGGGACAGGCCTAGCTCCAGGAAATGACGTAGTAGGCCTCATTCTTCAAATTGGTTGGCTAGGGTTCTTCGTATTTTACATGTTTTACGGGCAGCGCCTTCAGATAAAAATAATGCTTAAAGAAATCGAGAGCTCGCTGTATAAGCTGCAGCTCATCAAGGACCAGGGACGGACTTTAACGATTTCCACAATCAAAGAAGTAGGCAAAACAAACGGTGATTTGGAGGCAAGAGTCGACCGCCTTCTCGAGCACTTGTATATTCCACCGGTCGAGTTGGACCCTTCCGGCATAATCAGAAGGCTGGAACACATTGTTGACATTCGGGACTTTAGGTTCAAGGACGAAGTGAAGCTGATGGTTCCGCAGGCTGACGAGACGCAAGTGAACAATTTAACCAACATGATTGATGCAGCGCTTGCATTAAACCAAATCTACAAGATTGTCAAGCACTTTTACCTGTCAGGCAAAAAAACGTCCAGCTTCTACATAATAATGCAGCTCCAAATGATTCTGCCTGACATAATGAAGGAGTCAGAAGCCTACGCAAGCGCCCTAACCGCTTTCAAGGCTGGGCAGCCAATAGGCGACGGAATCGGTGCCCTAGCTGCAGCCAAACTGATGAACGGAAACGAATGCCGTGAGATTGCCAGAGACGTCGTGATGAGCGAAGTTCAAATCGAGGGACGGACAGCCTACGTTTTGAAGGCTAAAGGACCAGGAGGAAACGTCGGCAAACCAGGCGAGGCAATAAAACAGATTCTTGAAGAAAAAGAGGGAAAAATTGCCCGAGTAATCATCATTGACGCAGCCCAGAAGCTTGAAGGCGAGAAACCTGGCGAAGTTATGGAAGGGACGGGAGTTGCGATAGGCGGGCCAGGAGTCGACAAGTTCAAGGTTGAAGAGGTAGCAGCGAAATACAAGGTTCCCCTGAACGTCATTCTAGTAAAAGAAGGCGTAGGAGACGTCGTGTCCGCCATGAGAAAGGAGATTTCTGACAGCGTGGACGAAGTTTCCGTTCGGATTCGCAGGATAATACGTGAAACCACGAAAGAGGGGGACCTCGTCATAATCGCGGGGATAGGGAACACCATGGGAATTGCGCAATAGAGGGATGATTGTGAAAGAAACCGCGTCCGCGAAAAGAGTTTCCTACTTTTTTATTGCCATAATTTTCGTATTGTTCACGCTGTCTTTCATTTCTCTGTTCCAAGCTTTCGAAACATACAGAAGGACAGGAGTCACGGATTACATGACTGTAGTATTAAGCGGAAGCGCCATCGCGTTGTCGTCGTATCTGGCTTTGCAGGCGAAGCAAAAGCCGATGAAGCTAGGATTTGATCCACAAAAAGTCTTCACGACCATTCAATGCTCAAAATGCGATTTCAAAAACACTAGGGAATTTCAAAGTGGTGACTTCATCCTAAAAAAGGTCGAGACCTGCCCAAAATGCAGCGTCCCAACCTTCATATCGTCAATATACAGAGAAGCAACAGCGGAAGAAGAGAAATAGCAGCAAAAGGCTGACTGATTCTAATCATGTGAGAACGACAGCTGAATTTCTGTCAATATAAACTGTGTGTTCAGATTGGGCTACAGGCTTCTGACTAGCCTCGATGAAAACTGGGTAAGACATTATGCACTTGGAAGCCAACAAGTTCGCGAACGCTGCTTTGTACCCCCTTCCTTTATTGTATGTTTTGAGCCATCTTTCAGCAAAAGGCAACGTTCGGAATTCTTCTTCAATAAATTTCAAAAGATGCGCTGCCTCGGGGTCTTTAACTGGCTTCCGCTTAACGAACCTGAAAATGAAGGCTTCAGGACCGTCTTCCACTCTGCCAGCTGCGTCCCTAAAAGTCACGAAAGGTTCAATGGCGTAGACATCTCCTGCACTAATTTTCGTAAAGGAAACGTGCGAAACATTCGGCAGCGACTTTCCCGTGTGAATTATGTAGCGTCCAACTTGGTGACCCGTCAAATTTGAGATAGGTTTGTATCCGCGGCGTTCGATGGTTCTCTGTATTTCTGAACCTAAGTCAGACGTATGTATGCCTGCTCGGATGGTTTTGATGGCTGTTTCTAGAGCTGCTTCGGAGGCGTGAACCATGTCATCAAGCTCAGAATTGAAACATACTGTAACTGCTGTGTCAGCAATGTAGCCATCGATGTGGACGCCGATGTCAATCTTAACCAGAGAGTTTTTTGAGACCGTTTGGGCGTCGTCGGGGGGAGACGTATAGTGCGCTGCAACCTCGTTAACGGAAACATTGCATGGAAACGCGGGTTTTCCACCCATGCTGGCAATTAGGTGCTCCGTTTTTTCGCAGATTTCGAGTAACGGCATCCCTTCTTTGGTCTTTCGCTTCATTTCTTCTCTGACTTTGGCAGCTATCTTTCCTGCGCGACGATACTTCT
>CAZRIK010000148.1:0-2866 GCA_964600125.1 uncultured Candidatus Bathyarchaeia archaeon
CTGTAGTGTCAAAAGCTGGCTTCAGGATAGCCTGCTATTATTCATGGAGAGTGAACTATCTGCCTCTCTTCTCGTAATCAAGACACCAGACGGCATTAGGCCGCTCCGGGTTGCGGCAGGCACTTCGCCAGTCCCACTTGCAGCTATCGCAAAGCAATATGTTCATGCCCAGCATCCTCTTGATGCGGATTTTAGCTTTGTCTGCCCAGCTGGGCCTTAGTTTTTTACTCTTTGGCATTCCAAACTCGTTTAAAAACCTTATTTTACTACTTGTTCAAACCTCGCTTAATGCCGCGTATATAGGCAATCTGTCCCGTGTGCATAGCTATCTGAGTAGTGTTACGGCACAATATGTCTCCTATGGACTCAGGCGAAGGGTCCGGCCGCGCCAGTTCAGACAGTCTTTCCGGAGCGATGCTGTTAAGCAAGGCCAAGGTACTTTTCCGGACTGAGTCGGTGTAGCCACGTAACACCTCTAACTTTGGCACCGGCCAGGCTCGAAGCTGCTCAAAGGTATACTCAAAACCGGTATCTTTGGCCGGAGTGCCCAACTTCTCGCGCCAACCTTCCGCCTCGTATAATTCTACCTGTCGTTTAATCACACGGTTAATAAAGAAATCTTCAACTCGGGTCATGTGCCACAGTATAAAGGCTATGCTGTTAGACTCCGCTGTCGGGCTCCATGCCGTCTCTTCTTGAGTTAGGCCGTCGAGCGCCTTAGTCAGATATCCCTGGCTCTGTTCCAGAGATTTAACCATCGCCTCTGCAAGCTGCATCTGTCGCCTCCTTAATGCACTGCTTCATATAAATTAATGATAGCAAATGACGAATCGCCGAAGCAAAATCTGAAAGACTACCCCCGACATTCAAAAATGAATCGAAAAAATAATACTCAGCGCCGGGCTGGATTGTTAAAGTAAACACTCAGTATTATAATTGCTGAAAGCGGATATTTGAGGATAACGAAGGTGAATTCAAAGACCATTGGTAAGTGGCTGTCTTTTCTACTGGCTGGTCTTACCGCTCTAGGTTTATTCCTGAGTAGCTTCGGGACTCTCTCTGCCGCCGACCGGGTATACCACTACGAGTCCATAAATGTCGACATTAAAATTCTAGCCAATTCAGATATAAAGGTCAGTGAGACTCAGACGTTCGTTTTCACCTCAGGCGATTTCCACTACGCATTTAGATGGATACCCACTGACAGGCTTGAGTCAATCGATAATGTAGAGGTTTGGGAAGGTGACAGACAGTACCCGCTGAATCCTGCCGTTAAAGAGTGGATAGACATTCGGAAGAAAACCGGCAAGTCACCCGGTGGTGATACTTATGCCTATGCCACCTGGATGGAAAAGGACAAATTCTGGGTCGGCTGGTGGTTCCCTGAGACAAGTAACAGCGGCCGCACCATAGAGCTAAGGTACACAGTTCACGGTGGTCTGCGCCTCAACAGCCCTGCCGACCAGCTATACTGGAAAGCTATCTTCGACGGCCGCGACGCCTATGTGGATTCAAGCCAGGTAGTCGTTCACCTGCCTCAATCAGTGCCACCACAGCAGCTTTCTATCTACAGCTATGGTGTACCCGCCGCCAAACGCATAGTAGATGACACAACCGTAGAGTTCATAGCAGGTAGCATCCCTGCTGCTGAAGAGCTTGAGATTAACATCTATTTCCCCCACGGCATGGTTAACGGTGTGCCGTCAGCCTGGCAAATAAAACTGGAAAAGAGAGAAGCTTATAACAAAAACGTTAAGCCGATAATCAACCTGTCACTTATATTATTCGGCTTAGTCGTCGTACCGCTGCTCGGGGCTCTCTGGATACGCCGCGCCTTCCGGAAAAGAGGCCGGCTGCCTGAAGTCGGCCCGGTGCTACAGTCGCAGTATTCACCTCCCAGTGATATGCCGCCGGCATTGGTGGCTTTAGTAACACGTGGCAGAGTAGGTCCTGCCGAACTCACAGCCACTATCTTCGACCTAGCCAATAAGGGCATACTTGAAATAGTGCAAACTCAAAGGCAGCGGTGGTTCGGCACGCAGAAAGACATACTGCTAATAAAGGCTAAGGATGGTGAGAACTTTTCCTTCGAGAAACTGGTAACACAGACCATGGCTAGTCGCGACGGGAAACTGCTTTCAGAGCAGAGGGAAAAACATCCGGAGCTACTGCAGGAATTTACCCGTAAAGTAGAAGGTGATACGGTAAAGCAAAAACTCTTCGAGGAGGAGCCATCGCATTCAGTCCAACGCCTGCTAATGCCCGGAATACTTCTTATCGTTTTTGCCATGTTTCTTGGCATACTGCTCTTTGTGCTTCTGTGGCAATACGCTGAAATGATTTTCGTTCCCTTTGCCTTATGCCTTCCCATCGGTCTGGCAGCAATCATACTTTCATCCAGGCTGCCAAAGCGAACTGAAGCAGGCACGGTAGAGTGTGCTAAGTGGAAGGCTTTCAGCAACTATCTCAAGAAAATGGCCAAAGACAAGCAGCTGGCCACCGACAACCTAAACTATTGGGACTCCTATTTCGCCTATGCCGTAGTCTTCGGCTTAACCCAGGGCTGGGTAAAGCAGTTCAGTGAGCTTGATGCTCCGACACCTGTCTGGTTTTATACCAGTGGAACAGACGGGATAAGCGGTAACATATCATCGGCGCCATCACTAAGTGCAATAGGCGATGCCTTCAGCGACATGGTAAACATGGTCACAGGCGGCTTTTCCGGTGGTGGCAATGGAGGCGGAGGCGGAGGTGGCGGCGCCGGCTAAAGGGAGAATAATATGACAGGCAAATTTATTCGGCCGTTGTTTTGGGCGCTGCTTGGTGCCTTCATTCTAGTTTTCATTAGTATTTTTGTTATGAATCC
>CAZRIK010000149.1:0-2865 GCA_964600125.1 uncultured Candidatus Bathyarchaeia archaeon
GGCGGCTTCACTCAGACACAAAGAGACTTCGTCGTCAACTCATTCAGAAAAGGAAGACTGAAACTTCTTGTTGCAACAGATTTAGCTGCAAGAGGCTTGGACATTCAAGGGATTACCCACATAATAAACTATGACATCCCCCTAGAAGCGTTAGTCTATTTTCACAGAATCGGACGAACAGCCAGAATGGGAAACGAAGGAACAGCCATAACGCTCGTGGGCTACGGCGAAATGGACCAATTCAACCAGATAAGAGCTCTAACAAAGACTGCGATAGAAAAAATGGAGAATCCAAATTCCCAAGAAATGTATAAAGCAGTCTGTTCTGATTGCGGCGAAGAATGTGAGGTTCCCTTCAAACCCGATCCTAGCAGGCCAGTTTATTGCAAAAATTGCTGGGAAAAGAGAAACCCGCAAAGACTAGACGGAATCATAAATGTTATCTAGGTTACATCAACCGTTGTTGGCAAGGCTCTAAAATTTTTTACTACGTTTTTTTTAAAAAAATGAGATTGCTTCTTAGAAATCTGTCTGTTGCCAAGCAGGTGTAGAATCGTCACGTGTAAGTGTGACCTGCTATTGTTCCTAATCTGACTGCTCCATCTCAATGTTGTTTACAGTTGAATCTACAACATTGATTTTCCCACGTTTGCCAATTCTTAACTGGCGTTCACCCCTAAACCAAGCAACATGCGCGTTCTCAATTTGAACAACGTCGTCAAGAACAATTCCTTCTATTTGAGGTCCAAATAGACTTAGGTTAATGGTTCCTGTTTCGTCGGAAATTATGGCATTTGACAAGTCAGCGTAGAAACCAGAACTCGTCGCAATATGTATTGGCTTTGATACTTTGAGGACTCGCGCAATTAAATTAAGGCGCCTCATTCCAGCCCTTAAATTTCCAATCTTATAACTTTTGGATTTAGCCTCTTGCGATTTGGTCATTATTGCTGACTGTCTACAAACAATTTCCTTTAGCGTACTTGTCTTTTCGCGAAGAAGGTGTTCAGAAATGTGGAATTGTCCGACAACTTCCCAGCCTTCGGTTATGAGAAAGATTGCGTATTCTTTTTCTTTCGACCGACATTCGATCGTTAGTTTTCCGCACTCAGTTTTCTGATGTTGATACGCGCTGAAAAAACTATCAACAAATTTTTCTGGAATAACATCGTATTTCATTGAAACCTTGGCAAGATACTCCAAAAACTGAAAATCCACTTGGGCAAGTCTCCCTCCGATCGGTCGTCCTCGCCTACCCTCATATTCATATAACATTTTTAGTTCATCCGTTATTGCCTTGTTAAGTTAATTTCGATCGTTGCAGATTCATGCGCCTAAATTAATATGGCACTCAAGCTAGATAAACAGAAAGAGTTAGCTCTTTCAAATTCTCATTTTAGGTCTTAAGGAAACCTTTGCTTCTCAGCAATTCTGTTTGGTTTCTTTTGTATCGCCAACAAATGTCGCCTCGTATGTCAGATTGCATGTCCCATGGAGAAACCAAAACAATGTCTCCTAGACGAATCCAAGCTCGTCTCTTCATTTTTCCCCGAATTCGGCAGAGGCGCTCATGACCATCTTGGCATTTTACCATGATTCGGTCAAAGCCGAGGAATTTAACAGCCACTCCCAATGTATCGTTGGCAACTGGCAATTGTATGTTATTTATGTCGTCTTCGTTGATAATTTTTCGTTTACCCATTTCCTTCACCTATCTATCTTTTTTCTATCTGTTTGTTGTCCATGTAATTTTTCTTGCCAGTTTTCTTCTTCGATGTGCAATGAAATCTTACAGATGATCGACATTTTCTGCAGTTAGTAACGAAACCCGTTCTTAGACTACACACTCTCTTTAACCTCTTTTACATGCTTTGAAAAGACCCAGTTATTCAATAGGACAAGCCTAAAGTATAAGAGAAAACTTTTCAAATAAAGTAGTGCTTCCACTCTTATAAAGGCATAGATAAAACAATTCAAAATAAAAACCCAGAAAAAGGGCATAAAAAGAGCTTAATGTCTCAGAGGACCACTGTACAACGAATATTATGGCATGGTTCCAAAAAAGGTCTGCGAAAATGGTAACAGTTCGAAAAAGACGCCGAAAGTTTCAAAATCTAAACAAAAAGGTTTTTTAGTGTCGTGTATATCCTTTTGTGAGAAGATGATTTAGGATTAGGATTAAAGAAAGGTGAATATGCTTGTCAGTGTTTGCTGTTCCAGGAGCCTATGACCGCGCAATCACGGTGTTCTCCCCAGACGGGCGGCTGTTTCAGGTGGAATATGCGCTTGCAGCCGTAGACAGAGGCCCAACGATTGTGGGTGTTTCGTGCCCAGAAGGGGTCGTAATCGGGGCGGAAGAAAAGGTCGAATCGAAGCTTCAGGACCCAAACTTCAGCCAAAAAATCTACGCCGTAGACGAACACCTCGGCGCAGCGGTTGTGGGCATAAGTTCGGACGCGCGTATATTGATTGACGAGTCGCGGGTCTACTCCCAAAGCAACAGGCTAATGTATGACGAGCCAATTGACGTTGAAATAGTTACAAAAAGAATCGGGGACGTAATGCAGATCTATACGCAGCACGCAGGTGTCAGACCGTTCGGCGTCTCACTAATTTTCGGAGGCGTCGACAAGACGGGAGCAAAACTTTACGCAACGGACCCAATCGGTTCTTACAGGTCATACAAAGCCTTAGCCATCGGCATAGGAAGGGAGACCGTGGAAAACATCCTACGAGAAGAATACCGAGACGATTTGAAGCTAGAACAAGCGATAAGCTTGGCAGTAAAGTGTCTCGTAAAGTCGTTACAGGCAAGAGACGAACAATCACGAATCAGAATGGCGGTTGTCCCGACATCCACGAAAA
>CAZRIK010000150.1:0-2855 GCA_964600125.1 uncultured Candidatus Bathyarchaeia archaeon
GGATCACCCTCATCCAGCATCTGATAGCCAGGAAAGGTTGCCATTGGATTTCGCGTATCAAAGATGAGTTGATCAGAGAGACCGTCGGCGCCCCTGAACAAATCGTCCACCGTCCACGCTACTTGATTATCTACGCCCACTATGAGCGCGGGGACGTTTCTCTCGGTGTTAAGCGCTTCGCTCACGAGCCTGTCGTTATATGGCTCTACGTTGGAAACATAGTCTTCACAGGCAGACAAGCTCAGAAAAGCGAGGACGCTGAAGAGTATTCCTCTGTTCGTTTTCATGTTTGTTCCCCGGGTTCGTTTAGAAAGCCAACTTGATCCAGAAGTTGTATGTTCTCGGCTGCGGAAGCGTGGCCCATTCGGTTCCCGTGTTCTCAATGCCCGACCTATAGTTCGCCTCCGGATCCATTGGGTACTTTGTCCACTTCGCAACATTTCTCACCGATATGCCAGCCTGCATTCCGCTGACATAGCTCCTTGGAATGAAGTCCGATAAGAGATCAGTGAAATCATAGCTCAGGCTTGCCTCACGGAAGAAGAAGAAGTCAGCGTCATAGACAAACGACCCATAGTAGCTTGGATTCAATAGTGCAAACTCGTCGGCCGCCTTGATGTATTCAGGGGTTCCAGGCGTCAGTGGCTGAATACCCTGCTGCACAGGGCGCATACCACCAGTAGGTATTTTGCCGAGTTGAGCTTCGAGGATCAAGTGGGGTATCCACGATCTGGCAAGGCACGATCTGCGGATTGAGTAGCTGAAGACCTTGTTGTTGAGGCCCCATTCACCCATAGCGTAAAAGTTGAAGTTTTTCAGGAAACGGAAGTTCAGGGTAACGGACCCGCTGTGGTCCGGGAACGGGTTTCCAAGAGGCACCATTTGCGGCCCCATTTTCCCGGTAACACCAATTGAGGAATCAACATACACGCCCTTGTATGTGCCGTCTGTGTTAAACGTGGCTCCATGTACCTTGTACTCGTAGAACTCCCACTTGGGTAGTCCCGGTTTCATCACACTCATTCTCCCCATATTGAGTACTTCTATGAAACCGAGAGACTTGACCTCGTTTTTCTGGTAGTTCCAGATGAATGACATTGAAAGGTCGTAGTTGGCAGTTCGTATCGGATTGACCTGTAGTAAGGCTTCGATTCCCTTGTTTTCTACGGAACCTACGTTGTACGGGAATGTATAGTCGCCCAATCCTGTCGAAGGCGCATAGGTGGCATTGACGATCGACTTTGTGGCATTCTGCAGATAGAAGGTAAACTCCAAAGAGAACATGTTCAGGAACTCGGTGTCAAATCCAAACTCATACTCCTTGATTCTCTCAGGCTCAATTTCAGGATTGCCGAGTCCGCTGAAGCTGAGACCGTTCAAACCTGACCCCCCTGGAGAGCTCGAATATGTCAACGGCACTCCGTCGTCCACGTTTGGCAATTGACCGGATTCACCATAGCTGGCCCGGAGTTTCAGCATACCTATTTGGGACGGCAGGATATCGAACTTATCCAGACGAACGGCGGCACTCGCGTGCGGGTACGTAATCGCCGGACTCTCAGCGCCAATAGCACTCGAGTAATCTCTTCTCACTCCGACCGTCCAAAAATACGTATCATCGTAAGAAAATGGCAAGTCTGCGTAAATGCCAGCCTCTCTCCTGCTTGTACGACTGTCCCACTTCGAAAGAATGTCCGTCGCTGAACCAATGACATCCATCACCGCGTTACCAAAGTTCCGGACATCTATTCCAAACGTTGTGGTTTTCCTATCAACGATCTGGGTTCCGAAGACTGTGCTGAACTCCAACTTGTCCATCAATACGTCTTTGAAAGAGTAACGAGCGTTGAGATCGTACGTCTTCTGAGACGATTCTCGTTTCTCCACCTGCTTCTCCCCCGTCGTGAGACTGCCATATTTGATGCCGTAAGGATAGAGTACATTTTCCTCATACAGGGTGTACTGGACGCCACCGCCTGCATTCAATTCCAGATTGGAGATAGGCCTCCAGGTGACGGAACCTGAACTGACAACCGAGTTCGAAAGAGAGATACCACTCAGCGCTGCAAGCGCTTCTCTCGTGGCGTTGGCGAATGCAGGGTAGTAGCACAGCGCATTCAGGCCGTATCCGTAGACTGCGTCATCGCCGAAAGGACGACTGAGCTTGTACCAAGTGTATGAAGTATTGAACTTGAGACTGAACTGTTCAGAAGGAATCGCATCGAAGCTCGCTTTCAAAGAGTTTCTATCGATGTAGTTCTGGGCTGGTATGAGTCCCGCGTCATAGCGGTTCGTGTACGAAGCGAAGTACCTTAGCGAACTGGCACCTCCCGTAATGCTCACACTGTGTTCCCTGATCATACCATCAGTATCCAAGATGCCATTCATTGTATCTGCATTGAAAAAATCAGATGGGTAGTCGAACCGTGACGTGTTCACTCCAAAGTTGTATTGATAATTGACGGTGTAACCTTTTCCCGGACCAAGAAGTTTTCCGGATTTTGTTGTAATCAATACCACACCGTTCGAGGCGTTTGTACCATACGTTGATGCGGCGGCAGGTCCCTTCAATATTTCAATATTCTCTATGTCATTGGGATTAAGACCGGCAAGAGAATTCGTCCTCTGCCCTCCCGTAAAGAGAGGAGTATAGTTGATGTTCTCCACTCTCACGCCGTCAACATAGATCATCGGCTGAGCGGTGCCGTTAATACCTCCGCCGCCACGAACGAAGAAGTTCATTCCGGTTCCCGCATTTCCGGAGGACTGGCCGACAGTGACACCGGCTATCTTTCCAGAGACCAACTGCGTAAGACCCTGGAAATTCTGAACCTTTGTTATGTCGGTGACCTGGA
>CAZRIK010000151.1:0-2744 GCA_964600125.1 uncultured Candidatus Bathyarchaeia archaeon
GAGTCCACGTATGAAGGCATCCTGATTCCGAGGTCTGAACTTGGAGACGACAAACACGTCGTGATCAAGATAAAATCGGGATACAACGTCGGAGTAGAAGTGACGCCCACGACCAGAATTACAAAATTGGGCGCTGAAAGAAGACCAGCCTTCACGCCGCCAGATTTGCCTGAACAGAACCGAAGCCTTCCAAAAGTCACGATTGTCAGCACGGGGGGAACCATAGCCAGCAGAGTAGATTACAGGACAGGCGCCGTTAGGCCCGCAATCTCTGCGAGAGACCTCTACAGCATAGTGCCCGAACTGTCGGACCTAGCAGTGGTAGACACGGAAATACTTTTCAGCGTCTTCAGCGAGGACCTGACGCCGAAGCATTGGACAAAAACCGCTGAAACCGTCGCAAAACACGTCCACAACGGGGCAGACGGCGTAGTGGTAACCCACGGCACAGACACGATGGGCTACACCGCGGCAGCCCTAAGCTTTGCGCTTCAGAACCTTCCTGTGCCCGTAATTCTTGTTGGCGCACAGAGGTCCGAGGACCGACCGAGCTCAGACGCAGCCCTAAACCTTGTCGGCGCCGTCTATGCTGCTTCCAAGGCGCCGTTTGCTGAGGTCGCTGTTGCCATGCACGAGTCCGTCTCCGACGAGGCTGTAGTGCTGCATCGCGGGACAAAAGTGAGGAAGCTTCACACAAGCCGACGCGACGCCTTCAAAACGGTGAACGCTCAGCCAATAGCCAAGGTTTCAGATGGTCAAATCGTGATGTTGACGGAGGATTACGTGCCAAGAAGCAAAGAACGAAAGCTCGTTTTGAAGCCTAAATTCGAGGAGAAAGTTGCGTTAATCAAATTTTATCCCGGCATGAACCCGAAGGCGATTGATTGGCACGTCGAAGCTGGCTACAAAGGCATCATTATAGAAGGAACAGGGCTTGGGCACGTTCGCCAAGAATGTTTTCCGCCCATCAAAAAAGCCATCGGCAACAACGTAATAGTCGCCATGACTTCGCAGTGCATCTGGGGAAGAGTCAACATGAACGTCTACAATAACGGTCGAGACCTCGTCGCGATGGGCGTCATCCCGCTTCAGGACATGCTTGCGGAGACGGCTCTCGTCAAGCTCATGTGGATCCTTGGGCAAACCGAGGATGTTGATGAAGCCAAGAAGCTTCTCACAACAAACTTGGTCCACGAAATTTCCGATAGGTCGATTGAGCAGCCGAAGTCGCCTGACACGAAACAAGAACAGAAGGAGGGGCACTCTAAGGTTGAACGTTGACTTTTCCGCCGTTGGCTTGAAGGTTGGCTTGGAATGCCACCAGCAGCTTGCCACGCGCGAGAAGCTCTTTTGCGCCTGCAAACCTGACCTTTTCAAGGGAGAACCCGAAATCACGTTTCTGCGGAGGCTCCGACCGACCCAAAGCGAGCTTGGGCAAACCGACCCAGCTGCCTTCTTCGAGTTTCAGAAGGGCGTAAAAATATTGTACGAAGCGGACAGCGGAACGTCGTGCCTCGTGGAGATGGACGAGGAGCCTCCGCACGAGCTGAACCGCGAAGCCCTTGAAACCGCGCTTGTGACAGCTTTGATGATGGACGTGAAACCCGTCGACGAGGTTCACGTGATGCGGAAAGTCGTGATCGACGGCTCAAACACGACGGGCTTCCAGCGGACGTGCGTCGTCGGATTGGACGGAGCCATAACGGTTGACGGAAAAAAAATTCCGATACAGCACATAAGCCTCGAGGAGGACGCTGCGCGGAAAACGGGAGCAGAAGGCTTAACGGTCCGTTACCGCATCGACAGGCTCTGCATGCCCCTAATCGAGGTAACGACGGGTCCAGTCATATACACGCCTGAAGAAGCGGAAAACGTAGCTCTGGCAATAGGACGGATTTTGCGGGCTACCCGAAAAGTCAAGCGGGGTCTCGGGACGATAAGGCAAGACCTCAACGTGTCAATCAGGGACGGCGCATTGATCGAAATAAAGGGAGTCCAAGAGCTGGAGCTCATTGCGCTTGTCGTTAAACTTGAGGTTCAACGCCAGCTCAAGCTTCTCGAAATAAGGGGCGAGCTGAAAAAACGTGGATTAAAGCAAGATAATTTTTCAGAGGACCTTGTCGATGTAACTTCAGCCTTCACAAAAACTGGCTGCCGCATCATACAAAAAGCCTTAGGTCAAGGAAAACGGGTTTTTGCTGTTAAGCTGCCCAAGTTCGCGGGTCTGCTGGGAACCGAACTCGTGCCAAATTTGAGGTTAGGAACCGAAATCGCGGATCGGGCGAGGTTCTGGGGGCGTGTAGGCGGCATCCTCCACACAGATGAGCTCCCATCTTATGGGGCAACTGACGACGAAATCCACAAACTTAGACAAACGTTGAATGCAGAACAGCATGACGCTGTTGTCTTAGTCGCTGACACTGAAGAGAACGCGGTTGATGCGTTGCGTGCAGCGGTTGAAAGAGCTCGAGAATCTCTAAAGGGCGTTCCAGAGGAGACCCGTGCAGCGAATCCCGATGGAACAACGCGTTACATGAGGCCAAGACCCGGCGCAGCTCGGATGTATCCTGAGACGGATGTCCCGCCCATCGGAATCACTGACGATTACATTAGGCAGTTACGTTCGAGGCTTCCTGAACCGCCTGAGAAGATGGCTCAGAGACTCGTCAAGAATTACGGTTTGAACGAGAAACTGGCTCGACAGATTCAAGACTCCGAGTATCTGAACCTGTTCGAGGAGATTG
>CAZRIK010000152.1:0-2666 GCA_964600125.1 uncultured Candidatus Bathyarchaeia archaeon
AGGGTTGATCAGAAGAACGAAAAAATCGTGGTGGTTTATGCCCATAGATAAGGAATGTTTATATTTTTGGAAAGGTATCACAACAAAGTCAATTAGGTCAGGAGTGAACGGATGTTGAAAGACGAGGTTGAGAAAATACTCAATGAGATTAGGCCACAGCTCATGGCGGACGGCGGAGACATCGAGCTCGTTGATGTTGATAAGGAAGGAACCGTGAAGGTTAAGCTGAAAGGTGCATGCGCAGGATGCCCCATGTCTCAGATGACTCTGCAGTTGGGTGTTGAACGGTACCTGAAAAGCAAGGTTCCCCAAGTCAAAAAGGTCATAAGCGTCTAAGCCATAGAGTCCACGTTTTTTCCTATTATAGATTTTTCGCTTTTTTTTGTTACCTATTGATCTCTAGGTTACGTTGTTGATGTCAAAACCGTAACATATATAGGGAGACGTTCACAGTTAGGGTTAAACGTAAACTGAAACATGTGTTGATGAAGTTTCGGTGAATGAACATGTCGAAACCATTCTTCATAAAGTTTGAGACACCAGCAGAAGTAGCCAACGCTGCGTACGAGGCGCTTCAAATAGCGACGCGCACTGGCAGCATACGCAAAGGCACCAATGAAACAACCAAAGCAATAGAAAGAGGACAGGCGAAGCTTGTCGTCATAGCTGAGGACGTTGATCCGCCTGAAGTGGTTGCCCACCTCCCGATACTGTGCGACGAAAGGAAGATCACCTTCGTTTTTGTCCCAAGCAAAGTCAAACTCGGGAACTCTGTGGGAATTGACGTTCAATCCGCTGCCGTGTGCATTGTTGAAACTGGAGAAGCATCCGACCTAGTCAAGGAAATTGCGACTCGGATTCGGAGGATCAAGGAAGGTTCCAGTTAATGAGCCAGAGAGAAAGTGATGTAGCCCTAACTCCTGCGCAAGTCATCCAAATTGTCGGCAGAACGGGATCAACAGGCGAAATTATTCAGGTTAGGGTCAGAATCCTCGAAGGTTCCGACAAGGGACGCATCATAGCAAGGAACATCAAGGGACCGATTCGGCTTGACGACGTCCTCATGTTGAGAGAGACGGAAAGGGAAGCTCGAAAAATTAGGTAACAACCCAACTGAAACTCGCATCAGCCACCTTAGATGATTGTTTGCAGCTAACATTCGGAGAGACTGAAAATGCCCAAATCCCAAAAATGCGCGTTCTGCGGTCACGAGTTTCCACGGGGTACTGGAATGATGCACGTTAGAGGCGACGGCGCAATTCTGTGGTTCTGTTCAAGCAAATGCAGGAAAAGCGCTGTGAAACTGAAGCGAGACGCACGGAAACTGAAATGGACAGACTACTACCAGAAAGAAGAAAAATCCAAAATAAGGTAACCCATCCGCGGTTACCATTCTTTGCTTGATTTTATCGTAATATAATATTTTCTAAAAGAACTATGCGTTCTTCTGTTTACGTGGGTCTATCTGGTCTGATTTGTTCAACAATGGTTTTTTTTGTTTGACCAACAATTTATGATGAGACCTGTTCTGTTTTGAGTGACAATAGGATTTTCCGTTTGAGTGACAATACAAGGTCCGCGAATAGGGGGGTCTATATATAGTCTCGTCCGATTCTCTGACCATCCTAGCGTCTGGTCTGATTTGATTAACATCCGATTTTCAATTATGACTATCATTACTGAAATTATGAAAATCAAACTGTTTTTTGGGGTGGTAACTCTGCGGGCTTAGAACGGTTTGAAAAAATTTGTTTTTTATCTAGAGGCTGAACGGAATTACGTGTTCAAAGTGAATTAGTTTCTGTTTGTTTTTCAGTTTGTAAACTACCTGCTTCATTCATTTGGGGTAAACTTGTCGGTTGCCCTTCATTTAGACTATGATATATTTATGTCAGCCTGCGAGGGCGATTATGATTGCGCCTACCGCGACGAGTACCGTGCCGACTGCGGCTTGAAGCGAGACCTTTTCTCCGAGGATTGTTGCTGCGAGGACAATCACGAAGACCACGCTCAGCCTGTCTATCGGCGCCACTTGGGACGCCTTCCCGTACTGCAGGGCGAAAAAGTAGAAGACCCACGAAGCTGCGCCAGCCAGTCCGCCAAGGGCGATGTAGAACAGCGATTTCCTGTCCAAGTTAGCTATGTTGCCTGCCTTGCCAGTCACGATTATGAGCACCATGATTGCAGCGAACATTATCCCTGCACGAACCCCAGTCGCGGTAATCGAGTCCACGCCTTCCAGCCCGATCTTGCCGAATATTGCCACAAGCGCTGCTGTGACAGCGGACAACAACGCGTAAATCAGCCATTCCATAACATCCACCTCAACTCATGTTTTCCAACAAGATAATCGAGTGTAATGCTATTAACATTTAGTCTCTACCTGTGTCAAAATTAATTAAAAAACCAATAATTTTTCAAAACCATACTTTTTTTTACACGTTTTTTTGGATTGATATTTTTTGTTTCCACAAATAGAATCCTTAGACGATGACGGCTTGGGCTTGGTTTGTATCGTGGGCGCAGTTGTGTTCCGCGCAACTAACACTCGGCATCATCGTGGAGCGGGAACGCCCTTCTCAGCCAAGCTCTCTCTTACGCGGCTTTTCTGGCGCCCACGCCCGCCTTGTCCCGCTGCTGGGTAAACTCTCCATCACTGAAGGATG
>CAZRIK010000153.1:0-2634 GCA_964600125.1 uncultured Candidatus Bathyarchaeia archaeon
GGCGTCGGCAGCCATCATCGTTATCTCAATGGCCACCTTCATACCCTGTCCGAACATCCTCAAAGTGTTGGCCATAAAATCTCCGAGTATATGTGTGGAGTAAGTCGTCCTGACGGCTCGTGCTAAACCGCCGAAGGCGTGAGTGCCTGTGAAAATATCAGCTCCCAGCTTTTCTATTTTCTGTCTGTTCTCCGGAGTAAGCTCCTGCGTGCCGTGCCCTAAAAAACCGCTGGAATGCGTCACCACTACCACTTTATAGTTTTTGAATTCTTTGGCTGCTTTCACCGCAGTATCACCTTTCGTGGTAGCGACAACAATGCTTTTTATTCCTAGTTCACGTGCCCTGATTTTAGCCAGCCTTAACGTTTCCTCCGTGTTTTCGGCACCCATGGAATCGAAATAAACGATACTGGATTGTCTGGCGAAGGAAACCTTTTTCACATCCTGCGACTTTAATAACTTTGACAAAACACTGCTACTACACTCTCAAGTTAGTACTGGCCTTTTCCACACCCTCAACACTTATTACTACATTATATTTCCCCTTCGGCCACTTGTAATCCGGAATGGGAGGCTTAGGGTAAGCAGTATTTGTCTGACCCCGACCCTCTTTGAGAATAGTTGCTGTCTGCGTCTCCACTACAAAATTTTTACCGGTAATATTCTCGGTACTCGGGTCGCCACCTATATATATCCATTGCACTTCTAGCTTGGAGCCAACAGGGAAATTGTATACTGTAAATGAGCAATAAAATGCTGGGGCGTTTACGGAAAAAACAGTTGTCGGTTCGACGGGACGGCTTTCAGGATCTATGCTTTTAGACATAGTAACATTGTATATTACGCCCGTGGCCACAGAAGGTTCTGGCTTGATACAACCGGAAACCAAAAAAGTCAGCAAAACTAAAACTATTGAAAAGCTAGTTAACAAATCATGGATTTTTCTGTTATTATTCATTGACATCCTCCGCAATATTCTTTTCAGACAATTCAAGACAGATAAACATATTAGAAGAATACAACTGCCTTTGTCAAACCGTGAAAAAATTTTTCAAATTTTTACAATTTTTTTCAAAAAATATTGACAAATTAAAAAAAGTATGTTAGCGTGTTAATGAATAAGATTTAATTTTTAATGTTTTATAACTTAATATACAAAAATATTGTGGGTAAATTAAGGAGAACCAACTAATGTCAAAAATGACAGAAATAAAAAACAAAGTTGAAGAGGAGGAACCTCCAGGCTTTAACACTGTGAGGAATGATGTAGTGTCGGAGGAAGAAGAACCTCCAGGTAGCACGGCCGTTACCGCTGGTACGGCCGTTATTAATGAGATTACTTTTTTCACTAAAAGCTCGCGGGAAAACTGGAACGACTGGAAATGGCAATTTCGTAACCGAATAACCACTGTAGAAAAACTATCATCCGTAATCCCTCTATCAGCTCAAGAAAAAACTCAGCTTAAACTGGTAACCGCAAAATATCCACTTTCAGTAACACCTTATTATCTTTCTCTAATAAACGTATACGATGCTGATGACCCTGTTAAGAAACAGGCTATACCGTGTTTCGAAGAAATCTCTCTTGGCGGCGTGGGTTTTGAGGACCCGCTTGCGGAAAGAAGAGATTCTGTCGTCCCCGGCCTGGTCCACCGTTATCCCGATAGAGTACTTATGGTGCTCACCGACATTTGTCCTATGTTCTGTCGCCACTGCACGCGGAAGAGAGAGTGGCACAACGGCGGCTGGGTGCGCACCCAAGCCGAAATCAAGGCCATGCTGGACTACATCCGTAAACACAAGAATGTAAGGGATGTTATTCTCTCCGGCGGCGACCCGCTAACTTTATCGACTCAGCGATTGGAAGATGTCATCTCCAAATTAAGGCAGATAGACCATGTTGAGATAATTAGAATCGGCACCAGGTTCCCGGTGGTATTACCGCACCGCATAGATAACGAACTGTGCGATATGCTGGCAAAATATGGCCCGATATGGCTTAACACACAGTTCAATCACCCTAATGAGATAACCTCCGAATCAGCGACGGCTTGCGACCGCCTTCTCCGCGCCGGTATCCCGGTGAACAACCAGTCAGTGCTTCTTCGCGGCATAAATGACAACGTTCAGACTCAGATTAAATTATGCAACGGCCTGCTAAAAATAAAAGTGCGCCCGTACTACCTTTTCCAGTGCGACGAGGTCCAGGGAACAGAACATCTGCGCACGCCTGTGGAAACGGGAATTAAAATATTAGACGGAATGCGTGGTCATACTTCAGGCCTGGCAATTCCAACCTTCGTCATAGACCTGCCGGACGGGGGCGGCAAAGTGCCTCTGCAGCCAAACTATGTGCTGACCCAAACAAAGGAAGAGCTAGTATTAAGAAACTATCAGGGCCGCTTCGTATGGTACCGAAATCCCAGAGGCAAGACCGCACCGGAACCACCTATCGAACCGGATTTAATAAATAGTTCCTTTTCTGACAACCTCAATCAACCGCAACGTCAGCTACAACCAGTAAGAGTCAGAAATGAAAATAGGTCTCGCGTACGACCTTAAAGATGCGGTCATCTCCACATCGAGCAGCCCCGAGGATGCACTCGAAGAATATGACTCGCCGGAAACAGTAGA
>CAZRIK010000154.1:0-2402 GCA_964600125.1 uncultured Candidatus Bathyarchaeia archaeon
ATTTTTCCGAACTGCTTGTCCCAGTGCCACTCTTTGACGTAGGTAGAGACGATTTTTCCGTTGACCGTGAGCTGCCACAACGGAGCCTTTTCGACGACGAGGAATACTTTTTTGTCCTTTACTTCCGACAGAAACTTCGTCTGAATCTGCAGCTTGTAAGTCTTCTTGGGCTTAATCTTCTTCTGCATCAAAGTCCACGGCTGAATACCGATATAGTTTCCCAGCCCCGTGTCCTTCCAGATTTCTCTGCGAGCCTTCCAAACGGGCATGCACTCAGTCCACTCTCCGCCTTCCAGAGAATACTTGCAGGTGTCCAACGTCAACGAATTCGGATGCAAGCGGCTGAAGCTCCATTCAGTGGGCAGATTCGTAACCTCCTCTTCCGCCTTAACAGCAGAAGGCAAGGTCTTTGTTGTTGCTGGTTTCGTGGCGTCCACAACAAACGCGTGGCTGCCTGTAGGATAGAACCGTGTTTTTATGACGGTCTTTCCTTGGCTAGTCGAAGCGTCAACCGATGAAACATTTCCCGTGTACAGGTCCCATTCTGTCGCTTCGCCAATTATGGAAAGCCCGATTGTCGCATCGTAGCTGTTGGTTCGGCTTATGTTCGCCAAAAAGTAAATGTGCCGTTTACCCACGACCCTGTGGTGCACAAGTATGTCGCCGATTTCTTCGCCTTTTTCGTCGACAATGCTGACTGCTCTCGGCAGAATCTTGTCCAAAGCTTGGGCAACGTCCTCTTTTTCCGCACCGACCTTAACAGCGTTGGGATGCGCGAGGACAGCTTTTATTTTTCTGCTGCAAAGTGAGCATGAGCAGCCGTCAATCATGGTCGGGGTTTCGCCGACAAACAGCACCTTGCTGCCTGCGTTCATGAACTTGGTCAACAGTTTGATTGTGGATTTTGCCCACGTCAGGGATGGAGGCACCACGACGGTTCTGTATCTGCCCTCCTTCACGATGAACTCTTTTCCTCTGACATGCCCGTGGCGGGAAAGGACGATTTCGTCGCCGTAGTCAAAGTCCCTGTGTAGCGCAAGAAGGTCGTCTTGGAGCTTAACAAGCGCGTTGTGGTATTTCCAGACTGGCGTCTCATGCCCTTCAGCAAGGGGCGTGAAGGTTGCCCACGCGCTGCCCATCGAATGAAGCAGAATGATGTCTGCGTTGAATTTTCCTTGGGAACACAGGTATCCTCCTCGAGAATGGTAGTCGTTGACGAGTCTGTAGTTTTCCCAGTACGGCTGATGATAGCTGTTCGTCGGCGGCCAGTCTCTTTTCGCTTCGCCCTTCATCGTGTAAAGCGAAAGGTGCGGGCAGAAGAACGTGACTCCGAGGGCAAGGTGGAAGTCGCCCATCCACTTCTGGTCCTCAAACGTCATGCATTGACCGCTCGTTCCAAAAATCTCCGAAAGAATCCGCGTCCTCCCGAACTGGTGCGAAACGCTTGAGCACTGCTTTAAGGTAAGTGGGTCTCGGATGTTCCGTCCCAAGTGGTCTATGCCGGGGAGCTGCTGGTACTCGTAATGCGGCATGGCTGCGCCGATGACCCTGATTTGAGCGTCGAGAGTGTCCTCGGAGAGGTAGTGGCCAGTCATCATTAAGCCAAGTTTCTCGCATCTTTCCGCGTAAGGAACCGTCCAAGCCTCAACGAAACGCAGGGTGACGGTTCTCCAGAAATCGTACCGAACCTTCTCACAGCCTTTGCCGTCGTAAAGTAGAAGCGGAAGCTTCTCCAAAACGTCGTAGCTGTTGTGCCTCAGAAAGTAATAGTCAAAGCCCTTTGTCCACGGAAACAGGTTGCCTCTAATGTAGTTAGGTTCATCCGTGAACATGCCGGGCATATACTCCCCGAAATCTTTCCTGAACTTTTTGGCATAAGCGTCATGGGTTACCTTCAAAAACTCTTCGGTTACTTCTGGGTTCAGAAGGTCAACGTAGCTTTCGCCGTTGTACCAGTTGTCTCGTTCAACCGTCTGGACCTTGAACACGAAAAGGCGTTTGTCACCCTTAACGTCAGTTTTCTTCTTCGCACGCTTAAAACTCTTCATAGCCGTAGGTGAAGAAAACTCGATTTCGTAAACTCCTAGAAGAGACGGGTCTTTTAGAACCTTAGCTGCTTCTTCCGCTTTAATCTCTTTGAAAGAAACGAATTTGCTTCGGTACTCGTCGCTTTTCGCTGGCACGATGCCTCCTGCGAACCCGCTTGGCCACTTGTCTTCGTCGTAGAGCCAAGACTCTGTGCCTACTTTTTTGCCCTCTTTCAGGCAGGCTTTTATGCATTTCATCCATTCTTCAGAAAGGTAGGCGGTGGCAAGCCCAACTCGGGAATGCATGAAGTATCCGCCGAACCCTTTGTCAGCGAATTCTCGTACTTGCCAGCACAGTTCTTCAGGGTCCAAAGC
>CAZRIK010000155.1:0-2357 GCA_964600125.1 uncultured Candidatus Bathyarchaeia archaeon
TGGAAATGGTAAACTAAAATGCACCTAAGGTGGAAAATAAAAATGCACCTTTTAAAAGAAACAGTTCTTTACTATAGTATGAATAAGAATCAATACTATAAGGAAAGGACTGATCTATGGTTAACAAGATTATGTATCAAAAGATTCAGCATTTTAAGAGAAGAGGGTTTACCAAAGCAGATATTGTAAGAGAAACCGGATTAAATAAGCGGACGGTATTTAAATATTACGATATGTCAGAGAAAAAATACGCTCGGTATATAGAAAAAGTGAGGTATCGGAGCAAGTTATTTGCGCCTTACCAGTCTCCTATTCTTGATCTATACCAAGTAAATGACTTTCAAAACCTGGAAAAATCGGCGGTATATGATTATCTTGAAGAGAAACTAGGGTCTTTGCCGGGTACGGAGAGGAGTTTCCGTAGCTATATCAGCTTCCTGGTAGAGACAGGACAGTTGAAATTAAATGGTAATAAGCGCATATATTCTCCGGTGGCAGAGCTTCCCTACGGCAAGCAGCTGCAGATTGATTTCGGAGAATACCGTACTAAAAAAGGCTTAAAGCTGTATCTATTTGCAGCGGTTTTATCTGCCAGCCGCTACAAATACGCTGCCCTACAGGATAGGCCTTTTACTACCCTGGATCTGATCCACCATCTTCTGGATTGCTTCCAGTACCTGGGAGGAATACCCCAGGAACTGGTTATCGACCAGGATAAGGTGATGGTAGTAAGTGAAAACCGGGGAGATATCATCTATACCAGGGACTTTAAGCAGTTTATAGAAGAAATGGGTTTAAAGATGTATGTCTGCCGGAAGAATGATCCGGAGAGTAAGGGCAAGATAGAGAATGTGATTAAGTTCTTAAAGAGAAACTTTTTAAGGATAAGAGATTTTAAAGACATTGAAGAGGCCAAGGAAAGGCTGTTTAAGTGGTTAAACCGGCGGGCCAATGGCAAGATTTCCCTAGCCACCCGGCGTATCCCTCAAGAGATGTTTAGCGAAGAGAAGGTCTATTTGAGGACCCTCCCGAATTCCATCTACCGGAAGGATAGCTCAAATGTCCGAGAGAGACGGAAAGCAGATACTATGGGTCAGATATCGGTGAATGCCAGTAAGTATCCGGTCCCTTTGGAGTACCGGGAGCAGGAAGTAGAGATCTATAAAACCGCAGAAAGGCTTTTCATTTACGACATCCGTACCGGAGAACAGATAGCAGAACATACTATATCTCCCATCCCGGGAAGCCGGATAGCCAACCGGGCCAGATGCCACCACCAAGAGCACAGTCAGAGGGAATTGAAAGAGCAGCTAAAAAGCCTTTTTGCCTTAGATAGCTGGAGTGAATTTGTAGATAAAAACTTTCAAATGTATACCCGTTATTTCCGGGATCAGTATCATGAGGCCCTAAAAAAATTCTCCCAGGGAATAGAAGAAGAATGTCTAAAGCAGGCGATAGCTCTATGTCTGGAAAACCAGACTTACACCATGGCAAATCTCTATGATACTTATCAGTATTACCAACAGGAAGCCGAGTTAGTCCTGCCAAAGGTAAAAATTGTTTCTAGATTAAGGGATATCCCGCAGGAGAAGAAAGCCTTTCAAGTAGAAAAGAGGGATATCAAAGTTTATCATACCCTGGTAAATGCCTCCTCGGAGGTCCGACCATGAGAAAATATCAGCAGACAGTCAGCTTACTGGAAAGCTTAAAGCTCAAAGGAATGATCCCTAATCTGGATAGTGAGATAACCGAGGCGGAAGAAAAGAAAATATCCTATTTGAGTTTTTTGGACCTTCTTTTAAAGATAGAAATAGACTACCGGACAGAAAGAAGACTCAAGCGGAATCTGGCAGGAGCCCATTTCCCAGTAGAAAAAAACCTGGATGATTTCAAATTTGCCAGAGTAAAAGGTATCACTAAGTCAGACTTATCGGCTCTTTTGGATTTCCTATGGCTGGATAATCACAGCAATCTTTTGTTTTTTGGACCACCTGGCCTGGGAAAAACTCATCTATCCCTAGCTATCGGACTGAAGGCCATACAGGCAGGCTATACGGTATGCTTTGAGCGGGTGGCCTCCCTTATCAAGTTGTTAAAGATGGCCGATATTCAGCGCAAGGCAGGCTTTAGAGTAAACCGGATCTTAAAATCGGATCTGATGATCATCGATGAGATAGGCTACACGCCGATAGAAAGAAAGGAGGCTAATCTATTTTTTAACCTGATAAGTGAGCTTTATGAGAAGGCCTCTGTAATCATCACTTCTAATAAAAGATTTGATGAATGGGCTGAAATGATGGGTGATGAAGTGATGACCGTAGCCATGCTAGACCGGTTGCTCCATCATTCCAAAGTAT
>CAZRIK010000156.1:0-2352 GCA_964600125.1 uncultured Candidatus Bathyarchaeia archaeon
AGGGTCAGAAAACTTGCGGTGAGACCTTTACTCACAGACGGTCCGTTGAGAACTTTGGCTTACATAGCTTACAGGCAGCCTGTCACGCAGAAGCAGGTTGTTGACGCAAGGGGAGCCCACGCGTATGGACACGTGCGGCAGCTTGTTGACAACGGGCTTGTTGACCGTGAAAGCAGCGGACGAAACAAAATCCTGCGGGCTACCGAATTCTTCGCGGACTACTTCGGTTTAAGCCACAATCCTCGGATCATGAAGCGGCAGCTGAAAAGAACGTTTTCTGACGTGATGAATGTGCCGCTTCCAAGTTACGAAGGGGAGCCAGAAACAGAAGAAGAACAATCATAATCCGCTAGATTTATATTAACCTGAACCTTTCCTTCTTTTCTGTCATAGGAGAATGTGGCATGTCATCATGGCACGGCGACTTACATAAAAAGAAACCTACTGGCGGAAGAAAAAGGGCGTACCGAGGGAAACGTAGGTTTGAAAGAGGATACTTTCCAGCAGAGACAGTCGTGGGTGAAGACAAAACTAAAACCGACCGAAGAAGAGGAGCCAACACGAAGGTTCGGCTAGTAAGCACAAAATACGTCAACGTTTCAGACCTCTCAACGGGAGAGACTAAGAAAACCGAGATTCTCAGGGTCCTAAAAAATCCCTCTGACGTGGATTATGACCGAAGAGGTGTAATCACGAAAGGAACAATTCTGGAAACTTCCTTGGGAACAGTCCGCGTGACTTCTAGACCCGGACAAGCCGGAGTCCTAAACGCAGTCCTTGTTTCTGAAACAACATAGACGCATGTAAACCACCAGCGAATTTTGGGAAATTCCAGTTTGGGGATTTAAGGCTGTGCGGAAACGGGACGAAATCGTCTTATGGCCCGTTTATTTTGATTCAACGAGAACTAGGGCTGAGGGAAGAAGGATTCCAAAAAGGCTCGCAAAACCAGCTCCAACGTTAGACATGGTCGGGAAAGCTGTCGGAAATTTGGGTCATCCGTATGAGGTTGTTTCGGAAGCTGCCCACCCCCGTTTTCACTGGAAAAAGACTGGTTTCATACTTGTTAAGAAGACGAAGCCTAAAAACCAGCTTATCTTGGAAGTTGCCCAGGGAATTTCGAGACTTGTGGTCTGAATTTCAAATAAGAAACGTTTATATAACAAGGTTGGTGTCTTTTCGTTACTTGTTTTTAAGGAGTCGACGATTTGAGGAGAATTGGACAAGTCATTCATATCAGTCCAGGCGGAAAAGCCATTGTGAAGGCTGAGGGGACTCCAAGAATCGGCGAAACAGCTTTAGACGAAAAGAACAGGCAAGTGGGAAGAATTTTCGACATCATTGGACCCACTGTCTCTCCATACGTCGAAGTCAACCTAAGCATTAAGGACTCCCAAAGCATAGTTGGAGGCTTTCTTTACATTCCTTCTTCGCAGAATCATAAAAAATGGAGCAGAAAAAGATGAGTATAAAAAAAGATTTAGCTACCACTCCTGGACTCAGGGACATCCAGCGATGCTCTGAATGTGGCGGGACGAGGCTGATGAGAGATTACGAGTCAGCTGAGGTTGTGTGCATGGACTGCGGGTTCGTGCTTGACATGAAACTGACGGATCAGGGACCTGAGTGGAGAGCGTTTGACACTGAACAAAGGGAAAAGAGGGCTCGAACAGGCGCTCCTGTGACGTTCACGATTCACGACAAAGGGCTTTCAACGATGATCGACTGGCATGACCGAGACATCTATGGAAAAAAATTCTCAGCAGGCCAGAAGGCTCAGATCTACCGTTTAAGGAAGTGGCAAAGACGGATCAGGGTTTCCGACGCAATGGAACGGAACCTTGCCTTCGCTCTTTCCGAAATCACGAAGATAGCCAACAACCTTTCGTTACCCAAGAGCATATTCGAAACAGCCTCCGTCATTTACAGGAAAGCCGTGAAGGAAAGGCTCATCCGCGGACGGTCAATTCAGGGAATCAGCGCAGCCTCCGTGTACATCGCGTGCAGGCAGTGCGGGCTTGCTAGGACTCTTGAGGAAATCTCTAAGGCGTCAAACGTCAGTAAAAGAGAAGTGGGGCGGAGCTACCGTTTCCTCGTCAAGGAGCTCGACTATTTCATCCCTCCTGTTCGAGCAAACCAGTATGTTTCAAAGTTTTCGAATCAGCTGACGATGCAGGGAAAAGTTGAGGAAATAGCCAACAAGATTCTCGTGACGGCAGGAGACCTCAAGCTAACGTCGGGCAGAGGACCCACAGGCATAGCTGCAGCTGCGAGCTACATTGCCTCAGTTCTGGTCGGAGAAAGAAGGACCCAAAGGGAAATTGCTGAGATTGCGAAAGTGACGGAAGTCAC
>CAZRIK010000157.1:0-2144 GCA_964600125.1 uncultured Candidatus Bathyarchaeia archaeon
CACGCTGGGTTTGTGCATTTCGATGGAGAAGCCAAAAAATTGCCCGATTGGGGAACCTCTATCGTTTCTTCGCATCTGTTGCATCTAAAAACAGCTCTTGTAACGAACGGTCTGACGTTTGTCGCACGGATGACTATGCCTTCCAATAATTCCAGTTTTCCGATATGGTCGGAGCTAAGTTCACGCAAAGGAATCTTGTAGGGAATGCCGCGAATCCTGACTTTTACCCCTTGTTCCTTAATTTTTTCAGCATATTCAGGGTCCTGTATCTGCAGCTGGTCGAAGGCTGCGTTGTTCCCGTATTCCAGAAACTCTTCGGGTTTCTCAAGCAAACCCTCAACCAGCATGCTGTCGAAAATGTCAAGGTCGAGAAAATCAATAATCAGCGAAGTGGCGCCATTGATTGCCATCTGCGAAATTCTTTGGCGGTACTTGTCTGTTTTGAGGAAGCTTTGGAACCTTTCCTGAGGCTTGTCTAAAACCAGTTCAGTCATGTCAGCAACCTTCTCCTAAAGGATTTCGCGTCTCCACTCATTAATGATTTTGTCGAGCTCCTCGTAAAGGATCGTCTCCTCCGCAGTTAGGCTCCGCAAAATCTGTCCCTTTTGACCCGGCGTGGAAGCCAAAGTGATTATTTTTTTGAGCCTACAATCAGCAATGTCTTGAGAGAGCTGCTGAACGTGCTCATACTCTCGCATCTTTTCGGGGCTGCTCTTGGAAACGCCTTTCAGGTCCTCAAGCACCCGCCGCAGCCTAGGATAAAAATCGTCAGGAAGAGAAGAAAGGCTGCTTATGGGCTGAATACGTTCTCTGTGAAGAATGGGGTAAAGCCTAGAAGCGTTCAACGTTTCCTCCCGGGGGCGGACCAACCCAGCCTTTTCTAGCTCACGTGCTATCCAAAACCTGATCTCGTACTCGTTTCCTTCGTCGAACGGACCGACCTTTAAGCCTGTGAGCTCAATCTCAGGTGAACTTCTGACCGCGACCACCTTTATGGGTTTATTCTCGAATGAGGCATCCGCATCCTTTATCGGCGAACGGGCATTCTCGGAAGACAAGACAGTAACCCTCTGTTAATCTTAGAAAGCATACATACATACGTGTTGTGTATATAAAACTTGATTAAACAAAAATATTAGCTTAAAACACATTTTTTTAAGGCTTAAAAAAGCGTTGTTTTCCGTAATGAAGACGATTTTGGCACAATTGAAACCGCTGTACAAAAAGGATTGTTTGCGCCCCAAAACAACAGAATATTTGCGACGCAAAACAGCACGTCTCCAGTCACCGAATGTTACACAAAAATTGAAATCCGATGTTACACAAATCAGACAGCAAAGAAAGCCAATCTTCTATAGCTAGATGTGGTTATGCAATGATTTTTTAGGCTGTTCAAAGATAGGATACTTCAGGAAAGAATTACAGTAAAAGTCAAGGATGACCAACCTTGAAGCTTCACGTCTACAAAAAAGCCTTCAGAGCCTTAGGAGTTTCAGAAAGCTTCGTTAAAGGCAAAAGCGAAAAGTCGGTTCTGGCAGGCGTGGTCATGCGGGCAGACAAAGCCATCGACGGGTTCGTCTTCTCCAAGGCTACGGTAGGCGGGATGGACGCCACAGAAAAGGTGATTGGGATGCACAAAACTTTGGGAAGACGCGACGTGAACGTGCTTCTGCTGAACGGCTGCGTCATCAGCTGGTACAACGTCGTTGACCTGCACAAGGTTGCCGAGGAAACTGAGCTTCCCCTAATCTGCGTTACATACGACGAGTCCGAGGGTCTCGACAAATACTTCAAAGAACTGTTTCCTGAAGACTGGGAAAGCCGCGTCCAAGTCTACCACGAGAACAAGGAAAGGACGCCGCTGGAACTAAAAACTGGACACACCATATATGTTAGGTTCTTGGGAATGAGCTTTGAAGAAGCGAAACATATCCTCGACAAGTTCACGTCTCACGGCGCTGTCCCAGAACCCTTGAGAGTAGCCCGCCTTTTAGCAAGGGCAGCAGTTAAGACGTTAGTACCAAAAGGTCGCGCAAGAACGCATAGTTAAATTCGCACTGTTTAACCTCAGCTGGTCGCAACGAAGGGACAACGATGTCTGGTTCTCTTGGAAGAAAGATGGAAGAGTTTCAGCGTATTGTAGA
>CAZRIK010000158.1:0-2100 GCA_964600125.1 uncultured Candidatus Bathyarchaeia archaeon
GCTGAGATTGTTGACGCTGCGAAGGACATTGCCCAACACATAGTTGACGGAACTTTGTCGCCGAACGAGATAGACGAGGAAGTCTTCGAAAAACACCTCTACACGTCGTACCTGCCCAAACAAGACCCCGACCTCGTAATCAGAACCTCTGGGGAAGAGAGGCTAAGCGGGTTCCTCCTGTACCAGTCAGCCTACAGCGAACTGTTCTTCCTCGACGTTTACTGGCCAGAGTTCAGGCTCATCGACGTCCTGAGAGCCATCAGGACCTTCCAGAAACGGAAAAGACGGTTCGGTCAATAGCCTTCATTTTATGGTTCTGTAGAGGCAGCCAGTCGGCACATGTTTCACGGGAACCTCTGGAAACTGCTTCTGTATATACTGTGCGAGCGTCTTCATTCCCGGCTCCTCCGCTGTAGCATGGTTAACCATTATTATGGGCACGCCTGAGTCGCGGGACCACTGCCCCGACTCCCAGATCTCCGTCCCATCGTCAGTCACTATCAACGCATCGGCTCCCAGACTGCGCATCTCGCGGTAGTTCGTGATGGCGCCCGTGCCGACAGCTACCCTTGAAACCTGTCTGTCTTTGTCGCCCACTACGTGGACAACGTCCTGCCCCAAGGGTCTCACGTGTTCCAGAATTTTTCGAGCTAAATCGTCAACCGTGGTGGCTCCGACGTTGTGGACTTCGTAAAACATTTTCGCTGCCACAGGCTTTCCTTCGAAGCCCAACCACTTTGCCCACGCCCCATGTATCCCAACATCAGGGAAATCGTCCCAGACATCGTGGCACCTGTAAACCGTTATTCCTGTCTTCTCGAGCCACTCGGTCTTCTTTATCCACGCGTCGTCCTTTTCGATGACTATCCCTTTCTGACGTTTCAGGTGGTCGTCGATGAAGGGGGTGCCGCCCACAATTTTGCCTCCGTCGTCAACGGTCACGGCGCATAGAGGCTCATGCGTTACGAACAGGTTGCATTCGGCGTCCAACGCCCTTTCGAGGTTGGCAAATGTCGGCATCCACGAAACCGCTATACCCCTAACTTCAGACTCTTTGTCGCCGAAAAGAAACTGGTCAACCGTGTCTCCCCAGTCAACCCATTTACCGACTTCCTGCATGTGTTTGTGCAGTTCCCAAGCCCTCATACAGATTTCGCCTCTTTTTTTGGTTGTGCATAATGGGGTAATGTAATACAAATAGTTTCCATGAATATAACTGAAAAAAGCAAAACTGCTTTTTTCTCAAGCCCTTTTCTTTGCGCTGATTATGGATATTACGTCCCTGTCCTGAAGCATGTGGTCTTCTCCACGCCTCATTCTGGTTTTAGCGTCAACAGCGTGAATGAAGTTCTCTCCAAGGTCAGTGTGAATTATGTACGCTAGCTCCTTCGCGGTCGTCCCTTTCGGAACAAGCCTCGCGTCAGGCAGAACTCTTCCATTGTGGTCAGATAGCCTTTCCGCGTCCTCGACCGTGTAGACCACTATCATGTTGAGCAGCCTGAAAAACGCGGTGTTGATGGCTTCCTGAACGCCTGTCGTTCTGTGCTGAAGGACTTTGTCACGGACGATTTCTAGGGCTTTCTTTTGCCTGTCAACCATGCTGGCTGAGTCCACGATTTCGAAATCCCTGTCTCCGGGCAGGTACCTTATCAGCCCCTTCTCGGCTGCTCTTCTTAGAGCCAGCTCAGCCTCCGCGCAGCACGGAATAACGGTGTATCCTGTTTCCTTCAGTCTTTCAACGTTTTCTTCCGCTGGAGACATGTCTATTTTGTTTGCTGCAATGAGCATCGGCTTCGAGACGGTTCGTAAAATGTCAACGAATTCAACGAATTCCTCGTTGTTCCACGTCGTAGGCTTGTCAGCATTCAATCCCGTTTTGTGCAGAGCCGCCGAAATGTGTCTACGGTTAATGGAAAGCCCGCTGAGCCTTTCTTCCAGAGCGGAAAAAAGGTCTGTCTGCGAGGATTCCACGGTTCTCGCGATTTTTAGCCAGTCGCGTTTCAGGATTTGTGCAATCCACATCGTAATCTCTCTCTCGAGGAACCTGACGTCCTCAAGAGGGTCGTGCGTTCCAGGTTTAACCAGCCTTCCCTCAAGGTC
>CAZRIK010000159.1:0-1974 GCA_964600125.1 uncultured Candidatus Bathyarchaeia archaeon
CCCTGCCGAGAAACTTTGCCAGCTTGACACGTTGCGCCTCTCCGCCAGAAAGCGTGGGGGAAGGCTGTCCCAGTCTCAGGTATCCCAGCCCAACCGTTTCTAGTGCGTCAAGGATTCGGACAGCAACCCTGTGTTCCGCTATTGAAAGTCTCCGATCTTTCCTTAACAGAGAGCTGACTTGAGAAATCGACAGCTTGTAAAAATCAGCAATTGACAACTCAGCGTTTTCGAACCTTACGCAGGCTGACAGCACCTTGTCTGAGAACCGTTGGCCTTCGCATTCGGAACACGGAATCCACGTTGAGGGCAGAAACCTCATCCTGACCTCGATGGCTCCTATGCCCTTGCACCTTCGGCACGCTCCTTCAGGACGGTTGAACGAGAAATGTGAAGCTGAAAGCCCAGTTGCGTTGGCGAACAAGTCTCTGATGACGTCAGAAAGCTTTGTATAAGTGGCAGGATTAGACCGCGGATTCCTCCCAATTGGACTCTGATCAACCAACACGGGCTTCAGTTTGGGACCGTCAACAACGGCACAGCCCACAGGCTTCTGGTTCTTAAGCGACGGAACCAGAACTTCCTCAACGAACGTGCTTTTACCCGAGCCCGAAACCCCAGTTATTACCGTGAGTCTGCCAACAGGAATCGACACATCAATGTTTTGCAGGTTGTGTTCACTTGCTCCACGAACGACGATGAATCTTTCAGGTTCAGAACGCGCCTTAGGCACGGGCACGCTGTCTCTGAAACTGAAGTATCGCCCCGTCGCCGTGTCTGCCTTCCACAGCTCCGACGGGGTCCCCGTGAAAACGATTTGGCCACCTTCGTTTCCTGCCCCGGGACCGATGTCGATGGCTGTGTCAGCAGCTGCGGCTGCGACTCTGTCATGCTCAACGTAGACGACGGGTCCGTGAAGCTTCCTGAAAGCTGGAAGTAACCTGACGACGTCCGCTGGGTGTTGACCGATTGTCGGCTCGTCAAGAACGTGGACGATGTCCTCCAGCTGGCTGGTTAACGAAACCGCAAGCCGCACCCTTTGCGACTCTCCCCGCGACAACGTCGGAGACGGCCTGTCGAGCTGGACATACCCCAAACCCACAGTTAACAATGCGTCGAGCCTACGCGATATTTCGGACATTAACCTTGAGGCAGACGAAGGCAGTTCCGAACAAGCAAAAAGATTGTGCGCTTCATCGACCGATAAAGCTAGAAGTTCAGGCAGCCGCGGCCCCTTCCAACGGACGGAAGCAGCCCTCGGGTGCAGCCCAGTTTGTCCGCATTGATGGCATCCCTCCCCTTTGCAGTGTGGGCAAGGCGTGTGGAAGTGCACAGGTTCAAGGACGGAAAGCCATTCTCCGCATTCAGGGCAAGTCAAGACCCGTGAAAGCGTAACCTCGGCGCTGGCTGTATGAGCTCTTACCACATTTACCCCGAGTACAGCAACCTTCTGGACGATTTGCCGAACAATCTGCGCAGAAGTTTCACCATTGACCTTTCCGACTTCTACGTCGATGCCATGAGGCTCTCTCGGATCAAGGGTCTGTTCCCGCCATTTTTCCCCATCCACAAACAGTACCTCGTTCCCGAATTGGTCCGCAAGGAGCTTGAGTAGTGTACGGTGGCTTCCTTTTGCACCACGAACTAAGGGCGCGTAGACTGTGACTTGCTCCTGCTTAGCCATAGACAATAGTCGTTCAACAGTCTCGTCTTCAGACAAGACAGAGATTTCGGCGTCGCAACGTGGGCAGTGCTGTGTCCCGAATCTGGCGTAAAGCAGCCTGAAGAACGGGTGCAGCCCTGAAGCTGTGGCTAAAGTCGAGAACGGGTTACGGTTGAGGAGGTTTTGTCCCACCGCGACCGCTGGTCCTATGCCAGTTATGGATTGCACGTTGGCTGGCGACAGTTTCGAGGCGAAGTTGCCTTTGGAGAAGACTTCGAGGAATCGGCGTCTAGCCTCATGGTATAAGGTGTCGA
>CAZRIK010000160.1:0-1951 GCA_964600125.1 uncultured Candidatus Bathyarchaeia archaeon
TAAAAATCTTTTTGGGCTATGTGCTGGAGAAAACATTGGGAATCTCGTTTTAGAAGCGGAGGAAAAGGTCCCCCCGTACCCGAATATCCCTCACTTTTTTGTCCTCCAGAGGAAACGAAACCGAGACTACTACCAACAGGATACTTATAAGCTTTTTGAACTCGCTGCACTGCATGGTTCTTTTGTCATGTTGAAGGCTATCATAAATCGTAAGAGGGTATACGGTATACTTAAATACCTTTTTGATGTTATTGCAGTTGAATGCAAATGTCCAGGACAAAAGTCACAAGCAAGTTTCAACTAACAATCCCGAAGGAAATCCGAGAACAGATCGACCTCAAGGCAGGGGAAGTTGTTGAGGTTCAAATACTCGGCGATGAAGGCATCGCCATAAAAAGGTTCAGAAAAGTCAGGAATCCTTTGCAGGTCCTTATAGGAGAGACGCCTTCAAGGCGTCATGTCAGCATAGAAGAATTTGAAGAAAATGCTGAACTGAGGTAGGTTATTGGAAACCTTCTTTATCGACAGCAACGTCTTCTTTTATGCTAAAATCATGGACAAAGAATACGGCAAAGACTGCGCAAGAATCCTGAATGCGATTGCAGACGGCGGACTAAAGGCAGTAACTTCATCACTAACCATTATAGAAATTGCTAATGCTTTGCGAAAATATGGTTTAGGTAGCGAAGTTAAAAAAGTGGTTGACGCTCTCTTCTCTCTAGACTTGAATGTTTTCTCGGTTGACCCCGTAGACGTCAGGATTGCAGCTGAAATCTTTGAAGAAATCGGTATTAGCCCTTATGACTGCACGCATGTAGCCATCATGAAAAAGGCGAAAACTAACAAAATAATCTCAGCTGACAAAGAATTCGACAAAATACCATGGATAAAAAGATTGGACCCAAAGGATTTTTGAGTCATTCCGCTCAGTGTCGTGGCGCTTTTTATTTTATTCAATGTTTAATCATCGAGTTTACGATGTCACGTAAATGTGAATCTCGCAATACAATTATTTGTTCAACGTAGAATTATTTCCTGTTTTGTTGTGGTTGCTCATGAGGACGTTCATGCCGTTCAGCATGGCTTCGACGCTTGCCATCACGATGTCTCCGTGGGCTCCCATCGCTGTCGCTGTTCTGTCGCCTTTCCGCAGCCGCACGATGACTTCGACCAAGGCGTTTGTGCCGCCCGTGATGGCGTTAACGTGGTACTCGTCAAGCCTGATTGGCTCCACAGCGGAAACAGCCTTTCTTATGGCGTTCATCGCAGCGTCAACTGGACCAATGCCCGTCGCAGCCTCAGTCAAAAGCTTGCCATTGAGGTTCAGCCTAACCGAAGCCGTAGGCGTAACACGGTCTCCCGTCACTACCGTCAGTTCCTCGAGCTTAATCGCACGTGCGCTCGGTAACCCCATGACGGACTCGGCGACAGCCTGAAGGTCAGCGTCGGTGATCCGTTTGCCCTTGTCGCCCAACGTTTTCACGCGCTGGAAAATCTCGTTCAGCTGAGGTTCGGTTGGGTTGAGACCTATTTCTTTCAGGGCTGCTCCGATGCCTCGTGACCCAGCGAGTTTTCCGACAGTCAGCCTTCTTGTGCGCCCAACAATCTCTGGCGGAATCGGCTCGTACGTTAAGGGGTCGGCAAGTATGGCGTGGGTGTGGATTCCTGCCTCGTGGACGAAGGCGTTTTCGCCGACGATTGCCTTGTTCGGTTGAACGGGGATTCCTGTGAGCCGCGAGAACAGCAGAGACGTGTCGTACAGTCGTTCAGTCTTTACGGACGTTTCGATGCTGTAGAGCAGCTTCAAGGAAACAACGACTTCCTCCAGAGCCGCGTTTCCAGCCCTTTCGCCCAGCCCGTTGACTGTGACGTGAACCTCTTCTGCTCCTGCCCTTAGGGCAGCTATCGAGTTTGCGACGGCCATGCCGAAGTCGTCGTGGCAGTGCACGCC
>CAZRIK010000161.1:0-1834 GCA_964600125.1 uncultured Candidatus Bathyarchaeia archaeon
CTACAAACATCCGACAATATAGAAAATACAACCATAGACACCAACGTGGAAGAAGTGCTTCAACAAACACTTCGCAATATGGATTTAAGTGAACGCGACCGGTTTATTATCACGGGGTACTTTAATGTTCCCGGTCAGGATAGAAAGACCGAGCCGAAGAGTTTGCATCAATTGTCTACCCTAACCGGGATTACTCCTGAACGTGTTCGTCAAATAAAAGAACAGACACTGAGCAGTTTGAAAAAGGAATTAAAGAAACAAGCGATTCAGCAGCTTTCAGAAATCTGTTAAGCGTCTTCCAACACGGTGATACCCCCGGCCAGTTCCAGTCCTGCGACATAACCTTGCCAGAAAGCGGTACTGTGCTTACTGCTAGTGCTCTGTAGTTTGGTCGTAGCAAATTCCAAGCCTTCCACAATTGTTTTCGTGGCCTGAACTTTAATCAGTTTCTTATTTTCCGGTAACGTGTAATCCGTTATCTGGAATCGTGGACCTTTTTTCTTTTTCGCTGCTCCTCCCCGTTTTGCCGGTATTTTAGCTTTCTTCCCTTCTTTTTCCGCTTTAGCCACTTCTTTTTTGGTTTCTTTGGCGACGAAGAAATCTATCTTATCCCCCAGCTCTTGTGCGGGAGTCCCTTTAAGCGCTTCAGAAACCATCTTATCGTAGAAGGCCTTGTGCTTCTCTTGATCTATTTTAGTGAAGTGCCTGAAAATAGATAAAGGAATTTTTCCTGCCTTTAGCGCATGCTGAAGGGGAAGACTTTGTTTGAATACCGCCAATCGTTGACTGACGTATCCGGGACTTTTTTTACAGCAGGTTTCAGTCATGATTTGTTCGTTGGTCATACCAAACTCGTTGGCAAGTTGATCGAACACAGCAGCTATCTCGTAATCAGTATTGTCTTCTCTTGCCAGATTTTCAGCCAGCTGTATAAGAGTGATGTCTTTATTACTCTCAGCTTCGTTCTCATCGTCCATCTCCCTGATAACTACAGGAACGTCAGTCATTTTCAATTGTTGGCATGCGGCATAACGACGTCGTCCCGCGATTAATTCAACTTTATTGTTTTTATCGGTACGGCGAACCACCAAGGGCTGAACCAGCCCGCGCTTTTTAATAGAGGCAACTAGGTCGGTTATATCCCCCAATTTCTCTCTGTTCCAGATTTTGGAAAGAATAATGTCATTCAATTTCCAAGTAAGATTCTCGGCGGACTTCTTTGGTTTCTTGGGTGTTGCCTTTTTGGTAGTTTTTGTGTTTCGCGGTAATGCCGGTGTTTCGGCCGGTTTCGTTTCTGCCATAGGTACTTTGGTTTCTTTGTTCTCTGTGGGTTCCATGTTTTTTTCCTTTTAACGAGTTGTCAACTCAGGTCTTCGTATGTTTGGAGAAATGTTTCTTTATTGAGTCGGTATAACCGTAGTTCTTCTGGGGGAGTTCCTTCCAGAATATCCCCCAACACGTGAAATAATTCTGTGGTTAGGGGGATGAGGCTTGCCTCTGAATTGTAAACCATCATGAAAAGTGCTCGCAATGCCCGCAACTTTTCTTCGTCCGTTGTTGTAGCCCTATTTAACCTTCTTCGAAGGGCTTTGTACCGCACTTGGGACATATGAATACTCCCGTTTCTTCTACTTCCAGAAGCAGTTCATTGCAGGTCGGGCATCGGCCATCTTTGAGGTTAGCGCGTTTTTCTTGCGATGCTTCCTCATCTACCCCGTATTTTTCCATCACACATCCTGTCCGTTTTTTTTCTTATCGTTTTTTGGCGGTTTCGGTCCCGGTTCTTTTTTGGGTTTTGACGGTTTCTTCGGTTGATCTCGAAAGTAGATGTCTT
>CAZRIK010000162.1:0-1808 GCA_964600125.1 uncultured Candidatus Bathyarchaeia archaeon
GCACGTTTGGTGGCAAACTTGTTCTTCTCGAACCGATATTCGCCGTTCTTGGCTCAGATAGTCATCGGCGGAGTCGACGATTCTGGTCCCCACATCTTCACGATAGACCCGTTCGGAAGCATACTGGAAGAAAAATGCGTCGCCACGGGGTCTGGTTCGCCAGTAGCCTACGGCGTTTTAGAAGAAAGGTACCGTGAAGGTTTGCCTCTGAAAGAAGTCTTGCAGATTGTTGTGAAGTCAGTGAACTCCGCGATGAAGAGGAACGTTGCCAGCGGAGACAGCTTCGACGTTTCAGTCATAGACTTTAACGGCTACAGAGAATTGAGCGACGACGAAAAAGGTCAGATTTTGACGGATAATTAGATGAACATTCGGAAAAGGAGATTTTAGAAGAAAGTGGGCTCGATAGAGAAAGACAAGAGGACACGTCAAACCATTTTGGAGCACCTTCCAAAAGAAGCGGAACTTACGCGGATCGAGTTTGAAGGTCCCTCACTCGCCATTTACACGAAAAGACCCGAGATCAGGGTCACCGAAAGCCGAGCCATCACGGAAATTGTTAACCTCATCAAAAAGAGAATAGTCATACGTTCCGATCCTTCGGTAAGAATGGCTGAACCTGAAGCGCAAAAGACGATTGCCGGCATAATTCCGCAAGAAGCCGAAGTCACAAACGTTCTTTTCGACCCAACGATCGGCGAGGCAGTCATCGAAGCCAAAAAACCAGGCCTAGCCATTGGAAAAGACGGAGTGACGCTTCAGGAAATCGTGGTCAAAACCCGATGGATTCCTCGCGTCCTGAGAAGCCCTCCGAAGCCTTCGAAAATCATCGCTCACGTCAGACACACTCTCTATTCTGGAAGCAAAGAACGTGAAAGAATCCTTCGGAACGTCGGCGAAAGAATCTACAGACCCTTGATACACGAAATTGGGGACGTCAGGGTCACAATGTTGGGCGCAGCAAGGGAAGTTGGTCGTTCGGCGGTTCTTGTTGAAACGAGAGAAAGCCAGGTTCTGGTTGATTGCGGTATTAATCCTGGTTCGACGAGGCCTTTCGAGGCTTTTCCTAGGTTTGACGTTGCCCAGTTTGATCCTTCAAACTTGGACGCGGTCGTCATAAGCCACGCCCATCTGGATCACTGCGGCTTCCTCCCATTTCTTTACAAGTACGGCTTTGATGGACCAGTGTATTGTTCTGTGCCGAACTTGAATCTCATGACTTTGCTTCAGCTCGACTACCTCGACGTCATGTCCAAGCAGGGACTACCCCTGTTTTACGACCAAAAAGACGTGCGGGACAGCATCTTGCACACGGTTCCGTTAAGGTTCGGGGTGGTCACGGACATTGCTCCCGACATCAGGTTGACCCTGCACAACGCAGGGCACATTTTGGGTTCGTCGGTGGTTCATCTGCACGTGGGTGAAGGATACCACAACATAGTCTACACGGGCGACTTCAAGTACGGCAAAACCATGCTGCTTGAGGCAGCTGCCAGAGATTTTCCGAGGGTTGAAACAATCATAACCGAAGCCACGTACAGCGGTCCAAGCGACATTATGCCTACGAGGGAAGAAGCGGAAGAAAGGCTTACCACAATCATCAACGAAACTCTCACCCGCGGCGGAAAGGTCCTTATTCCAGTTCCAGCCGTCGGTAGAGCTCAGGAGATCATGCTTGTTTTGGACGAGTACATGAAGAGGGGGATGATGAAGGAAGCGCCCATCTTCATTGAGGGAATGATTTCTGAAGCCACGGCTATTCACACTGCTCATCCTGAGTACTTGTCGAGGGAAATCAGGAACAGCGT
>CAZRIK010000163.1:0-1785 GCA_964600125.1 uncultured Candidatus Bathyarchaeia archaeon
GCAGCCGTCACCCTCTCCTGAGAAGTCATGCTTTCACTAATCATTGCAGACTCCTTTCATGTTACTTATACAATAGTGCAAACCTTCAATAGCGTCTGTGGTTTGGAAGTCAGCCCCTATATAATCTCTGACAGCAGGCGTGGTTACTCCTCCGCCGACCATGAGTTTGAATTGTCCTCGAAGTCCGGCTTCTTCAAACATGTTCGCGACCTGCTTCATGCTGTCGAAGGCGGAAGTAATGAGCACCGAAAATCCTACGAAGTGTGGATTCGTCTCCCTGACTTTCTCCAACACCCGAACAGGAGAGACATCTACCCCCATGTCGTGTACCTCAAAGCCTTTGGACTTGAGCAATATGGAGAAGATATTTTTACCTAAATCGTGTATATCGCCTTCTAATGTCGCCAGTACAACTTTCCCAATGGGCTTAGGCGATTGAACTTTTGCTATATATGGCTCAAGAATGATAACTGCTTTTTTGAAGATCTCAGCGGAGAGCATGAGTTCTGCTAAAAAGTAATCACCCGCTTGGAATCGCTCACCTACAAGGGACATTCCAAGTCGGCATTCATCCAATATAGCAAGTGGGTCTTCACCATCTTCTAACCTAACCTTAACCGCTGCCAAGGCTTTGTCTCTATTAAGCTTTACAATATCTGAACTTAAATCTTCGCGCATCACAGGACTCCCTTTTAAAAGATTAGGCTGAATTAAAACGTCCTATATCCCAGAATAGGTGGCTATAGTGTAATACTGTCACTGCTTGTTAAGCAATAGGTATAAAAGGATGGTTCGATATCCACCTACCGTGTTTGACAAAAAGTAACCAACGATAATACTCTTATAATTAGAATGCCAGACGATATTCATCACTTACTCAAGCAAAAAGAACAGCGACTGGTTGCCCCATTGGCGGGATTGCCGGGTGTGCAGCTGATTGGTCAAACCATTTTGGCTTGCCTGCAGGACCACAGCCTGCACGTACAGGCGATCAGTGCCCTACAGGAAGCCATCGATGCCGACTTGGCCTTCACCCTTATGGATCTCACGGTGGAAGCGGAAGCCCTTGGGCTTAAAATTCGGTTTGAACCCCAGAGGGCGCCTGTGGTGACGTCTCATCCTGTGGATAACCATTCATCTCTAGAGCAGTTCCGGATTCCGGACCCGCACAACGATGGTCGCCTACCGGTGTTTCTGAATGCGGTGTCCGGTTTGAGCCGGCAACTGCCTATGCCTGTGGGGGCTTACGTGATCGGTCCCTTCACTCTGGCGGGGGAAATGGCAGGAGTGCAAGTCTTGGCGGAAAAGAGCATCCTAGATCAGGAGTTTGCAGCATCCTTACTTGATTATACTGTTGCGGTAGGAGTCGTTTACGCCCGCGCCTTAGCGGAGTCCGGGGCGGCTTTGGTGGCAGTACTGGAACCCACCGCCGTTATTCTTTCTCCCCGCTCTTTCACCCAACTGGTGCTGCCGCGCTTGCACCGCCTATGTGAGGAGATCAGCGCTGCGGGAGCCGTTCCGGTGCTGCATATCTGCGGCAAATCGACGCATCTGCTGTCGGCCATGACGCAAAGCGGTGCCCATGGCCTGTCTCTGGACAGTCAGGTGAATTTTCCAGAGATTGCAACCCAGGTGCCTCCCGGGATCGTCCTCATCGGCAACCTTGCCTCAGTGGATGTTCTCATGCAGGGGGATCACCAAACCGTAATCACCGCCGCTAACAGCCTTCTCAAAGCCATGGAGCCGTTTCCTAATTTCATCCTATCCTCTGGCTGTGATTTGCCC
>CAZRIK010000164.1:0-1773 GCA_964600125.1 uncultured Candidatus Bathyarchaeia archaeon
GTCTTCGATATCCTTTTGCTTGCCAGCCTCTCCCTTTCCAGCATGTTAGCGAAGTCCGTGTTGCCGCCTACGTTAATCTGGTACGTCCTGTCTATCACTGCGCCTCTGTCCAAGCAGAGCTTTGTTAAGGTTCTGTGAGTTATGGTTGAGCCTATCTGAGCCTTAATGTCATCCCCAACTATCGGCAGCTTCTTTTCGCGGAACCTTTTCTCCCACGTTTCGGTTGAAGCGATGAAAACTGGGATACAGTTGACGAAGGCGCATCCTGCCTCTAAGGAAACGTCCGCCCAGAACTCGGTTGCCTTCTGGCTTCCCACAGGCAAATAGTTAAGCAAAACTTTCGTGCCTGAATTCTCGATTTCGTCTGTGGCAATTTTTCGGAGTTCCTTAGCGGATTTGGTTTGCTTCAGTGGATTAATCATGCTGACAACGTAAACTCCGACGCCGTCCAGAATGGGGGATTCCTTGACCATCGTTTTGCCACACGATGAGACGCTGTCTGTCCAGCGAACGTAATTAGGGTCCGCGTAGATTGCTTCGCTTAGTGGCTTGCCGACCTTGTCAGCTGCGACGTCAAAGGCGCTCGTGAATTCTATGTCCTCTATTCCATAGCCGCCGAGGGTCTCGTGCATCAAGCCGTTTTTTTTGGTTCGGTTCTTTTTGTAATACTCTATTCCCTGAACTAGCCCGGCAAAGCAGTTGCCGACTCCTACGACGCCGACTTTTATTTTTGCCATGAACTTCGTCTCCGTATTGTTTCTTTAGACAAGATTGTTTTATGGTATCATGGAACATATAAAGTTTTATAGTATCAGAGAATAGTAGAATCATGGTCAAGGAACCCGTAGAAAGGCTCAAAGACAAAATACTCAAAGAGAACCTGTGGATTTTCATGTTCAAAATCCTCGCCCAAAACGACGAGTACGCTTACGAGTTGAGAAAAAAGGTCAATTCCGAGTTCGGCTTCTGGTCAGGAAGGGTCACGGGATACCGAGTTCTATATTTGCTTGAGAAGGACAGTTACGTCGAATCCTACGTTAAAGGACGGCGAAAATATTACAGACTCACAGAAAAAGGTCAAGAGCAGTTGACGAAAGCAAAAAATTTTCTAGAAAAAATCCAAACAGCAATATAAAATTTCCGAGATTATTGCCTTAAAGCATTATACATAAGGGCTTTTATCCTAAAAAAACCTAAATCAATCCAGTGAAGAAAAAGTGAACACGAAATATACTAGTCCAGTCGAGGGTAAAGTCGCGGTCATCGTTGGCGGAGCAAGGGGAATCGGAGAAGGCGTAGCCCGAGACTTCGTTAAAAACGGCGCACGCGTCGCCATTGCAGACGTTGCTCAAGACAACGCACGTAAATTGGCTTCTGAACTAAACAAATCCGCTGGTTCAGAGATATCTTTAGCAGCTTATTGCGATGTAACTAACGAGCAAAGCGTCATGGACATGGTTGAGAAGGTCGTGCAATCCTTCGGCGTGATCGACGTTCTCGTTTACAGCGTAGGCATAGTGAAGCCTAGTAGCGTGAAAAGCCTCAGCCTCGACGACTTCGAAAGCGTTGTACGAATCAACCTTACGGGATACTTCCTGTGCGTAAAACACGTTGCCCGAGTCATGGCTGAACAGCACAAACGCGACCCGTCGCAGACGATGGACATCATCCAGATAAACTCGAAGTCGGGACTCCAAGGAAGCGAGAGAAACTCAGCCTACGCGGGAAGCAAGTTCGGCGGCGTCGGGCTGACCCAGAGCTTCGCCCTTGAAC
>CAZRIK010000165.1:0-1740 GCA_964600125.1 uncultured Candidatus Bathyarchaeia archaeon
ACGTATGGGATGATTTGGATTTCGGGGAACTTTCGAGCCACGGGTTCAACGTATTCCCTTCTTATCTCCGTTGAGCTGGGACCGTTGTAGTAGGGGTCAACGAGCAGTATGCAGTCTACGCCGTGTTCGGAGACTTCGTGGGTGGCTTCAAGGGTCTCTTCGGTGTTGTTGCTTCCCGTTCCGCCGATTGTGAGGCATCTGTCGTCTACGTAATCGTAAACTTTCTCGATGACTTTGAGGTGCTCGTTCCACGTGAGGGTCGGGCTTTCGCCCGTCGTTCCCACGGCTAGTATGCCGCTTATTCCTTCTTTCACCTGGAAGTCTACTAGGCTTTTTAGCCCTTCATAATCGACTTTTCCACTCTTCTTTAATGGCGTTATTGACGCAGTGTAACATCCGCTGAACTTGCGCATCCTGATTATCACCTAATAACGCATTTTTTTTCAAAGCGCTGTATTTATGTTTTTCGTTTTTTGATTCCGATTTTCGTAAATAACTATTTTTACACGTTATTTATGATTTATATGTTGAGCATCCCCTGAGCCAGATTGCGACTGCGTTTTTTTGATATTGATGTTGAAAACTGATTCAGGGTCCGAACCCTCCGTTCATCTGGCTACAAAGGATTTAATAAAGTCTAAATAATCATGTTGGTTACGATTTTCGCAAAAGGCATATATTTTTCGAAGACAAAATAAGAGCCATGGATGAAGTGGACCTTGAGATTCTGAAGATTCTGAAACGGGACGCCAGAACAAAGTACGTGAAAGTTGCGAAGCTGGTCGGCTTGACTGAGGGCGCGGTCAGAAGGCGGATTAAGGAGCTCGTCAAGCAAGGCATCATCAAAGGGTTCACGGTCGAGACGATGGCGGAGTTCGAAGGCATAGTTCTCGTGGAAACAAGTCCGACTGGGACAAAAGACGCCATAAAAAGCATGGGCAAGATTGCTTCAAGGGTCTTCGAGGTTTCGGGAGACTACGACATCGCAGCCCTGATTCAAGCGTACACTATGGATGAGCTGAACAGGAAAATTGACATGATAAGGAAGCTTTCTGGGGTCAGAAACACGAACACTCTGGTTAAGCTCACAGGCTAAACCTGACGCTCTAAGCTACATTTTCGGTAAAGTATGAGTATCCTCAAATGGCTTCCAAGGCTTTGTACATTTTTTCGTATGCAATGCCGAAGTCGCTGTCCTTAGCCAACGATGTCTGGGTGTCAGCGTAGAACTGTGCGAAGGCTTTAAGGTTTCCTTCCTTGACGTGCCGTTTAAGCGTCTCGGCGTTCGAGATGAATTTTTCGAGGATTTGCGCCGAAAACTTGTTATCCATCTGGATTGAGGCATACAACGACGGGTCTTCGCTCATCACCCCTTCGCTCAAAATCAGCTGCAACGCGAAGGTTGTGCCCCCCAGCTTTTTCAGGACGTTAAGGTCTTCCTGCCCAATCACTGAAGCGAAGACTATGTTGAGGAAATGCGGAAGCGAAAGCGCCGCAGCCATGGCTTTGTCGTGTTCCTCAACGTCGACGACGACCAGCTCCACGCTCGGAAACAACGTTTTCGCTGCCTTAAACTCCGAAGACGGGTCTGACACTGGAACAAGCGCGATTTTTTCTCCCTCAGTTTTCGTGACGCCGGGTCCAAAAAGGGGATGAATCGAAATCGTCCTTACTCCTTGAGATGCTACCTTTTCCAAGACAGGGAAAACCTGTGACTTAAGCGACGAAATCTCCACGATT
>CAZRIK010000166.1:0-1703 GCA_964600125.1 uncultured Candidatus Bathyarchaeia archaeon
ATGGTGCGGCTGCCGGGATTTGAACCCGGGTCACCAGCGTGGCAGGCTGACGTCCTGGACCAAACTAGACTACGGCCGCGCAGGATTGAATTGTATTGGGCGTCGTCTTAAAATCTTTTTGCGCCCTATTAACCTTTAACCAAGTGTCCAGCGGTGTCGCCTAGGTTCCGTACCACTTCGCTATTAGCTTGTGTTTCTTGGTGTACCGCAGCTGGTAAAGTGTGACTACGCCAAAGATGATGGAGAAAGCGAGCCAAATCAGGTTGTAGTTGGTTATTTCCTCGAACCCATGGAGGGGGAGCTCCAGCCTCGCATACTCGTACAGGAACCACGCGGGCATTTCAGCGCTGTAAAAGGGTGCCAAATACGTTATTTGGTTGTGGCTCGGAAGGTCAAGTAGGAAATGGGTCAGAACGCCCACGACGAAAGAGTAGGACGCCTTCACAAGCCACCGAACGTCCATCTTTTTTGTTTTCAGGACGTGCCACTCGTCGACGCCGAAGTATGACAGGCACCTTGAAAATAAGCCTAGGCGGTTGTTCCTCGCCAAGTTCGAGGCTGCTGGTAAAACTAGTTTGTCGAGGAGGACCACTAGGGCGAGGGACACTGGGAAGATGTAGACCATTTCGCCTACGGAGTGGAACGTGCGTTCGGCGACGCCGATGTTGAACAGGTTAAGGAACCATTCGAAGTCGGGCGCAAACGAGCCTACGCACAGGCTTGTGCCGTCAAACTTTTTTGGCCACTTCATTTTGAGCTGAAGCGCGGGCGCCTGGTGGGACAGAATCGACGAGGGCATTGTGTCAATCTTCCGTTCGGGTGTTGTATTATTGCCGTCGAAGTAGGTTAATAAAAATATTGTTTTGTGGGTATGCGCGGCGCCAACTTTAAATAATGTAAACGTTTATGTTTACTGTGTGATTCGGTTATGACGCAGGTTCAGGTCAGAATGCCCAACGTACTCGTGGAGGAGATTGACCGCTGGGTCGCGGAGGGACGGTTCAAAAGCAGAAGCGACGCTGTGAAGACAATCATAAGCCTCTACGAAGAGAGGGAGCGGACAAGAGAGTTCTACAAAATGCTCGTAGAAAGAAACAAAGAAGCCGAGGAGCATCCTGAGACCCTCGTCCCGCTTGAGGAAATCCATTGATCTACAAAATTTTGCTGCACCCCAAAGCAGCCGAGTTCCTGAGTAAGACGGACGTAAAAATAAAAGAAAGAATAATTGCTGCTCTAGCGGAACTCGAAAGTTCCCCAAAAACGAAGGGTCAGCAGCTTCGGGACTCGCGTTTTTTTAGGCTGAGAACCGGAGATTACAGGGCAATCTACACCGTGGATGAGGGCGAAAAGAAGGTCATAATCCTGTTCATCGGGCACAGAAGAGAAGTTTACGACGATTTTTCAAGAATCTTCTAAAGAAGCCGTCTCTCGGCAAATAGGGATTTGGTGGTGCCGCGGGGGTGACTTGAACACCCGACAACCCGGTTTCAGACCTTGCACTTGGTTTGGGCTTCAGCTTCACCCTTACTTTGCTGGTTCGGACAGCCGTAAGTCGGGTGCTCTCCCAAACTAAGCTACCGCGGCACGAAACAAAACAATAACCGCATCTTTATTTAAAATTTAGCTTTCAAAGCCCTCACGTTGCTGCAGCGTCTTCGGTTATGGGGTTTCTGAGGGTTCCGATGTTTTCGACCTCCACCTCT
>CAZRIK010000167.1:0-1703 GCA_964600125.1 uncultured Candidatus Bathyarchaeia archaeon
GTTTACCTTGAGGCTTTGGTTTTGAGGTGCGCCCAAATCCTGAAGAAGAAGGGTCGACATGTGCCTGACATCATAATTGCTGGCGGGTTCATCAACGAAACCCAGATTTACAAGGCTATGGCGATGAGCAACTTCGGAGAAGGACCCTTAATCAAGGGTGTCCTCATGGCTAGGTCGCCGTTGACGGCTGTCATGAAGAGCTCATATTTCGTTGAGCTCTCGCAGTCGGGAAAACTGCCCAAATCTTTCACTGACAATTACGGCAACGACCCAGAGAAGTTCTTTGTAGCAACGCCCGAACTCAAAAGCCAACTCGGCGAACGGTTCAAGGATGTTCCGTGGGAAGCTGTTGGCTTGTATTCGTACCTGAACGAACGCGTGAAGGTGGGGCTGAAGCAGATGATGGCTGGAGCCCGCAAGTGGCGCCTAGACCTACTGGAACGAAACGACCTTATGGCGTTAACCGAGAGAGCGGTGAAAGTAACTGGGATTCCGTTAGCGGAAGACGTCGACAACGAAGTCATCAAGAAAATACTTGAATAATAAACCGAGATCAGAACAACCATTTTTTCGATTGTTACTGAATGAACGCGTTTGCCACTGTGAAAGACCTAGTTACTAATATAGAATAGTCTTAGGTCCTGGATGTTTGTGCCTGTGCTTCCAGTGAATATGGTGTCCTCAAGCTTTACTAGAGCTTCATATGAGTCGTGTTCGTAGAGAGCTCTGAAAACGTCGACGTTCAATTCCTTTGCCCTCTTCATCGTGTAGCCATCCGCCATTCCCCCTGTGACCTCGGTAGGTCCGTCTGTCCCATCAGAGTCAACCGAAGCAACCGTTATCCTTTCGCTTCCTTCTATCCTCGTGGCTGAAGCGAGAGCGAACTCTTGGTTACGCCCGCCCTTCGTCTTCAGATCAGCCTTCCCCATCGTCACTATGAGTTCTCCCCCAGAAATGAGGACGCACGGCGGCTTGAAAGGCCTATTACGCATCTCCACTTCCCGTGCGACGCTGGCTAAGGTTCTGGCGGCATCCTTTGCCTCTGCGCTTAAGCGTTGAGCTAGAATTACTGGGTTCAAGCCTAATTCGTTTGCCTTTTTCGCCGCAGCCTGCAACATGAATTCGCTGTCTATTACATTGAACGAAAGCGATTTTTCTGCGCCTTGTTTCTTCGTTTTCGGAACCTCGTATCTCAGATCAGCGTCTTCGAAGAACTTTCTGACCGATGGCGGAAGCTCGTCCCAAACGTCATATTTTTTCAGAATTCTAATGGCTTCACCGAAGTTTGCGAGTTCGTACGGCAAATCCATGTATTCAGTTGTTTCTTCAGGCCAAAGCTCCATCGTTGTCAAGTTCACTCTTTGGGCTTGGGAGATGAGCCTGCTAATTTGGTGCCCAGCGGCAGCTGAAAGGTGATGCCTGACAACGTTTAGTTCCCATATTGGGATTCCGCGGTCAAAATACAACAGCAAATACGTTTTTCGCAGGTCTTCTAGGCTGATGCTTGGCGGAGGCAGAGCCGTCAACGACGTGGCGCCGCCTGAACTCAAATAAAAAACTAGGTCACCCTTCCTGACTTTCTTGGCGATTTCTAGAATCCTTTTTGCTCCCTCCGCGCATTTTTCGTCAGGTAACGGGTGCCCTCCGAAGCTGATTTCGACCCTTTTTAGCTGTTTTTCGTCGCCCTCTTTAGCGTTGATGTG
>CAZRIK010000168.1:0-1611 GCA_964600125.1 uncultured Candidatus Bathyarchaeia archaeon
TATCTCTTCAATCAGGGAAGTGATGAACTGTCCTCAGGTTAATTCCCAAAAGATTGTTGCAGTATGTTTCTCCGTACAGGGAGGAACCTTGATACCTGTTGATAGCCGAGGAAACCCTGTTAGGTCAGCTATAACTTGGCTTGACAAGAGAGCAGTTCCACAGTGTTCCGAATTAACCAGAATCATCGGTCATAAACCAATATTGGAGGCTTGCGGCAGAGAACCTATACCAGCCTTTATGGTCCCGAAAATATTGTGGTTGAAAGAAAACGAACCAGAAGTCTTTAAGCGGGCTGACAAATTTCTTCAGGTTCAGGATTTCATTATAATGCAACTTACTGGCAAATGCGTGACAGACCTGTCAAACGCGTCATTCTTGGAACCAATAATTTTTGACGCAAAGAAAGTTGAGTGGTCGAATGATATTCTTAATCTGATCGGTTTGTCAGAAGACATGTTGCCCGAATTAAGAGAAACAGGCGACCTCGTAGGTGAAGTAACAAGAGAGATGGAAACGAAGACACAACTGCCATCTGGAACCCCAATTGTTTTAGGAGGACACGACCAATGCATGGCTGCTGTGGGCGCTGGAACGATTGAACCGGGAATCGCTCTCCTTTCCGCTGGCACATCTTGGGCTCTTGTAACCTCACTTGAGAGTCCTATACCGAATTCGGCAGAATATTTTTGTTATCATCATACAATTCGCGGAAAGTGGTTGTTGTTAACCTCCTCCCCGTGCGGTGTTGCTTTGAGGTGGTTCAGGGATCAACTGGGAGAGGCTGAGAAAGAAAAAGCGTGTTCACTCAACAAGGATCCATATGACCTGCTAACTGAAAAAGCAGCGGACACAGAATCAGGTTCGAAGGGGCTTATTTTTCTGCCATTCTTAGCAGGAGCCTTGGACGATTATGAAGCGAAAGGGTGTTTTATTGGACTGACTTTAGCCCACACCAAGGGTCATTTGATCAGAGCTGTGCTTGAAGGAAATGCGATGGAGGTCATTCACATGACTGAGATTTTTAAGAAGGCGGGAAAAAACATTCACGAGTACAGGTTCATAGGGGGCGCCTCCAAATCCGCATTATGGCAACAGATAATCGCTGATGCCACACAAAAAGCGGTGATTACTTTAAGAAACCGAGAGGCGGCTTCTCTCGGCGCTGCTATTATAGGAGGCGAAAGCGTAGGGATGTTTAAGGACGTAAAGGAGGGGGTACAAAAAGCGGTCTCTATACATAACAGAACCGAGCCTAGAAAAGAATACGAGGGCATCTATGACAATAAAATGCAGGTTTATAGAGCAATTTGTGAGTCGCTGAAACCTTACTGGAAGACACTCTCAACATGATTGGCATACTAAATTGCATATCAGGTTGGCGAACGCAGGTTTAACAATCTTCGGTTTTTTTGGGAAAAACAAAGTTTCCCAAATACTTCGATATTTAAGGTTCCGTTTTTGCTAAAAGTCTCTCAGCATTTTTATAGAAGATTTTTTCCACGTCTTTTCTTCCCAGACCGAGCTTCATTGCAGCTCTCTTTATGCCAAGAATTTGATTGTAGGCGTATAGAATGATCTGGTCCATTTCTTTTTCGTACGCCTTTCTCTCT
>CAZRIK010000169.1:0-1607 GCA_964600125.1 uncultured Candidatus Bathyarchaeia archaeon
CCACTCGAAATTGCACCAATGCAGTTCCTTCATCCAGAAACAATCGAAATGGAACACATGCAAAGGGAGATTACGTTTAGCCATTCCCTGAATAAAACTTGTGACTGTTTTTTCATCGTAATTTGTACAAAAAGAAGTTGTAAGCCACAAACCGAAAGACCAAGCTGGTGGCAGTGCAGGCTTACCAGTCAACGCTGTATATCGGTTCAATACTTCTTTAGGCGATGGGCCATATATAAGAAAATATTCAAGGGATTCTCCGGGTATACTGAACTGAATGCGTTCCACTTTTTCGGAAGCGACTTCGAAAGAAACTTTTTCCGGCTGATTTACAAGCACGCCGTATCCGCGGTTGGTAATGTAGAAAGGTATATTCTTGTATGCCTGTTCGCTGCTCGTGCCGCCGTCTTCATTCCATATTTCCACGACTTGCCCGTTTTTAACGAAAGACGTAAATCGTTCGCCTAAACCGTAAACGCACTCACCTACCCCTAAAGCAAGCTGCTGGTGCATATATTTCTTACCCTCGACATCAACCGCACCCATCCCGTGCGAGCCACTGCTAGTGATAACTTTATTCACGTCTTTGAATTCTATTTTCCAGTCGCCTGTTTTGTTTACTCGCACGCTTAAATTTCCGCTGGTCAATGTTGCTGATTTTGAATCATTATGAATTTTTACATTTTGCGAATGTTTTAAGTTAAGTTCAAACTGCGGTTTCTTTGCGGGTACTCCTTTATGATGATACATCTGCACTCTGATAATATTAGCCATAGGAGACGAAAAACGGATTGCCAAAAGAGGAAGACTTATCGTATCTCCGCGGTGATTAATTCTTCTTGTTGAAGCATAAACGAGCAAAGCATCTTTCTCAATTTCGACTTCGTGCACTTGAACAGGATAATACGGATTAACACCTTGGCGCATCCTCCAAAAACCATCGGTAAATTTCATCTTCTCACCCCCTAATCATTTTATTTAGCGGGTTGTTCACCCACCACCTCTCGTAACGAGACATCATCAATAGACGCATCTCGCAAGTCACCTAAACAAAAGATAAGTTTTGCTTTAGCAATATCAGTATCACGTGGTACGACAAATTCTACCGTATGTTTTTCCATTGTCTTGCCTACAACAATCCTCTCGTCTTGATTAGGCTGGCCGTTAATTATAACCGTAACGGGATCATTCTGGCCTTCTTTTGAAACCTGGAAATGAATTACTCCATTTCCACCGGTATTGGCAGCTTTAAAAGCAACCTTATAACGTCCACCTGCTTTTAGCTGTCCGACACTCTGCCCTATCCCCGCATCCCACCAGGCTTCAGATTTTTTCAATTCCACTTTGAGTTCTCCGTCAGATACAGACACAGTGCCGTTTTTCGGCGTGTGCATCCATGTGAACCACGGGTCGCCGTTACCGGAAAAAACACCGTTGCGTATCAGTTCTGGCCCTTCGGATGCGCCGTGAATGTCCAACAAACGTTGTGAAGAAACAGTAACAGATCTCCTGCCCGGTAATTGGTATGTGGCAGATAGTTCAAGGACTAGAGGTTCCATTTCGTAGAGTTCAATAGGTTTAAGTGCAATTACTTTGACAGAAACTTT
>CAZRIK010000170.1:0-1583 GCA_964600125.1 uncultured Candidatus Bathyarchaeia archaeon
TTTCGTAAACTTCGCGTAGCCTGTGAGCCTGATCGAAAATGCGGTGCGAATAAAGGGACTTCAGGAAATCCCTTGCCTCTTTACGTTCAACGGCGCATCCGGGGACAACGTAGTCTCCGACGTTGAGCATTCGGAACTCAACCATCAACCCGAGCTCCCTCAACAGCAAGGGCACGCCTGAAGGTTTCTCCCGCTCGTCAACGACAACTCGGTTTCTTGCAGACATGAAAGCTCATCCACCGCGCATATTGATTGAGGAAGCTCAAAAGCGTTACAAATCAAACCTCGGCACTCAGCGTTTATTAGTCTCAACCTGTTTAGTGAAGCGAAACCAAGCGACATTTGAGGAGAAACGAACCAATGAAAGGCGAGCTGCTTTGCCTCCCATGCACGGTTAGGACAGCCCTCGACATCGCCGTGAAGGCAACCGAAGACAAGGAGCTTCAGGGCAAACTGGTTTTTGAAACGATGAAGTGGTTAGCTCAAACCCCTAGGGTGCTGAATGATACTCCAGCTGCGTTTCACACTCACGTCCAGAGGATGGCTAAACGAATCACGGGCAACCCAGACCCGTTTAAGGAGTTGAAGAAGGCTTCTAACGAAATTGCGCTGCGCGTCGTCAAAGTGCTGGAAAAGAAATGCGCCCAGCTTGAGTTCACGGACGCTTTCAGGCTTGCAGCCTTGGGCGCCATTTGCGGGAACACGATTGACTTCGAGGTAGAGGGGCACAAGTTCAAAATGGATGAGCTGGAGTCTTCTCTCTGTGCATGCTTGGATGGGACTCTGGCTATAGATGACACGCCGAAGCTTGCGGAAGCTCTCTCAAGGTCGAAAAGGGTCGTTTATTTGTTGGACAACGCTGGAGAAATCGTGTTTGACGCGTTCTTCATCAAAACAATCACCGACCACTTTCAGGTCAAGGTCTGCGCAGTCGTAAAATCTGGTCCAATCCTGAACGACGCAACCATGGAGGACGCCAAGCAAGTTGGGCTTGGAAAGGTCGCTGAGGTGATCACGACGGGAAACGACCACATCGGCACGAACCTTGATGAATCGTCAGATGAATTCCTAGAACATCTGCACGCCGCTGACGTCATAATCGCCAAGGGACAGGGAAACTACGAAAGCCTAACTGAAGTTGAACACGTCTTACCTAGACCCATCGCATACGTCTTGAGGGCAAAATGCTCATTGGTCGCGGATACGCTAAGCGTGCCCAGAAACGGAAACGTTGTTAAGATAATAAGTTAAGACCCATCATCGCCAAAAATTGTTCATCCGATTCCGAACACGGTCTCAGCGTTCTCTGTTGTCACTTCTGCCACCTTTTCCTGTTTCTCCTTTTTCAGCTCAGCCACCGCGGCGAGAGCTTTGAGAACATGACTGGGGTCCGAGGGTTCACCCTTATACGAGACGGGCGAATCGGTCTCTAACAGAATCCGTTCCAAAGGGGCGTTTTCGATTGTAGCTCTATGTTCTTTGCTGTATGCTGCTGCAGGCGTGGCAGAAACGTAGTAGCCATGGTCCAGAAGCTTCTTCAAATCGTCCGAGGAGCCTGTGAACCAGTGGAAGACCGCTTTCTT
>CAZRIK010000171.1:0-1534 GCA_964600125.1 uncultured Candidatus Bathyarchaeia archaeon
CCTCTTGTTCCCTCGTTTTGGAGCACAACTTTTGCTCCGGTGTCTATGTATGAGTCTTTCATGCCGTAGAGGATGCTGTTGAAGCTTACTCTCGAGTTTACGCCTTTGCAGTATGCGGTTGGGTACATTTGGAGGCTTTTTACGGGTTTGAAGCACAGGTAGTTGCTTACGAAGACTCCGTTGTCTCCGATTGTGGCTGCTGATCTCGGGCGGACGTCGAATCCTTGTGCCCAGTTGTGGATCATGGTGAAGGTGAGCTTCGCGTCTTCTTTGACGAAAAATTCTGAGATTCCAACGTGCAGTCCGCTGTTGACGTTCGGATGTGTTGTGCAGCCTGTTATCAGCTGGCTTTCTGAGCCTGCTTCGGCGATGATGATGTTGTGGACGTTCTGGTCAAGGTTGTTCGTTGAGATGAAGAGGCAGGCTTGAAGCGGAAGCGTAATCTTCTGATCTTCCAGTATCCTGATGAAGTAGCCTTGGTCCCATTTCGTTTCAGCGAGGGACGTGTACTTGTCCGCGTCGACCTTGACGACTTTCCACCAGTAGTCTTTGAGCCAGTCATACTTTTTCATGGCGTCGGCTGTACTCATGACTTCGGCTTTGCCTTCGAACATGCTTTGAACCACTTTCGAGGTGACGGAATGGTCGAGCTGGAAGAATGTGCCTGAACGCGCTTCTTTCTCGGGAACTATGCCCACTTCGTAAGCCCGTCTCAACACGTCTTCGGGGAGCTGCGAAATCGGGCAGGATTCCCAGCTTTTTGTTTCCCTCGTGAATTTGTCTACGTTGATGTCTGGGCCTAGTGCAGCGGGCTTATCTTTTGCTTTTGTTGCAGCTTCGTGGTCTTTGGACATTTCATGCACCAACCGTATCCTTCATTCAAAATTTGGGTAAGAATGTTGACGGGTTCTCCTGAACACGCGATTGTGCTTTTTATGAGGACGTGGGCTTTGTCAGCGTTCACGTACCGCAGAATGTGGCCTTGATGGGTGATTAGGAGGGCTGACTTCTCCGAAAGCATGCCGTTGATCAGGTTCCCGACAACCTGCAAGTTTTCGACGTCCACGCCCGAGTCTGGCTCATCAAGCATAACAAAGTCGCCGTTCTGAGCAAGAACCTGTAGAACCTCAGACTTTTTGACTTCTCCACCTGAGAACCCGAGGTTTACGTCTCTGTCGAGAAACTCGGGAGGGAACTTCACTTTTTCCATCAGCGTCCTTATTTCTTGCTTGTCTGTTACCAGATAGTCGAGTATGCCGCCGAGTTTTACGCCGCGAATTGCTGGGGGGTTTTGGAAGGCTACGCTCATTCCGAGTTTGACTCTTTCGTTTATGGGCATGTGGGTCACGTCTTTTCCTTTGAACAGTATGGAGCCCGACGTAACCTCGTAGGACGGTATGCCCAGAATGGTCATGAGCAGCGAGCTTTTTCCTGAGCCGTTTGGACCGAAAAGAACGTGTACTTCGCCTTCGGGAATTTCGAGGTTGATGTCTTCCAAGATTTTTTTGCCAGAAACTTCGATGGCGACATTCTG
>CAZRIK010000172.1:0-1505 GCA_964600125.1 uncultured Candidatus Bathyarchaeia archaeon
GGAATTTCCTTCAACGGTAGCGGCGTGAAGCCAGGTTTCTTCACAACTTCTTCGTTCTTGACCTCGTACTTGAAGATTTTAGTGTTCATCAACGCTGCGATCGCGGCTAAGGTTGCGGCGTCTACGAGGTTGCCGTCGTGGTTGAGAACGTAGACGTCCACGAAAACCACTAGTACCTTCTTTCCTGGGATGATGCACAACTTTTCAAGGTTAATTGCCTTGGATTCGCGGATGCCCCTGTCCACGACCCTTGCGAGCTCTATAGACTCCTCGCCCGGGGGACCAGCCTCGAACTCTGGTGATGCTAACGGCACGAACTCCGAGTTGGTCGTTAACACGCCGTCGTTGGGTCTGTCTGAAAAAGGTTCGCCCACGTCAATTTTGACTCCGACCAGCACTTCGGTCTTGCCTAGTCGAACTCGGGCTGAGCCTTCTGCTTTTCCGATGATTCCGGACTCTATCTGTATAGGTCTGTAGTCTTTTAGGCCTCTTCCGTCGAGCCTTGTTCCGTCTGCAATAAGCTGCGCGATTTGTTGCTGTCTTATGCGTGAAACCATTATTGATGTCATTCTTCTTCAGACACCTCCGCTGCTTCTTTGATTGACTGGTATTTCGCCTTTAAGGCTTCCTTTTGAAGTACATGTATCTGTTTGCACCCATCCAATGCAAGGGTTACTGCTTGCTGGAACTCTTCGGTCGTCAACTGTCCGTCCATCTGAAGCAACGAGACGGCGTCGAAACTTGGCATGTAAGCGACTGGCACGTCCGCTTCTCCTTCCTTGTCTTCTACATCGTTCAAATCGACAACCATTTGGTCTCCAATTTTGCCCGCAGCGCAAGCCACAATCAAATCCCTCATCGGTATGCCTGCGTCAGCCAATGCCAGAGAAGCCACGGTTACGCCTGCGCATCTCGTTCCGCCATCAGCCTGTAGTACCTCAATGAAAACGTCAATCGAGGTTCTCGGAAACTTTTCCAAGAAAATCGCAGGCTCAAGCGATTCACGTATGACTTTTGATAGTTCAATTTCGCGTCTGGATGGTGCTGGCGATTTTCGTTCTTCCACTGAAAACGGAGCCATGTGGTACCTGCAACGGAGTAGGGCTTTGTCTGGAAGCGCCAAGTGTCTTGGATGCGCCTCCCTCGGTCCGTAGACAGCTGCAAGTATCTTGTTTTTGCCCATTTCAATGTATGCTGACCCATCGGCGTTACCAAGTACGCCAACTTCCAACTTTATGGGTCTAAGATCAGTAACCTTTCTTCCGTCGGTTCTGATTCCTTCTTCATTCACTAAAACTATTTTATCTGTCATTGTGTAACTTCACCTCTTTCTTTTCTTATCATGTCAGTTACTCTGTTGGTGAGCCCTGAAGTGTGGGCTTCCTCCTCAATTTTCTTGATTGCCAATATGGCTATTTTTTCGTCTTCGCGGTTTCTGCTGGAAACATATACAAGACCGTTCTGGCCGACTATAATGTTGCACCTCGTCTCTTTTTTTAACATGC